>DKFC01000007.1 GCA_002452745.1 Firmicutes bacterium UBA6806
TAATGATTGTAAGAGTTGTAAACCACATCGGTTGGCGTAAATTCTATTAATCTCATTTCCTCTGTCAGTGTGTCGAACTTGATAATCTGCTCATATTTCTGAGATACCATCCAGATATAGCGGCCATCATAGACACCACCAATAAATGGATTGTCATATTTAGTAAACCCACTTGGCCAATTGTCGTATCCAGTCATCTCACCTGTATCTTTGTCGATTTTCACAAGCCCATTTGATATATAGGGAATCATCCAAATGTTTTGACCATCAAAAATCCCTCCAGAAAAGGAATGATAACTCCCTACATCAATATTCTCAGGCCAGTCATTATATCCAGTAGTAGTCCCCTTGTCCTTATCGACTTTGACAACATAATTTGAATTATAAGGAATAAGCCATACGTACTGTCCGTCAAAGACACCACTGTTAAATGCCGTAAATCCGCTATTGTACCCATTTGGCATGTTTTTATAGGTGAGTATATCAAAATCATCTCCTAAAGGTCTGTAATCAAATAACTCCCCGCTTGAACTAAATCCATCTTGATTGATAATACCGCCCCCGGCATATGCTATTTGCCAAGTTCCAAAGTTAAAAAGCGATATAATCATCATCAAAATCAATAGCATTGACAATGCTTTTTTCTTCACTGCTCTACCTCCTAAAGTTTTCTCACTTCTCTCTTCATTTCTTTAATTTAACTATTAGTCTCATGTTGTCCCTACTACCGGATATTTTAACATAACCTATCTTACAAAATTCTTACACGAAAACATAAAAAAGTGATGAATCCTCGTTTTACTAGGATATCACCACTTTTATTTTTCTCTACTTTGCGCCTCTGTTAAACTGAGCTTTTAGCTTTGTTTAATCTTCTCTCAGTATTCTCTCAAGGCTTTTGTGAAGCCTATCAGCCGCCACACAATCGTTAATTTTTTTATAGTATTGAACCAGTGACTCAACAAGACCTTTGTACTGAATTCGGCAGTTCTCCTGATATTCAAAGCTCCATATCCATCCACAGGACTCCAACAAATCAGCCGTATAGAGAGAAATTATTTTTTCATATTCCTTCACAGTTTTATCATTGAACTCTGGTTTTCTAACTACAAAGGATTGAAACTGACACCAATCACAGTTTGTGTTTCTGAGAATAATTCTGTAATGTCCGTCATTGTTTTCAATGTCCACTTCCATTCCTGCCTCTTTTAGAGAGCGCTTCAGCCTAAAGACAGTGGTATACAAATTCTGATGTGCCTTCTCAGAATCTGAATCAGGCCATAAATGCTCTATAATATGCCACTTGTTGACCCCCTTTTTTTGATGAATCAACAGGAGTACAAAGAGTTCCTTTGCCTTGGCTGTCACCCAATTTACTTTTTCACCGCTCTGATTTAAAATCACCACATCGCCAAAAAGCTGTATTCGGCTGTTCTTATAGCGCTCATTCCCTTGAGGCTTGCTTTTCTTTGACATCCTTCTGAGCACCTCTGTAACGCCAGTGTCATCAACCGGCTTTAAAATGTAGTGAAGCGCATTGAGCTTGAAGGCCTCCACTGCGTACTGCTCGTACGCTGTCACAAACACAATATCCATGTCAATGTTGCGCCTTTGTAATTTACTGGCCAATTCAATGCCATCCATCTCAGGCATTTCAACGTCTAAAAACGCAATATCCGGTTCTAAACCCGGTATTTTCTCCAGAGCTTCTTCTGAATCCGTAAACTCTCCGATAATATCAATGTCGCCCCTGTCCTTAAGCCTCTTTTTTAACAAATTTAGAACCAGTGGTTCATCATCCACAATAACAACCCTGATCATTTACGTCACCTCATTCGTTGCAGGAATCTCAAACCATACCCGCGTTCCTCTTTCTAATATTTGAATTTGAATTTCTCTACTGTAAAACATCTTCAATCGACTGTTGATGTTCTTAAGTCCAACGCCACTTTTGGTTTCAGTTTGGCTACTCATCTCAAGCTGAATAAACTCCTTGTGAATCCCTCTGCCGTCATCTTCAACTTCGATATATAAATTTTGTCCTCGCTTTTCAATGGTGAGCTTTACAGTTCCACCCAATCTATTTTTAAGAATGCCATGCTGAATGGCAT
Source organism: Firmicutes bacterium UBA6806 (assembly GCA_002452745.1). Classification (GTDB taxonomy): domain Bacteria; phylum Bacillota; class Clostridia; order Peptostreptococcales; family Acidaminobacteraceae; genus Fusibacter_A. Next base: position 2,112 of record DKFC01000007.1, read on the forward strand.
TTTCTATCAGCGGCTCTATCACAAGCGGAATAATCTTGAAGTCCATCACCTCAGGTTCTACGCGATATGTCATCTGAATCCGGTCGCCAAACCGCTCCTTTTGAATTTTAACAAATGTCTCAATTAAGTTGATTTCGCTTTCAATGGTAATGTAATTTCGATTGGTGTCAAAGTCAAATGATGCTTTTAAAAAATTCATCAGCTCTTGAAGTAAGTTTCCAGCTCGATCACCGTCCGTGTAACAGAGTCCAATAATACTGCTCATGGCATTAAACAGAAAGTGCGGCTTAATTTGTGCTTGAAGGAAGGCAATTTCATTTCGTTTTAGGGCTTCCTCCTTTTTATCAAGTGCATAAAAGTTTTCCACTAACTTAACGGCCATTTCCTGTTTTTGTCTAGAGGCCTCCGCATAGTGAAGGGTCAACATAATCAGAAGTAAGATGTTAAAAAGGACGGTACTCACCAATCCTATGTTCATGTTTTTACGAATTCCCAGCGAAAAAACCACATTGTCAAACGTGTAGATGTTAATCGCAAACAATGCGATTAATAAAGTGGTATGCGTGTTGATGCCGATAACGCTTTCAGACTTTCTCAAATAGAGATAGAAAACCCTCACGAATAAAACCATTAAGACCGCAATGTCAAGTATCATGTAGTAACCAGATGCTCCAATATAAAATCTTATTGGCGTCAGCAGGACAACGAGTAAATAGCTTCCAAACACAATGCTTAGTGCATTTCTAATCCAGGTCTTTAAGAAGATATCACTGGTCCTGTTTACAAAGAACAAAATGGCAATCATAAAACTGTAAACGGAACAGTAGTAAAGTTTAAAAATCGTCTCATATCTTGTGAGCGGAAAGATATTGATAAAAAAACGCTCACTGATAAACCCATTTGCGAGGGCAAAGAACAGACAACTCAAGGCAACTGAAAGCACTAATGTCTGTCGCTTTTTCCGCCTATCTTGAACAAAATAGAAAACCAAGCAAGCGCCACCAATTAACAACAGGATGACTACAACAATTGCCTCCATCAAATTCTGCTTAAAATGCATCCTCATCAAATCATCTTGATAGCCAAAATAAATTGAATTTGAGATTCCAGCGTTGATGTAATCAAAATTTGCCACTTGAATGACAATTTCTGCTTCTGATGATTCCAGTTCAAAGAACACAATCTGTGGCCTGTTGCTGATTGTGCTTTGCATTTTGCTCTCTGCTGGGATGCCATCTTCTAAAAGCAACCTGCCATTGACGAACACTTTTGAAGCCGTTCTAATGTTCTCTTTCTTTAATCCAAAGAATGTATCTCTTGGAATGTTGACGATTTTTAACCGATAGGTTGCATATCCCTCACTTGAATATTTTTGTTTTCCCTTAGTATTAGCCCAATTAGATGGCACTTTTACATATTCTGTATTTTCCTGAGTTTCCCCTGTAAAAGACTCTGGTGTCAACAATTTATCCCAGTAAAACTCCCAATCCCCATCGAGATTAACGACCCTTTCTGATTCGAGATTGGCTGTTTTCATATCTGCAATCCCCTTTTGAACAGTTTGTTTGCTTGAAGGATACAGATAAACCAACGCTAGAACTGTGCTGATAATCACCATAAATAAAATGACCCGTATCTTTGTCTTGTCCATATTGCCCCCATTTAAATATAAAATCCCAATCCCTCATTAAAATAAGCGGAATTCAAGTTAGAATTCCGCTCCATTATCCACTGATTCACTATGATAAATCCCTCTCTAGAGACCTAAAATCGCATTCTACCTCGATCTGCCTTTGCCTGATACACAAAGAATACCACACCTGCAAGGGCCGCAATAAAACAAACGTAAAATCCAAACCCCGTGTTGGTTACATTGTCAACCAACTCTCTCATGTCAGCACTTATATTACTTGCAACAATCATCAGAATAAACACCAGAAGTGAGAACGCATATTGAATGAGATGAACCATCGCTGCTTTTCGGCTTCGGATGCCACTCAGTATAATCCCCACCACCCCAAGAATCGGAATTAATAACAGCAAATAACCCAAATACACAATATTTGCCGACGCTGGGAAGTCATACGATGACCCAAATGCATTGATCATCTGCACTGCAAAGTTGATTCCCATGACCAAGCTGAGTCCGGAAAAGCTGGCCTTAGAAGTCGCAAACATGTTAAAATTCGGGTCCATTGTCACCCACGGTAAAAAAAATCCGATGACCAGCACTAAACTAATCCCCATAAAGATGGTTTGTTTGTACTTTGTAATGCCATGTTGGTTCATATGCGAAATCTCCTTTAATCTATACTTCATATTTCAAGTTGCTATTAAGTTCTTTTCTTAACGACATTATAACACAATTCCTCCCATTCCATATTACAATTATAATAAACTTAAATCGTTTTCAGCTTTATGTCTGAGGAAATCTTTGTTATGATAATTATCATGAGGAGGCGCATATATGAATACAATTGTCGAAAAATTAAAAGCCTATGAAGAACTGCTTTGGATTAATCCCAATCTCACTTCTGCTCCTATTGCACTAAAGCAGTTGCAATCTGAATTTCCCTCACTAGAAGATATTGAGGATGCCGATGCCCGTCTTAGACGTTTTGCGTCCTTTTTTGCCAGCGCTTTTGAAGACGCCGCAGAATCAAAGGGTATTATCGAATCTCCGCTCATTTCAATTGAAGCCTACCAAAAGTCCGTTATCACATTTATTGGTGGCCGCATTTTAGGCGATTGGCTCTTAAAGGCCGACAGTCATTTACCGATTGCCGGTTCAATCAAAGCCCGTGGCGGTGTTTATGAAGTGATTAAGTTCGCAGAGAATATCGCTCTAAACTCAGGGCTTCTAACCCTTGAGGATGATTATCAGATTTTATCCACAGAAACCTTTAAAGAACTCTTTTCCAAATACGAAATCGCCGTTGGCTCTACAGGTAACCTGGGTCTGAGCATTGGCACCATCAGCCGTGCACTTGGTTTTAAAGTGACTGTTCACATGTCTGCCGATGCCAAGCCTTGGAAGATTAACCTTCTTAGAGAGCGTGGCGCAAACGTCGTTCTATATGAAACAGATTACTCTGAAGCGGTTACAGCCGGTAGACACGCCGCACGCCAAAATCCAAACTGTCATTTTATAGATGATGAAAACTCTCTTGATCTCTTTACTGGCTATGCCGTTGCCGTCTTAAGGCTTAAAGACCAACTGGATAGCATGGGGAAAATTGTCGATTCCGACCATCCTCTATTTGTGTATATTCCGTGTGGTGTTGGAGGAGCTCCTGGTGGAATCGCCTATGCTCTCAAGCTCATCTATGGAGATCACGTCCATGTTTTCTTCGCAGAGCCAACTCATGCGCCGTGCATGCTCCTTGGACTTGCCACTGACAAGATGGACGGCATCGCCGTCTCAGATATTGGCCTTGATACCAAGACCATCGCCGACGGATTGGCTGTTGGACGACCGTCCAAGCTGGTTGGAAGAGCCATGCGCCCTCTACTGAGCGGATCTTATACAGTCTCTGACGAAAAACTTTATCGCATGCTGTATCTTATGGCTGCTTCTCAGAACTTAGGACTTGAGCCCTCTGCTCTGGCAGGCGCCATTGGTCCAATTAAATTATTTTATGACACCACTGGGTTTGAATACCTTAAATCGCACAATCTATTGGATAAGATGGAAAATTGTACGCATCTAACTTGGGCCACCGGTGGAAACCTCGTTCCAGATGCAATCATGGAAGCAGATATTGAAAAGGGGCAAAACTCAGATATAATGACCCTTTAGCCTCTTTTTTTAGTGGAAAGGATACCAGACTTATGAATATTTCAAGGGAATGCATCTATTGCCTCGCCCGACAAGCTGTCGAAATCTCCGAAGAAGTAACAGATAAATCAGAACTTCAAGAAGAAATTATCAAATGTGCCTTGAAGGAACTCTCCAACCTAGATTTCAACAAAACATCACCAGAAATCGCCTACAAAATGCATCAACATGCCAAACGATTGACTGGCATTGACGACCCATATAAAGAAATGAAAGATGACTTCAATAAAACGGCCACCGATATCTATAATAGAATCCGCCATGAAAAGTGGATCGAGAAATCCGATGACCCATTTGATCTATCTTGCAGACTGGCCATTGCGGGAAATATTATCGACTTCTCAGTGGGGCTGGACCTCGATGTATCTGACATCATCAAATCAGTGGAAGACAGTCTCACACATACCCTCTTTGGGAGCGGTTCTACCGCTTTGAAGAGGGCCTCAAAAACGGCACAAAACATCCTCTACATTGCAGATAATTCAGGTGAAATCATATTTGATAAGTTCTTGCTCAGTCAGCTTCCAAAAGACAAAGTCACATATGTGGTAAAGGGCAGCCCCATCGTAAATGATGCCACTATGCATGATGCTATCACAAGTGGTGTTATTGATATGGTCAAAGTCATCGACAATGGCCACGGCGCTCAAGGGACCATTTTAAAAGATTGTTCCCCTGAATTCAGAGAGGCCTTCGAAGCCGCTGACTTAATTATTTCAAAGGGGCAGGCAAATTTTGAGACCCTCAGTCACCGGCAGGACAAGGATATTTTTTATCTGTTGAGGGCAAAATGTAAATCCGTCGCCTCTGCCCTAGGCTGTGTCAAGATGGATTATGTACTCACCAATTCTCTTAATCTTTCAGTTTAAAGCATTTTGTTCACTTTAATCCATTTTTTTATTTAAAAACCCTCCTCTGCCTTATTTGCAGAGGAGGGTTCATTTTTAGCTTGTATACATTTTAGTCTGGCAAAACAGAATACACCATAGACTACTCTGTTGCCCCTATTTCAATTTTCACTTTCTGATTTTCAAGAACTGCTCTGAGCGTCATTCCCTCACGGATGAATTTTCTGATATAGAGCTCGGCAATCTCGTCTTCAATTAACTTTTGTATAGTTCGTCTAAGCGGCCTTGCGCCATATTTTTCGTCAAATCCCTCTTCTAAAATAAGGTCTTTCACGTCTTCTGCAACTTCCAGCTTGATGTGCTTTTCACTAACTTCTTCGCTGACTTCTCGAAGCTGTAAATCTATAATCTCTCTGAGTTCTGCCTTTTTGAGACTTCTAAAGACAACGATATCGTCTATGCGGTTCAAGAATTCAGGTTTAAAAGTCTCTTTGAGCATTTCATTGATTTTATTTTCAGCCTTTAAATCAGTCTCACTTCCAAACCCTATTCCATTTGACTTGAGATTCGTCCCCACATTTGAAGTCATAATCAACACTGTGTTTTCAAAGAAGACAGTTCTGCCCTGTCCATCAGTGAGCCTTCCATCTTCTAAAATCTGAAGGAGAACATTAAACACATCTGGATGCCCTTTTTCGATTTCGTCTAGCAAAATAACAGAGTACGGATTCCGCCTTACTTTTTCAGTGAGTTGTCCACCTTGTTCATAGCCAACATATCCCGGAGGCGCTCCAATCAGTTTTGATACGGTATGTTTCTCCATAAATTCAGACATATCCACCCTAATCATGGCATCTTCAGTTCCAAACAACTCCTCAGAAAGAGTTCGTGCCAGTTCCGTTTTCCCAACACCTGTCGGCCCAACAAATATGAACGATGCAGGTTTTCTCTTTTTTCTAAAACCCGATCGGTTTCTTCTAATGGCCTTGGCAATGGCATCCACCGCATGTTCTTGTCCTATGACGCGTCTATGCAGTCTATGTTCAAGGGCGATTAGCTTTTCAGCTTCTTCTTCAGTGATCTTTTGAACTGGAATCTTAGTCCACGCTTCAATGACATAAGCAATATCTTCAACTGTCAAATAAACTTTCTCTGAGGATTGCTTAACAGACTCTATTTTCTCTTGAAGTTTTAACGCCTCTACTCTGAGTTCTGCCGCTTTTTCATATAATTCATGTTCAGTGGCATGCTGCCTTTCCTCTTCCAATTTTACAAGCTCGTCTTCCAACGCTTTGACTTCCACAAGTCCATGATTTTTTAAATTGGCTCTTGAACCAGCTTCGTCAATCACATCAATTGCCTTGTCTGGGAGAAACCGATCTGTTATATAGCGCTCTGAGAGCCTCGCCGCAGATTCTATGACCTCATCCGTTATAATCACCTTGTGATAAGTTTCATAGTAATCCTTGATGCCCTTTAAAATTTCAATAGTGTCTTCCAAGTTCGGTTCATCCACTACAACTGGTTGAAAACGCCTTTCAAGAGCCGCATCTTTTTCTATGTGCTTGCGATATTCTTCCATAGTTGTAGCGCCGATAATTTGAACTTCACCTCTTGCAAGTGCAGGTTTTAAAATATTTGCGGCATTCATAACACCACCATGAACTTCGCCAGCCCCCATAATATTGTGGACCTCATCAATTACCAAGATGACGTTCCCATGATCGTTAGCTTCATTGATAATCGCCTTCATACGGCCTTCAAATTGTCCCCTAAACTGAGTTCCAGCGACAATCGCCGTCATATCGAGCAAGTAAATTTCGGTATCAAGTAGTTTTTCTGGTACTTGTTTCTCCACAATTCGAACGGCAAGTCCCTCAGCGATGGCTGTCTTACCCACCCCTGGTTCACCAAGTAAGATTGGATTGTTCTTGCTCCTTCGATTTAAAATCTGCACCACTCTATCAATTTCTCTATTTCTGCCGATAATCCTGTCAATTTCTCCATTTTGTGCTTTTTCTATTAAATTCGTCCCGTATTTGGACAATGATTTTAGTTTGAGTTTCTTGCCTCTTCTGTTCTTGGAAGTCTTGGATTCACTCTCTGTGCTGTTATCCTGAGAAGCCTCCTCCTGACTTTCGTGCTCGTGCTCGTGAGTCTCGTATTCATCATCAAAATAAGCCTCTTCGTCCTCTTCTAAGTCAGAGTCATAGTCGCTGTCATCGGCATCTGTTTCAAAATTCATCAAATTCATCAGCGGATTGTCCTCATCGTGAGAAATGTTGTCAAACAACTTGTTCATTTGTTTGGACAGATTATCCATCTCCTCAGGACTTAAGTTAATTTGATTCATGATTTCATCCATGACGGGATAGCCCATTTTTTCAGCACACTCAAGACAGAGATCAATATATTCGGTTTTTCCGTTTTCAATTTTAGCAGTTCTCATCATCGCTACATTTTTCTTACAATTTGAGCATTTTTTCATCATTAGTCATCCTCTTTTCATGGAAATTCAACCCGGTTTATTCAAAAAACGATACGCATTTCATTTAAAACGGATATCATGCTTCGAATAAACCGGGTTCAATGGCCTTACACCCACATTATACACTATTATAATGCAATTTTTGCATAAAAAACTTTAACATTTTATGAACACAGTCCATTTCAATTTAATCATCATCTTGTATTTTTAGCCGTGGTTTTCTATAATGAAGGAAACCATCATCCGATTCTCACTAGAGAATCACAACTGTATAACTGGAGGTTAACATGGATAAAAACACACAGAAAATTACCAGTCTCAAAATCAAGCGAACTTTGGAAAACCTTGAAAAAAATCAAATGAAGGGACATTACATCGAGTCTGCATCAGAACTGGAAACCCTCGTCAAATCACTGCTCTCACCTGGAGATGTCGTCTCTGTCGGCGGCTCTATGACTCTATTCGAAACAAATATGATTGAACTCTTGCGCTCTGGAGAGTATGAGTTTTTAGACCGTTATGCAGAGGGGATGACTCCGGAGAAATTGCGCAGCCTATACCGTCAGAGCTTTTCTGCAAATACCTATCTCATGAGTACAAACGCCCTTACTGAAAATGGGGAACTCTACAATGTGGATGGTTCAGGAAATCGAGTTGCATCTTTGATTTACGGTCCTGATCGGGTTATCGTCATTGCAGGCATCAACAAGCTCGTCAGAAATCTCGATGAAGCTATCGTCCGCAATCGTCAACTCTCAGCCCCTTCAAATTGTGCACGTCTCGATATGAAAACACCATGCACCATCACAGGTGAATGCATGGATTGTCACAGTCCAGATCGAATCTGCTGCAACTATGTCACAACAAGTTATCAAAGAATTAAAGATCGAATCCACGTCATTATCGTTGGAGAGCCTCTGGGCTATTAAAAGTATCTTTTCTGCTATTCACAAGTTCCATCTTTTAAAATTTGGTGCAGTATGCGATGAAGGGCTATGATGTCGTTCATCGGTAAGTTAATACAGGTAGCAAGCCTTGATGGAATGTCCTTTACAGCCTCTCTCAAGGCCCATCCTTCATCTGTCAAGTAAACCAAGACATTTCTTTCATCTTCAACATTTCGCTGCTTTTCTACAATATCACGCTTTTCGAGTTTTTTAAGAAGCGGAGTTAACGTCCCCGAGTCCAAATATAAGGACGCGCCTAGCTCGTTAACCGATACGCCATCCCTCTCCCAAAGAGACAACAGCGTAATATACTGCGTATAAGTAAGCTCATAAGGGTCTAGAAACGGCTTATACAGTCTCGTAATCCGCTTTGATGCGGCATACAGCGGGAAGCATAGCTGGTTTTCCAATTTTAACTGATCATATGCCATGACAACACCTCTTTTCAAAAATAATTTTTCAACCGATCCAAATAGATTTTATACAATTAATTATACCGCATTGAAAATTACGTGTCAATTCTTCAAATATTATGGCTTGACAGATTTTTTTCGAAAGGATATAATGATTGTATAAAATTAAATTGTACGCAATTAAAACAGGAGGTCAACATGTCACTATATGATATTAAAGTAAACGACATCGATGGAGATTCATTTGATTTAAACCAATTTAAAGGAAAAGTTGTGGTTATTGCCAATACCGCTAGCAAATGTGGGTTTACCCCTCAGTATAAGGATCTTGAAAAAATCTATAACCAGTATAAGGACGATGGTCTAGTTGTAATTGGGGCACCATGTGGTCAATTCGCAGATCAAGAACTTTCAACAGGTGGTGAGGTCAAATCATTTTGTGAATTAAATTACGGCGTCACATTCCCCCTACTTGAAAAAATGGACGTCAGAGGCCAATCCATTCACCCGCTTTTTAAGTTCTTAACAGAACAGGCTGGTTTTAAAGGTTTTGATAACACTCAAGCAGGTCACAAAATGCTCCAAAAAGTTCTCGAAGAGAAATTTCCTGAGTTGTTACATGGCGATGGTATTAAATGGAACTTCACGAAATTCTTAATCGACCGTGATGGAAACGTCGTCAAACGCTTTGAATCTCCAGTAGATCCACTGGATATGGTTGATTCTATCAAAGCTCTCTTATAAAACAGCAAAAGCGCCTCAAGTCATATGGCTTTGCCACTCCTTGAGACGCTTTTTATAATTTTTGCCTAATTCTCAGGGGCTTTATACCCTGACTTTACAAACGACATAATATAGCTCCACCATGTAAGCAATACAGCTAGAACCAATACAATAACACCTGCAATAAAGTTATTTTTCACCACTAAAAACTGGAGCCCTGCCAATATGCCTGCAATGGCCATGAGTCCAAAGGTAGAGGCCACATTTTTATTGCCAGTACTTGCGATTTCCTTTGAAAACGGAAGTTCCATAGAAGACAGCTTATACCTTAAAATCAGAAGGAATACACTCATGACATCTGTAATTAAAAGTCCTAAAAGTGACTCCGGTCCGCTTAGAAGCAGAAAGATGACGTTGACCATTAGCATTCCAGGTAGCATGTACTTGATATAATACGCTTTGAGTGCTCCGATGACAATGGTGTTTTTATCTTCTATCGGAAATGTATCATATATAAAGGAAGCCTCGTATTTCTCGCTGTACTGGATGAACTCGTAGTTAGAGGCAAACATCACCACTGCCCAGTAAACATTTAGATAGACCAAAGATCCCTTTAATGAGGCAATGCCTTCCAAAAGACCGTCTGAACTCTGCAAAAACGGCAATATCATAATCAGCGGAAACAAGTATCCCAACGCTTGATTTGGTAAAATCATCAGTTTGACTTTTCTATCACGGCTCAAATTAGCATCGGTAAAATTCATAAAGGCAAGTTCTTGGTGATTGCTAGAAACCAGTTTAAACAATCCCTTTTTTAGACGCGTCTTAAAGGAATTTTTAGGGATAAAGACGCCATCTTCTATTTGAAGTTTCGAGAGATAATTTTCATACTTTGGCAAAATACTCTTAATCAAAAATCCACCTGAAATCAGTGGAATGACGATTCCCAAAACCGACATAATCAAATAGGGTGATGTTCGCTCACCTTCAACGATTACCACGAATAATGACGCATACCATGCTGGAGGCAGCAGATACGTCCACCACTTAATATGTACCACCATTTCAAAGTCAACAAATTCAAAGATTCTGCCCACCAACTGATAAGATATCATGGTCACGATGGATAAGGTTATCTGAAATATGTTGATGATATCCTTTAATTTTTCCCCGCTGAACTTCTCAAGCAATAGGCTGTAGAGAATCGTCGTAATAAAGATGATGAAAAAGGACAGCAAGATTAACATCAAGGCAAATCCAACGAGAATCATAGCCCCCCGTTTCACAGTGAGAATCACAATAGAAATGATATTTAAAGCGAGGAACAAGCTCAGCATATAATAGATTACATGTATGAGTCTTGCAGCATTCATCGTCTGCGGCGTCACCGGCTTCGTCATGATGATGTCCTTATCCCTCGTATCTAAGAGAACACTCGAAAAATCGGAAATCATGAACAGCACCATAAAAAATAAATCCATTCCAGCCACAATTGCGATTTTATAAAATAAGTCAAAGGGCATGAACATCATTATCCCCATGAGAAATCCAAAGAGCCCCTGCATCAACAAATTTGCCTTCATCCCAGTCAATTTACTCTTGTTAGAATTCACTGGACTGCTCTTCCGGTCATCTAGCGTCAATTTGAGTGATAGAATTGTCACAAGGTCATCATAATCAACGGTTGACCTCTTTATAGCCCGTTTAAATAGAGCAATAATTTTGAGCAGCACGTAGGACTTATTCATGTGCACGCCCTCCATTCAGCTCTCCGCTTACCTCAACACTCTTGAGACCAATCGTCTCCACAAAAGTCTTTGCAATTGCTTCGTGCTCGTTAAATCCAGTAAGTTGATTGAATATCTCTTGAAGTGATCCCTCGTGGCTCTTTTCCTTGAGCATCTCAAAATTACCATCTGCGGCGATGACACCCTTGTCCAGCAAGATAATCCGGTCGCTGATTTTCTCAACCACTTCCATAATATGTGAGGAGTAGAAAATCGTCTTTCCCTGTTCTGAGAGGCTCTTGATAATCTCTTTAAAAATCATGACGCTGTTGGCATCAAGTCCACTGATGGGCTCATCAAAAAACAGAATATCAGGATCGTGAATCAGACTGGATATAATCAAAAGCTTTTGTTTCATCCCCTTGGAATACGATGAAATCCGGTTATATAGTGCCTCTTTGATGCCAAACAGTTCAAAGAGCGTCTTCGCTTTGTACTCCACTAGCTCGCTCTCGAGTTTATAGAGTTCCCCAATGAACATGAGATATTCATACCCTGACAAGCTGTCATATATAACTGCAATTTCTGGCACATATCCAATTCGTTGCTTATATGCAATACCGTTATCCCGTATGTTCTCTCCCAATATTTCCACGGTTCCTTCATACTCCCGAATCATTCCCAGCATGATTTTAACTGTGGTGCTCTTTCCAGCGCCATTTGGACCAATATAGCCAATTATCTGCCCAGGGGCTATCTCTAGATTAATTCCCTTGAGTACATAGTCGCTGTTTGATCTATATCTCATTTTCAAATCTGTCATTTTAATAACGGGTTCCATGTAATTGCCCTCCTATGTAGTCATTTATCTGTATTTTAACATTTTTTGATTAGCAAAATAGATAATTTCTATTAAAAAAGCCTAAATATATAAATAAAAGGGACCACAGTGGGTCCCTTAAATCTGCCAATTCTGACATATCCCTATTTCTTAAAAATTCCAAGCGGTTTTCCAATCGGAAGGAATGTTCTCCCAAAAGTATTGTTTATAACATTTGCAGCTGAACCGTAAAATCCAACCAATGCAATAAAAAACTCGCTCCATGCTGCAAGTTCATGCCCTGCATGAATTCCCCAAATTGTGCTCATACTAAGTCCTAAGAATAAAAAGTCAATGAGAATAAAAATAATCATAAGCACTTTATTTGTTTCAAGAGAGGCAATTGTCATATAGACTGAGAAGATTAAATAGCCCAAGAAGGCAAATCCAAGTTGCTTAGGATCGGCATTTTTTGCCATTGTTTCACCAAAAACACCATTTGATATCATCCAAGACATTGCTACTGCCAGCCAGAAGAAGCTGTAGCCCCCAAAAGCAGTTGCTCCGAATACGTTTCCCTTTTTCGCATCGTTTAAGCACGCGTAAATCTGTGCACAGGCACCTAAAAAGATTGCCCACGGAATGATAAATGATGTTCCCGATGTCCATCCTAATTTTTGTGACGATGCAACGAATGTCACCATTGCAAGTCCAAATAATCCTAGTGCAGATGGGTCTGCGGTAAAGATTTTTCTTTCGTTTTGATTCACGAATTGTTCCTCCCTAAATTTAATTGTCCATTAACAATACTGCCCGAAATAGATTACCACAAACCTCTTAAAAAATCAATGAATAGAGGCGATATTTGCCCAACAAAATATATGGACTTTTTGAATAAAAAAGCGTATATTGTAGTATAAAATACAAAAGCCCTAAGAAAGGATGTGACTTTAATGAGTACAGCTGCATTTTTAGATATAGATGGGACACTCTATCGCAATTCTCTGATGATAGAGCACTTTAAGAAACTGGTCAAATACGAAGTGGTCGATCCCGGTCTCTGGCACACCAGTGTCAAAGACGCCTTCGTGGAATGGCGCAAGCGCGTAGGTGAATATGAGGACTACATGCTCGAACTAGTGGATATTTATTATGAGGCGCTTAAAGGCCTTAGAGCCGCTGATCTTGAGTTTATTTCAAACCAAGTGATTGCACTTCATGGGGATATTGTCTACAAATACACACGCAATCGAATCCTCTGGCACAAACAGCAGGGGCACAAGGTGTTTTTTATCTCAGGCAGCCCTTCATTCCTAGTCTCAAAAATGGCACAAAAATATGAGATAGACGGTTTTCGAGGCACAGATTATATAGTCGATGAAAAGGGACGCTTCACAGGTCAAGTCACACCAATGTGGGATGCCGTGAGTAAAAATAAGGCCATAGATGACTTTGTCGCTCAATATGATATTGATTTGTCCGAAAGTTATGCTTATGGCGATACCAATGGCGACCTCTCCATGCTCTGTAGGGTTGGACACCCTGTTGCCATCAACCCAGCCAAAGAACTCCTCTTAAATATCAAATATTCAGATGAACTGGCCTCCAAAGCCACCATCATCATAGAGCGAAAGGATGTCATTTACAAACTCAATGCACAAGTTGAAATCATCCCAGAAACAGATTTACTCTTATAATTTTTGAATTTTCTGTTTTGTAAATTCTTTATAACAACACTGTTTTGTAAATTCTTTGTAACAACAGTTGACTCACAGAAAAGAATTATGCTACACTACCTAAAAACACCCCCCTATACCGGGGTTTAATTAGGAGGTCAACTTTTGCAATCAAAAAACAAATCATCCCATATGAAGTGGTCTTGGATTATTATTGTCACCTTTTTCGCACTGAGTACATTTGATATCCGGTTTGGCATCTTGGGAATCCTTTGCATGACAATGCCCATTGTTCACGCACTTAGAGGTCGTGGCAAAATACACTGTGTCAAATACTGTCCTCGAGGCTCCTTTCTTGGAAGATTTCTCGCCAAATTGAGCTTTAATAGGCCCCTACCAAAATTTATGATGAGCAAGCAATTCAAAAATCTTCTCCTGGCATTTATGGGGGCAGTTCTCTTATATGCTCTATATCACACACAAGGAGACTTCCACAAGCTCTCACACGCCTTTTATCGGTTTATGGGGATTTCATTTATCGTGGGCATCACCATTGGAATCTTATTCAAGCCCCGAAGTTGGTGCGTTGTTTGCCCTATGGGTCATGCCACATCACTGATTACGGAAATTCAAGGATTTCAATCTCAAAAGAAATAAACCCTAGTCACTGATTTTATTAAAATTATTCACTTCTATTTCTTTATTAAAAAATAGCTCTCTTTCCCCGACCTAATTGAATCGGTTTTGAAAGAGAGCTTTAATAGTATCATCCAATATTTAAATTTGCCTATTTATTGCGAAGTTCATCTATTGTTTCCAAATTTGCATCGTATACATATTTTCGCCCAATCAATGTTTTAACGACTAAATCAGATGATTCAAATGATTTTAACATAGACCTTACTTTGGAATTTCCAATATTAGTAATTTTAATTATATCTTTGACATCAATTCCCTGTTCACCAAATAAGGTGTTTTGAACCAACAGGAACAATACATTTCCCGATTTTTCGTCACACTTTTTCGTCACTATGATATCCTCTATTGCACTTTTATAAAATTCTAACTTCATGATTTTATCGTCTAGCGATGAATTTAGATCTTCAAGCGATACAGCTAAAATTTCAAGGAAATACTCAGCAAAGCTCGTAACTTCCCCCATGTTCTTTTCGTCGTTAACAAGTCTAAAATTTTTATAATAACTGTTTATATCTTGCTTAATCGTATATGCAAGTCTATATGCAATAAGTGGATGAAGTTCTCTAGAGAGTAAATAGCTGCTTATAAATCTGCTTATGCGACCGTTCCCATCATAAAATGGATGGATGTAGCCAAACATATAATGAAATACAGCAATACTAATTAGTCGATTGAAGGCATCACTATTGAGCATTTCCAAACAGCTTGTCAAGATTTCAATAATCTCATTTTCTGGTGTGACCCCTCTATGAATTGTCTTTCCAGTTTTGCTTTGAATAAAAACAGCATCTTTTCTAAAAATTGCTCCATCAGGGAAGTGTTCTTTGTTTTCCGACTCAACTTCTTTTAAAACAAGCTCGTCATACAATGCTCTGACATCTGAACAAGTTCTCAAGGGTATCTCTTCTTCCGTTAATAATTCATACTTCTTTACAAGACCATATAGACGATTTCCTTTTTTCTTTCCTGAAATGTCTTCAAGAATTTCATTAATCTCTTTTCGAGTACTGATGACGCCTTCAATATCATTTGTCATTTTAATTTCATCAATAACACATTTTTTTATGTACTGTCTAAGAGCAATCTGAGGTAAAGCATTTGCTTTAAGTTCGAATTGTTTATCAAGAGACAGTATCTTCACTACCAACTCTAATAGATTGTTATTTATGACTAAAAATGCCTTGTTTTTACCGATTGAAAAGTTATATCTATAAGTTGATTCACTGTTATAACGTCTATTGTATAGTTCAATATAGTGCTTTGAATCCTCATAGTAGACACTTGATAATAATCTATACTTCATAACAGCCTCCAATTTCACTTTTAACTTATTATATTTGATGTTTTTCAATAAGTAAAGTCTTTTCCAGGCCATAATTTTATTAAAATTATTTACTTCTATTTCTTTATTAAAAAATAGCTCTCTTTCCCCGACCTAATTAAATCGGTTTTGAAAGAGAGCTTCTTTTATAAGTTTATCTGTTCCTTTGTCCATGCTAGGAATTTAGCATACCCTTCTGACTCTTCCAGTTCTTGAATACACTCTGCCTGTGACAAGTCACCTGTAAAAAACATCTCCACAGGCCATTCAATAGACCATTCATAGGTGGCATTCCCAATGAATTTCACTTGATAATGTCCCTCACCAAAGGGGGCAACCAGACAGCGGATCATGCCGCCGTCATTGTAAATGTCAATCCAGCGATTAAAACACTCTGTCTGCTCTGCAAATCGTGTCACACTGGAAGTCATGCCCGTTCCACAGGATTTAGTGATGCCAACACCCCGTTCAAACGTTCTGACGTAAATACTGGACTGACTGAGTTTCGTTGCAAAATTAACATTGACACCATCCTCAAATGGAGATTCTGCTCCATTTGCAAATTCCCCTATGGCCTTTAACGTTTCATCATCGGGTATATGACCGTCAATCAATGTCACAACATGTGGATTGGACACTGTAAAAAATTCATAATCATAGTCATATTGATCTTTAAATTTCGCTTCCAACCTCTCTGTTTTAGCGGTTTTGCCATATGCAACCACATTGTTCAGTAGAATTTCCACCCCTTGGAGATACTCTGAAAAATTCGGATCCCTTTTGACAGTGTAAGTTGCCTGTAGTGTTTCAACAGATAAAGTGTCCACGGCTCTTTTATCCATGACATAACGTCCAAAGCATCTGAGTCCATTTCCGCACATTAGCGCCTCTGAGCCATCTGCATTAAAAATACGCATCATGCTCTCAGCCTCTGCACTGGGCATCACATGGAGAACCCCATCTGTTTTAAAAAAGTCACATAGTTTAACGGCAAGTTGTTTCCTATCTACATTAAGTTGCTCATATAGAGAGACTGGAAACTGCTCTTCATCCACAATTACAAAGCTATTTCCCGTCCCTTGCATCTTATAAAATTTCATGTTTTCCTCCAAATAGCGCATCTTATATTGCATTTTAACGAATTATGAATGGTCCTTATTTTCTCAAGTTACTTGGTTTTCAATTCGTATAAATCCTTGCGTATAGAATGCGTCAACGGAAGCTGTCTCCTAACTGTGTCCACTTCTTCAAGGTCTATTTCACCGAGCAAATAACCTTCCTCTTCACTTAACCTGCCGATGATCTCGCCCCAAGGGTTCACGACAATCGAATTGCCAAATGAGATGTAATTGGAATCATAATCCCTTGCAGGTGCACATCCAACTGTGAAAACCTGATGATCCACAGCTCTTGATCTGAACATGAGTTCCCAATGCGCTGGCCCTGTAGTCATGTTGAAAGCCGCTGGATAAATCAGCATTTCCGCCCCTCTATCCGCCATGAGTCTCGCCATTTCTGGGAACCTAATATCAAAGCAGATGGCAATTCCAAGTCTGCCAAACTCCGTGTCAATAACGGTAAGGTCATCGCCAGCCGTCAAGGTCTCCGACTCTCTAAAATACTGTCCATTGATGATATTGATGTCAAATAGATGCATCTTCCGATGTTTGCCGATTAGCTTTCCGTCAGGACTGAAAACATAACATGTATTGTACATGAGATCCCCATCCCTTTCGGGAACAGAACCCGAAATCAAGTAGATTTTCTTTTTGCGCGCAACCTCAGATAGCTTTGTGTAGGTTTCGCCACCCTCTTCCTCAGCATAATCTCCAAAGCGAATCGTCTCATAAGGACAATTGAACATCTCTGGCAAGACGACGATATCCGCCCCTCTATCCGATAAAAATTCAATATTTGTCAGCGCCTTCTCCACTGAAATGGACTTTACCTCATCTACCTTCATCTGGATGACGCCTAGCTTAAATTTACGCTTCAATTCCAATCACCTCACCTACAATCTCCTCTACAATGCCCTCAACCTCTGAGTTTCTATCCCACAGGCTCACATGATCTGTCGCAGCAAAAGTCTTGTGCATTGCCAGCGGCAATCTCAAGTTTTTAAAAATCAAATCCATTGTCAATTCATTCCCATAAAATTGATCTTTGTAGCCCCTAGGCCCACCAATAGACACGAGAATGCCCTTTCCCTTTCGCGCCACATCAACAAAGGGCCTCTTGTGAACAAAATCACATATAAAAATCATTTGACACCTGTCCACAATGACTTTTAATCTGCTCGTTATCGTATTCATATAAACAGGCGATAAAACAATCACATGATCCGATGCCTTCATAAGTCGATAGAGTTCTGTCATATCATCTTTAAACACGCACTCGCCATAATGCCTATGACAAAATCCACAGTCTGTGCAGTGTTTAATATCCAGTTTATTGACATCCACATACGTTACATCAAGGTCCTGATCTGTTAGTGCCATTTTGATTTTATCCGCCACAAACGCCGTGTTCTTATGGCTTCTATGGCTTCCCATTAAAAGTAGAACGCTTTTTTTACAACTGTTTTTTTCTTCTATAAAACTCATATTCAATCCAATCTAATTATGAATGTCCACTCGTTTAGAAATCGCCCGAACCAATTCAGAATTTCCCGTGATAACATTGTATTTCCCATCTTCTTCGAACACATCGAATACACCGCCCGCCTCAAGGATCATCAACATACCTGCCGCCATATCCCATTTGCAGAGTCTGAGTTCCCAAAAGGCATCGTAAATTCCAGCCGCCACAAGGCAGAGATCATACGCTGCCGCACCCATTCGGCGCACCCCTTTAATCAGAGGAATCAACGTTTTTATATTCTCACCATTGTTGTTATTTGCAGTTGCCCTATCATATGGGAAACCCGTTCCTAAAACGGCTTTTCCAAGCTCTGTCTGGCTAGAAGCCTTAATCAGCTTATGATTCATATAAGCGCCTGCATCACGTTGAGCGTAGAACAATTCGTTTAACATCGGCACATAAACCACTCCGAAAACAGGCCCCTTAGAATCCCATCTTGCAATTGAAACTGCAAATACAGGATGTCCAATTGAATAGTTTGTGGTGCCATCCAGCGGGTCAATAATCCACTGATAGCTCTCTTCATCTGCGTCTGATGTTTGTCTAGGAAGTTCAGGCGGGAAGAGCCCCTGTTCCTCTGACAGTATCTCGTCATGAGGGAAGAGCGCCTTTAATCTAGCAACAATATGGGCATCGCACTTTCGATCCACTTCAGTGACCATGTCTACCGATGTACTCTTGGTGTCAATTTCCAAATCAGCACGTCTGAAGTTTTCCCTTTGGATATCGCCAGCTTCAAAGGCAACTTTAATAACTTCCTTATATGAATCATCTATTTTATTTATTATTTTTTCGAGTTCGTTCATTATACCCTACCTATCTTTGTACATTTCCTTTGCTAAAGACATCGTTTTAAATACAGTTAAATACACAATGAGTTTTATGCTTTCATGTTACTGGATTTACCTGTGACGCTCTCTAGTACGATTTCAATAATCATGGTCTTGGCAAAACTGCCCTCAGCGTATTTGTAGCCACCTTCTTTGTACTCGGGGGAGTATTTATCTATAAAAGCCTTCAATGGCGCAATCGCCGACTCACCTTCCATGAGCTCAGCCTTTCCAAATACCGTGACACTTTCATAATAGCTCGTAAAGCGTTCTGCAATGACACCATGAGTCATGACGATGTTAAAGCTGACCTTAGGTTCTTTCAATATGGCCTCCAATTTTGCGCCTGCTTTTGCACAGTGGATAAATAGCTTCTCATCCTTATACACATAATTAACAGGTACGCCATATGGATATCCAAGGTCATTTAAAACGCTCAAAACACCATATTCACCCTCTTTGAGAATTTCTTTAACTCTTTGATCCGTCATTAGCTTTTCTTTTCTTCTCATTTCCTTGAACATGTTATCCTCCTAAATCCACTATAAAATGTCTATTTATCCACACTTTTAACGGGTTTACACACAGAATTTGTGGATAACTTTCTGATAATTCACAGTTTTCCACATTTTCTTAATTTCATACACAATTTCATCCACAAATAATCCTGTAACTATGATACACTCAAATCTGGCACATTTCAACTGAATGAATTTTGTCCCTCTTCGAAAGTATTAAAAAAACGTAAAATATGATTACTTCTCAATTTAAAGCGTATAATATAATATGAATACAATACAATATTTGGAGGCAAATAATGAGAGATAATATTACCATGGGAGGAAATCCCGTCAAACTACTTGGAACTGAAATCAAAGTAAACGATATCGCACCTGAATTCACTGCTGTCAATAAGGACATGACGCCTTTCAAATTATCTGACCTCAAGGGAAAACTTAAAATTATTAGCGTTGTCCCTTCTGTTGATACCAAAGTATGTGAATTCCAAACAATTCACTTCAACGAAGAAGCAACTAAACATCCTGACGTGGTGGTTCTCACCATCAGCGTTGACCTTCCTTTTGCTCAACAGAGATTCTGCGTTGCAAATGACATCGAAAATTCAATTGTTGTCTCTGACCACAGAGAATTGGATTTCGGCATGAAATACGGCTTTGCAATTGAAGGCATCAGACTTCTTTCAAGGGGAATCGTCGTTATTGATAAAGAAGACAAAGTGAGATACGTTGAATATGTCAAAGAAGTGGGAACACACCCTGACTATGAAAAAGTTCTCGAGTTCGTTGAAGGACTCGCTTAGTCAAAATTAAAATTCATGTTAGTGCCATAAAAATCGGCCATTGCAATTATCTAATAGATAGTCAATGGCCGTCTTTATTTTTTTGAAAGTCTAAGCCGCTTAAGGTCTAAAACCGAAGACTTGATATTTAAGGTTAAATATTGAGGATAAACGGCACCAATATCGGCACTAAAATAGACAGAATAAGTCCTGTTGTAAACGATAAAATCGCCGTCTCAGCATTGGTGTTCTTCGATACAATCGGAAGCGTCGTGTCCATTGCAGTTGCCCCAGAAGGCGCAATTGCCTCCACAAATCCAATGTGTTTTGCCACAAATGGTATCATCATAATCGCCAAAATTTCTCTGATGACATTTGTGAGGAACGCCAGCACGGAAAGTTCTGAGCTATAAGGTGCAATAATAATTGCCGAAAGAGAATACCAGCCAAAACCCGCTCCAATTGCCCCAGATTCATTGACTGGGTATCCGAGCATGAAACCCAGCAGCACAGAACCCAGAATACTCCCCGCAGCAACACCCATAGGCACTAAGATAAACAATGGTCCTGATTTTTTTAAATCCTTTAAAATATCTTTATTCTTACCTATGTCGATTCCGACGAAGAAGAGCAAAAGACATAGCCCGATATTCAACATATAATCGGTTATACCGTAAAAATTATCCGGCATGAACAACCCCATAATCGTCCCTAGAACCACCACGCCAATTATTTTTAGAGTCATGACCTCACCCCCTTGATGCCCATATAGAGCTTTCTAAGCAACAGCACCATAACGACACTGAACACCACCGAGATGGCTGCATAGAGTGTTGCGTGAATCCCAATTTTCAAAAAAGCCTTGATAACTCTGTCATCCATGCCAATTCTAAGTCCCATGGTAAAAAGTAAAATATAGAGACAAGCCATTTGAATATGCTCCACTTTGTCAAATACCTTCTTCGAAACCACACCACGATAGCTCAGAAAGGCCCCAGCCACTAATAAAATCAAATAAAGCAAAATACTACTCATAACGTCTCTCCTCAATTGATAAAATCCCCTTGTACACAAAGGCTCTCTTCTCTTCATCGTAAACCACATTGCAAGGATAGACCTCCACGCCTGAAGCTAAGGCTTCGTAGAAGGTCCTGTAGAACTTAGGGTCTGTTTCATAGTTGGGTTCAAAAGATTCAGCTTCACTTAAAATCAACAGGAGAACAGCCGCTCTCTCTTTTCTCTCTTGGACAATTGTCATCAATTCCTCCAGATGTCTCCTCCCCCTATCCGTCGGTGCATCTGGAAACTTAGCCAGACCGTCCACAGAAAGCGAACACCCCTTCACTTCTACCCAAACTACGTTTCCAGAAGTTGTTTGAAGTTTAAAGTCCAACCTCGAGTGACCAATTTTGACCTCTGGCTGATAGCCACTGAGCAATCCAAAAGGAGATGTTTCCAAATTTAGAATCGCCTCAGCTATGTAGCGGTGATATCCCGAGTGAACCAGAATCCACTCGCCCCCTTTCTTCGCCAAAATCATATCCCAATCTGTCTTCCTCTTTTCCGCTGCTGCCCATTTGATATAACAAGGATTTTCTGGATACAAAAGTTCTTTCAATCTTCCCGGATCGTGAACATGAACGGTCTCCAATTCGCCATCGACCTCAACTTTGGCCAAATAGCGATTGGGTCTTTCTATAAATATGCCCTCTTTGAGCTCCGGAAGCTCAAGTAAGGTAATTGGCTGACTCATCTGTGTCATCGTCCTCCTCCTCATCGTCTAATTTCCTACTTTCATTATAACAAAAAAGGACACCTATGTGCCCTTTATTCATCTGACCTTTAATTTTCATTATCCACTTTATAAACATTGGACTTTGTAATGATATTGCCATCATCAGTGAGCAATTCAAACTTAAGTGTGTCATTCGGTCTCAACGATGTCGATACCTCAACTTCTCCACTGTCCACGTATTTAAACTCAACAGATGCATTGTTAACATAGAGTGTCATGCCCTCGTAGAAATTTGAACCCTTTATTACAGTCTGCTCTGGCTCAATTTCTGCTTTCTCAATCAAAATCTGATTGAGTTCTTCGTTGTAATGTGCATTTTTAGAATCTATCCACGCCTTATAATTCGAATCATAACGCGTATCTCTGAGGTTCTTATAGAGAAGGCTGTAACGAGCTAGTGCCATCTGATAGGCCTCACTTTTGGTGTTCACCGTCTCCCCATTGGCATCGACGCCATAAGTTCTGAGCAAGAGCGGCATTTCTCTACCAAGAACCGCCACTTCCTTCATGTAATTTGGCATTTCAAGTCCCAATTTCTCAAGGATTAACGCCGGCATGTAGGAGGCGTTAATCGGTTTCATTTCAACTGATTTGTCAGAGTAGTTCGACCAGAGAATATAAGGCACGGTCATCATCCTGAGGTCTTGCTGAAGGGCACTGCTACTTTCATGCCCAACATATTTTGACTCTCTGTAGGCAAGATAGTCATCTCCCAGCATAGGCAAATGATCCCCATAAAACAAGACAATCGTAGGCTCATCAATTGATTTCAAATATTCAATCAACCGGTCAAGCTCTAAATCTGAATAATACAATCCCTGAACATAATTTTTTAAAAAGTAGTTGCTATCGTTGCTAAATTTGTCCAACACATGTACATTTATCTGGTCTTCTTCAAATCTAAAGTTTCCATACGGACCGTGATTTTGCATTGTCACTGCAAAATTAAAAACGGGCTTGTCATTCTCTTCTATTACTTTGATAATTTCGTCTGTCAGATACTTATCGGAAGTATAACAGCCATAAAGTTCTGGTTTTTCCATGTATTCAATAGATTTAAACTCATCAAATCCCATGTATTTATAGACGTTCATTCGATTATAGTACCAAGACATATAAGGATGAAGCGCCACTGATTTATAACCATTAGCCTTAAATATTGAAGCAAGTGACGGCAAAGGCGACTTGAGCTCATTTGGATACACCATGTACCAGTCACTCGAAAAATTCTTAAGCGTCATCCCAGTGAGAACTTCGAATTCCGTGTTGGAAGTCCCACCGCCAATAACAGGGACGTACATCTCCCCATAAACACTCTCATCTCGAAGAGCTTCAAAGTGTTTTAACGGGTTTTCGCTGATTTTTATTCCCATTTTATTGATGTCCCAAAATGCCTCACTCTGTATGATAATCACATTTGGCTTTTCATATGAAGCCCATGTCCCATCTGGGTTCTCATAGTTCTCGATATCACTTTTTATCTTTGAATCAGCTGGTTTCAAATATGCCGCGTCAAAAGCAGGTCTTATTCTGGTCTTATTGGATAAGTGGTATACAAATCCTGTTTTCATGATGTCCATACTGCTAGAATAGAGCAATTGTCCCACCCCCAGCGTTGAGATGGATAGAAATGCCACAGAGAGCATTACAAGTTGATGCCCCTTGATTCGCCTACACTTCAATACTTTATAATAGACGATTCCCAAACCTGCGACAATTAGCCCAAAAATGCCAACATATATAAAAGTCTTTACATTAGCAAGCTGGGGCATCAGCGCCCAAACTTCTCTGATGAGAAAGGCGTCTTCTATGTCCAGTGGAACGTTTCTAAGAGCGTATTTACCGCTGTTAATCGCTCCAAATATTAAAAGCAGATCCGACATGAGCGCCGTCACCAAAAAAACGCGCCCCGTTATTAAAATCAAAGTGCCTGCAATTAGCATCACGGTGGCTAGATTCATGAGAAATAAGTCAAAATCAGTTACAAGCCATGTTCCTGTCTTTAAAAAACTCCGTCTGAGCATCACTTCATCCAGTAGAATTACCACTGAAAAAATCGCCAGCAATTTAAACACGGTCTTATAGTGCTCTCGCCACTGTCCCAAAAATCTTTCAATCAAATGCTTCATTTCAATTTCCTCTATTGCGCTCTTAGGCGCATTCTATTCTATTAGTCTTGTTACGACTCCCTGCCGATATGGATCAAGGAATAATACGAGGCTAATTATATACCACTTTATTAGGGCATACAATAGAGTTTTTTCTTTCTAAAGAAATTTTAATGTTGCACAGATATTCGAACAACCCTACAACTTATAGTACTTCTCCATGTCAAATTTCCGTTTAAGACCTTGTGCGTTCATATATCGAATTTTGCCAAAAATGGCACGCTCACGCCATGGCCTGTCATGCTTTCCAAAAATCCATGCGATTCCAGTGTATCCATTGGCATCTCTTCCATCTAATTCGTATTTGTCATTTAAATAAATCAGCCTTTCAAAAGCCTCTTTAGGTGTCTTTGACCATTCCAGCACTTTTTTGCCCCAGTACATACGCATATAGCTGTTCATATGTCCTGTCGTGACCATCTCCAACTGAGCTCGGTTGAAAAAATCATCTTCCGTTTGTCCCAGTTCAATGGCTTCAAGAGAATAAATCTCTCGTACATCTCCCACATGTTCCATAAGGGAATCGAAAGCCCATGCTGGCAAAATTTGATCTAACCCTTCTTTATAGTGTTTATTGTAATAGACAAAATTGATTGCGAGTTCTCGCCTGACCACCAATTGTTCCACATAGTCATCAGACATAAATCCACTTGCTAAAATTCGCCTGTAAATTTCAAGTGAACTGATTTGTCCAAAGTGAAGATATGGGCTGAGCTTTGAGTAACAGACGCTGTCCGGTACTGCGCTGTACTTA
>DKFC01000012.1 GCA_002452745.1 Firmicutes bacterium UBA6806
GGAAGTTAACTTTTCATTTAACAATTATTTTCATTTGCACCAAAGTAAAATTATAATTAATGCTAAATATTCCTATTAAAATAAAATATGGTATAATTCTTTATAAAAGGCAAAATATAATATAGACTGAAAGGAGGGTATGTTAACTCTAGATATTTAACATACATAGCATACATGACTTTAAAAAGAGCTGTAATTTTAAGTATTTCAACACTACTATTATGTTCTCTAGTAGGATGTCGTAATAGCGAAAAGTTAAATAATGAAATCAATGTAGCAGAACATGATTTAGCATTGGAACATCTTGATGTAGACAAGAAACAATCAGATGAGGTAACTGATACTAGCTTACAAACTGACGAATTCGTAAATAGTAAATTATTGAAATCCATTGAAGTAAAAGAGGATGAAAGCAAGTGCGATATAATTTTGAATGGATTTGGTCGTGACATAGATCTTCTAGAATTTGATTATTACCCCGAATATAAAACCATGAGGATTTCATATAACGAATTTTATGGTATATGGGAAGAGAGTGACTTCAAAAAAAGCATAGATGAACTTAACGTTGAGGGCAGCCTATTTATTGAAGAATATTATGAGGCTTTAGTATTTGGAGGACATACAATAGCTTATGATATCTTATTTAAAGCACCTATTGAATACACCATAAAAAGTAAAAAGGACGAGAATTATTTAAGCATCCAAATTGAGAAAACTGATGATTTTAAGAATTTATATTCTATAAGAACAAAGAGTTTTGACATCGACATGATAGGTGATGTCTATTATCAGATTACTGGTGTTTTGCTTGATATGAGTATTGAAAACAGTGTTATATTGAAAGATGAAGAAGGCTATTTTGTTCATATTAGTTCATTTGATGATAAAAAAGAGGCGGCAGACTTTATATTGAAGATAAAGTCTGCTATCCCTGCCAAAGGGCAGGATGTAGACCTTATTCAAGCGGATGATTTCTTAATATTAAGATAAAAAAAGAAGCTATTGCACATTTAATTTTGAGGTCTCATATCAATTGGCAATAGCTTCTTTTATATTATGAAATGAGGATTCCATATACTCTTTCTGCAATGGTCACAATGATAGAAGGGATAGCTGCATAGTTAAAACTACCAGGGCAATGGTTTGAACTCGAAGAGGGATTATCCCTGTGGCCCTTAATATTAAGATCAATGTTGTACTTATAGCATAGCCATGCTATTAAGTCTTCAAGTTTTTTGCTCTGTGTTGAAGTCATGGTTCTCTCATCATAGTTGCCCATAATCATAATGTGGATTGCGTCTTGATCAAAAGCTGTTGCATTAGAATTAGAAGCGTAACTTCTAGCGGCCTCTCTTCTTCCTTCAAAGATAGTGCCATTTTTACCTATGGCAAAATGATAGGCTATGTCAGAATAATTTGGCCTATTTAGATGATTTATTTGATGGATTCTCATCAGTTCAGATTCAGACAGATTATCTACAGTTGCATTGTCTGTTGCACAATGATGGATTACGATTTTTCCTGTGGATGTTCTTGTAGTACCAGAACTATTTGCTGGTTTAGCACCCCATTCGTTTCGACTCACGATGCCTGGTTTTGATTGATATTTAGGTGTCATAAAAAATCTCCTTTATTTTGTTTTGTTAGCTAACTGTTAATTAATAACGATGAGGAAGTGAAAAAAGTAAATGAAAGAGCCTGATTATAATAAAAAATAATTGGTTTTTACCAGTGTCGAGGGTATAAATAGAAAGAAATGCAAGGATAGGTGTCCAAAGTTTTTTATGAAAAGCCATTGCGGTATGCAATTCAGTAAAATTGGATAGTGAGATGCACGAGAATTTTATAACATCAACATTAAGGAGGGAAAACGATGAATAAATACAGCTTAAGTCCCGTTCAGTTTCAGAAACTTAAGGCCTTTCTTGACCTCGTCGAAATTAG
The DNA here is from genome assembly GCA_002452745.1 of Firmicutes bacterium UBA6806. Taxonomy (GTDB): domain Bacteria; phylum Bacillota; class Clostridia; order Peptostreptococcales; family Acidaminobacteraceae; genus Fusibacter_A. The sequence goes on from DKFC01000012.1 coordinate 1,948, forward strand.
GACAAAAGTGGCAAGTGTCTTTCCATTTCTAATAGGAACGCTCTATGCCATTACCCATTATCATATGTTTAATTTGAAAAATGCACTGCTCATGTTTTTTTCGCTTTTGATGATTGACATGGCAACAACCTCAATTAACAATTATGTGGACTATAAAAAGGCCATTTTAAAAGAGGGATATCACTATGAAACGCATAACCCAGTGGCTAGCCGTCTCTATGATGCGTCACATGCCAAGAACACCATCACTGTTTTGCTGATTTTAGCAGTTTTATTTGGTGTGTTACTGGCGGTTCAGACGGATATAAACGTATTGCTTGTTGGCATGTTGTCATTCTTGGTGGGGCTGCTTTATTCGTTTGGCCCTGTACCAATTTCCAGAACGCCTCTTGGAGAAATGTTCAGCGGCTTCTTTATGGGTGTGGTCATCGTTGGCCTTTCTGTATACATTCATATAATACCGCTTGAAATAACTCAATACGCCATAAGTCAAGATGAATTTCTACTGATGATAAAATGGCGTGAGATTTTCAACATACTGATTGTCGGTGTGCCGATGATGTTTTTTATTTCAAATATCATGTTGGCAAACAACACTTGCGATATAGCTGAGGACGAAAAAAACAAGCGCATGACCTTGCCAATTTTGATTGGAGAACAACAGGCCACCAAATTATATTTATGGGCGGTCTATGGGGCATATGCCGCCGTTGTTGTGGGCATCATGATGGGGGCACTGCCGCCGATTTTGGTGGTGGCACTTGCAAGTTTTCCCGTGGTGAGATCGTATTCATGGAGATTTGTGGAAAACCCAAGTAAGGCGGAGACGTTTGTACTGGCGGTTAAGAGTTTTGTGACCTTTTCTCTGATTTACATTTTAGGGTTCTTGCTATATGCGATTCAGCTGATTTTATAGACAAATCATACAACAAACTTTGTGCAGACCTCCAATATCATTTTCTTGGAGGTTTCGCTATAATAATCACAAGATAAACTTATAAAACAGGAGGGCAATATGGCAAAGGTATCACTTAGTCAAATCAACAAGATTTATGACAACGGATTTCATGCGGTTAAGGGAATTGATCTTGAAATTGCAGATAAGGAATTTATGATATTGGTCGGGCCATCAGGTTGCGGAAAAACCACAACGCTTAGAATGATTGCTGGACTTGAAGAAATCAGCAACGGCGAACTCTGTATAGGAGACCACATTGTAAACGATGTTGCGCCAAAAGACCGTAATATTGCAATGGTTTTCCAAAACTATGCACTCTACCCGCATATGTCTGTATATGACAACATGGCATTTGGATTAAAACTCAAAAAGACACCAAAAGATGAAATCAAAGAGAGAATTGAAAAAGCGGCCAAAATTTTAGGCATTGAACAACTTTTAGACAGAAAGCCAAAGCAATTATCGGGTGGGCAGAGACAAAGGGTTGCTCTTGGACGTGCCATTGTCAGAAAGCCAGAAGTATTTCTCATGGACGAGCCACTTTCAAACCTCGATGCCAAACTCAGGGTACAAATGAGAGCCGAGCTTATAAAACTGCACAAAGACTTGGAGACAACTTTTATATATGTAACACATGACCAGACAGAGGCCATGACCATGGGAACGCGGATCTGCGTCATGAGTGAAGGGAAAATACAGCAAGTAGCTGATCCAAAGACTATTTACAACGCCCCTGCAAATATGTTTGTGGCTGGCTTTATTGGTGCACCTCAAATGAACTTTTTAGATGGACAACTCGTCGAAAAGAACGGCAAAATTTTCGCTGAAATCGACGGAACAGAAATTGAGATTCATGCTGAGAGCGCTAGAAAGGTTAAAGAGAGAGGCTATCTCAATAAAGAAGTCGTAGTGGGTGTCAGACCAGAAGATATTAAAATTGTCGATGAAGGACATGGTCTTAAAGTCAAAGTTGAAGTAACAGAGCTCTTGGGAAGTGACTTGAATGTCTATTTTACTTTTAGAGGCAGACAGTACATTGCGAAAGCAGATGGAAACGTCGAACTCGAATTTAATCAAGACCTCCATATCTCCTTTGACACAGCAAAAATTCACTTATTTGACAAGGAGACAGAAAAGTCCATTCTCTTGGGATAACGAAACAATAAATTGCTTGTAAGTGATAGATTCACTTATTATAAACTCTTTTACATTTTAATTCTCAATTGAAATAAACAAAGGCCAAAGGACAGCACCCTCACTGCTGTCCTTTGATCTTTGTTTACCCTACTTGTAAAAGTAACCCTTAAAAATGAAAGAATGAGCAATCAAATTTTTTTATACATCGAGAACAATATGATAAAATAAAGTAAAGCTGAATCACCAAAGAGATAGAAAATCGAATCGGAGATGGAGGCAAAATGAAGTGGATAAAGTGAGAAGAAAACAGCACGAAGAACTTGAGGCAATTTTAGGTTGCGCCGTCTGGGAGGTAGAGAGCCCTGAACAGAAAATTGCAGGTCAAACCTATATGCCAGAACTGAATCTGCTAGTGGACAAATCTCTTTCGGAGGTGGAATACAAGTTGATTTCCAAGTGGCTTCGGAATGATATGACCGTGGAAGAGGTGACAGAGCATCAGCTTTTAATAGATGAGCATGCTTATAGGCGATACAACCGTACTTTAAAATTCCCAATCAGGCTTTGGAGCGTTCAGTTTAGAGATAATTTTGAAGAAGTCGAAGCCGTTTTGAAATCAGCATTTGAAGAGGATATAACTGCTGTGCCAAGCCACAGTGAAATTGTGGTCTTCGTGTCAAATACGGAAATCTTGCCAGGTGATTTAGTGGAGATGATTGAAGCTGAGGCGTTGACCAGCGCTCGTGTTGTCGTGGGGAACAAGTGCACACAGATATCTGAAATCTACAAAAGTTATCAGCAACTATCGGAATTGCTCTCACTGGCGGGACAGCTCAAAAATAGTTTTAAAGTTGCCACCTACGAGAGTTCCATATTGCCACTGCTAATTCAGAGACTTAAACACCCAGACACTGCTCAGGTCAATAATCCGGCATTGATATTGGATTCCGTCATGAGACATCAGCTTAAAAGTGTTGGAGATGATGAATTGGAACAGACGGCGATAGTCTTCTTTGAAAATAACCTAAATATCAGTGAAACGGCGAATAAACTCTACATTCATCGGAATACACTGATTTATAGACTCAATAAACTGGAAGCCATAACAGGTTATGATATTCGAAAATTTAACGATGCCATCAATTACTACCTCAACTTTTTGGTGGATAAAATACAGTAGATCAAGTCAACTATATTAGTTTAAAAAAGGCGAAGCGTCGTTTGTGCGCATCGCCTTTTTTCATAGGCATTATGGGCCAATTAGCCAGAAAAATGTGAGCGAGTGCCAGCCTATGATTTTAAAATTCCTTCCTGTGATGTGATTGCCACCGCAGGAGTCGTGTATCTATAGTATATAGAAATGGAGGTGCATAGAGATGAGAGAAAGAGAGTCGTTTATATATGGGGTTGCAACGAGTGCTTTTCAAATTGAGGGAAGTCCAAAAGCTGATGGGCGCACGCCCTCAATCTGGGATGTTTTCACACATATGGAGGGGAAAATCTATCAGGGGCACACGGCAGATAGTGCCTGTGAACATTACAGGTATTGGGAGGAGGACATGGAGAGACTCACATGGCTTGGGGCTGACGCCTATCGTTTTTCAATCTCATGGTCTAGAATTTTCCCAGAAAAGCATAAAGTCAATCAAGCGGGCGTTCGGTTTTACATGAATCTTGTTGAAAATTTAGAAGCCAGAGGCATTAAGCCCTGTGTGACAATCTATCATTGGGACTTGCCAATTTGGGCACAGAGAGAAGGCGGCTGGACCAACCGAAAATGTGTGGACTGGTATGTGGAGTACGCAACTTACCTGTTTCAGATTTTTGGAGATCACATCTATATGTGGTTCACTCAAAATGAGCCGTTTTGCAGTGGCGTTCTTGGGCACACTTTGGGAATGCACGCTCCTGGTTATCAGGAGATTAAATCTGGTTTTTTAGCAGTTCATCATCTGCTCCTGTCTCATGGAAAAACAGTGAGAGCCTTTAAAGGGATGAACCTGAGCGGACGAATTGGGATTGTCTTAAACGTGACACCACTATATCCAGACAGTGTGTCACCAGCAGATTTAAAGTCAACTCAGTTTGCAGATGCCGTATCGCATCGGATGTTTTTAGAGGCGCTTTTCAAGGGGAAATACCCAGAAGAAGTGACGCATTTGGTCAATCGGATCACCAGAGGAAAAGTAAAATTTCACAGGCATGATATGGAGGTGATTGCAACAGAGTGTGATTTCTTAGGCATCAATTATTATACGAGAGGGCTGATTAAAACCAAGTCAGGTGGAATTGGCTATGAAGCAGGAGAACCCCGAGTGCCCACCACTGATATGGGCTGGGAAGTGATGCCATATGCTTTGAAGGAAATGATTGAGAGAATAAGAGCCTCATACACAAATCTGCCAATTTATATAACCGAAAATGGGGCGGCGTATCCAGATAGCATTACCGAGACAGGGGAAATCCATGATTTTGACAGAGTGGAATATATCAAGCGGCATTTGGATATCGTTGCCGAAATCAATCGAGATGGTGGTGGCATTAAAGGCTATTTTCTGTGGTCACTGATGGACAATTTCGAGTGGCAAGAGGGATACAGCAAAAGATTTGGAATTTTCTACGTGGACTATGAGACCATGATACGATATCCAAAAGACAGTGCATATTACTACAAAGCATATATAGAAGCGCAGAAAAGAGACAGACTTTAGCAAACGTATGGGACTTTGTGCAAAGCGGAAGTGGCCTGTGCAAGCTCACTGTATTGATGTGGTGAACAATGCGGAGGATAATAAAGATGGAGGAAGGATAAATGCTGAGCCGTGAGAAAGAGATTTTGAGAATTTTATTGAACAGCGAAACGATTACATTTGATGACTTGATGGAGACATTATCCGTTTCCAGAAGGACGCTCTATTATGATTTGTCCAAGCTCAACAGACATCTCGAGGGGATTGGAGAAATTGTAAAGGTTGACTCTATATATCAGTTGGCTGGAGATCGTTGTAAGATTGAGGCGTTGCTCTATGAAGCTCATGGTGATGAATACGATGTCTTCTTAGAATATGATGCTCGCAAAGAGAGAACCCTATCTGAAATTTTGCTTGGGAAACGAGTGGACAGGCAGTCATTAGCCATGGAGATGTATGTCGGGGAAACCACTGTTATTCAAACTATTAAACGGATGAAGTCTGAACTCTTGGAGAGGCAAATCAGCCTCTATTACAAAGACGGCTATAAGCTGTCAGGAAATGAAATTAACATAAGGGACTTGTATTTGACATTGATTATTCCACAGCGAGAGGATTTCACAACCTCTGAGCGGGTGGAACAGTTCGATCGACAAAGTGAACTCAGACTCACAGATTACTCCAAAATGGTGCTGAGCAGTCTCTTGATTTTCATAAGGGACAGGATTCAAATGGGACAGATGGTGGCGCTGTCGAAACGGTTCGAAGATGCTGAAAAATTTGTGCATTTCAAACATCTCAGCACCTTAACAGACTCTGAACTGCCAAGAGCTGAAGCCTGTTACCTAAGTGCCTTTGTAAGCACGTTGCCAAGTCTCAAGAGCCAAGTGAGCAATCCTAAAATTGTAAAGTTGGTCGATGCACTTCTCGTCGAGATTGAACAGCGGATGTTGATTAACTTTAGGGACAAAGAGGAATGCAAAAAGAACATTTCTCGACATTTGCAGTCATCCTTTCACCGAATCAAATATGGATTTCCCGTTTTGAATCCGCTGGCTGAAGAAATCAAGGCAAGGTATGAACTCTTGTTTAAACTTATAAAGAATATTTTTCACACCAGTGAACAGCTGAGGGAACTAATCGGCATTCGAGATGAGGAGATTGCATTTATCGTGTCCTATATTGGAGCATACATTGAGCGAGATGCTCTGGAAATTTTCGAAAAGAAGCGTGCTGTGGTAGTTTGTCCCAATGGAATTACAGTTTCCAAGACATTACAGTATCAATTGGAAAACTATTTTCCCCAATTGGAGATTACTGGCGCAATGTCCCTTAGCGAATTTAGACAGCGTCAAATTGCAATGGATGAATGGGTGATCTCCACAGTGGAACTCGAAGCGTGTAATCATCTTATAAGGGTTAACCCCATATTGAGAAACTATGATCTCGCAAGGATAAGCCGAACGATTTATCAGTCCCCCTATGAAGCGGAGGATATCACTGTGGAAACACTTGTAGAGACTTTTAAACAGTATGGGACAGTTCAAGATGAGGCGGGGCTGACACAGGCACTATATCAGCTATATCACAAGAATAAAATGCAAAAAGGTGGCTATTTGATGTTAAAGGACTTACTTGTACAAAAACATATTCAAATGATTGATAAAGTTGAGGATTGGCAAAGTGCAATTCGAATTGCGGCGAGACCGCTACTTGAAGAGGCGGCAATAGAACCCAGATATGTTGATGCGATGATAGCAGGGGTAGAAAAATTTGGCCCTTATATCGTCCTGACTGATTATTTTGCCTTTGCCCATTCCAGACCAGAGGATGGTGTAAAAGAACTGTCAATGGCAATGCTCAAAGTGAATCAAGAATTTGACATGCTGGGCAAACCAGTAAAAATTGTAGTGGTGCTGGCGGCAACAGACAACACCAAACACTTGAAAGCACTATCTTCTTTGACAGAACTGTTTATGCATGAAGAGAATCTGGAATACATTGTTGAGACAGATTCAGTCGAGAAGATACTCAAACTTGTAAATACGTATTCATAAGGGGGCAACTATGAAGATTATGGCAGTATGTGGATTTGGCGTTGGATCGTCAATGGTGCTGAAAATGACAATTGAAAAAGCTGCAAGACAATTAAATGCAGATATAGAAGTGGAAAATTCGGATATTACCTCTGCAAGAGGGGCACAGTGCGACGCAATCTTTACTTCGTTTGAGCTTGCGGAGACATTGAGCGGCAGTGTAAAAGTTCCAGTAATACCAATTAAAAAGTACATGGATTTGGAAGAAGTTAAGAGGGCATTATCTAAATTAGTGTAGGAGGGGTCTAACATGAATAATGGAGTCGTTGGTTTTGTAATTGAAAACATTTTTAGAAATCCGCCAATCCTTTTGGGCTTGATTGCAGCGCTGGGTCTCATTCTCCAAAAGAAAGATCTTGGAAATGTGATTAAAGGGGCATTGCTTGCATCGTTTGGAATGTACATTCTCCAAGAGGGGACTGGTTTACTGGTAGGGGCAATTGCACCCATTAACGTTCTTTTTCAAAATTTAAGTGAATCAGGGGGTGGAAAGGCGCTTGCGGATACCTATGTTGCTGACTATGGCGGCACTGTTGGAACGGCAATGGCCCTTGGATTTGTCATCCATCTGATGATTGCCAGATTCACCAAAATCAAAGTCATTTTTTTAACAGGTCATTTTTTATGGTGGTTTCCATTTATCTTTGTGGCAGCAGGTGTTGAAGCTGGACTATCTGGTGTTGCCCTTGTGGGATTTGGAGCGGTTACCTCGGCGCTGTATTGGTCACTCATGCCTTGGGCACTGAGAAAATATGTATTCGCTGTGACAGAAGATGAGAGCTTCACATTGGGACATCCATCTGGCATTCTTTCTCTGATTTCTGGAAAGGTAGCACAAATTGTAGGGAATAAGGAAAAGTCCACAGAATCTTTAAATCTTCCCAAGGGACTTTCGTTTTTCAAAGAGGTTTCCATCATGGGTGGAACCGTTATCTTTTTAATGTTTATTGTACTTGGGCTAACCGTTCAAGGTGCTTTCACAGACACTGGAAAAACACTGGTCATCTACGCCTTTGATCAGGCGCTCATGTTTGGGGCAGGGCTGATAATCATGCTTCAAGGTGTGCGCATGTTGGTCAATCAGATTATACCAGCATTCCAAGGCATTTCAGAAAGGCTTGTGCCAAATGCAATTCCGGCGCTCGATTGTCCAATTCTGTTTAATTATAAGCCAAATGCTGCAATTATTGGGTTCGTGGTGGCAATGGTCATCTCCACAGTGCTGATTATCATTTCAAATATTACAGGTCTCTTCGGCGTCATTTTGATACCGCTTGTGATTACCAGCTTTTTCGAGTGCGGTACAGCGGCTGTAATTGCGGAGGGACAAGGCGGATTGAGAGGTGCTGTTATTGGCACAGGCGTGGCGGCGGTGTTCATGGTGGCGTTTGTGGGCGTTTCTGCGATGATTTACTCGACGACGATACAGGACTGGATATTGATATTTGGCGGAAATGGGCTCTCTTTCTTCGGGACGATTGCCAAATTGATTGGTGGATTAATCGGTCAGATTATATAGGATAAGCAGTGAAGGGGAAGGCATATGACTTTTGAATATCTTGAAAAAATTAAAACACTTTTAAGCATTGTGGAAGAACAGGAGCAAGATTCGATTTTAAGGGCAGTTGAAGTCATTGCAGATAAAATTGAAGATAAAAGACAACTATTTGTCTTCGGGGCATCACACGCAGGGATTATCACAGAAGAACTGTTTTATAGAGCTGGGGGACTGGCTCTATTTAATCCCATTTTAGAAGCGCCAATCATGCTGGCTGAACGCCCTATTACCAAGACCTCTAAAATGGAGCAATTAGAGGGATACGGTCAGATTATCTTCGATGGGACGCCATTTAAAGAGGGGGACTTACTGATTATCCACTCGGTTTCAGGGCGAAATCCAGTGGCCATTGACATGGCTATTAGAGCCAGAGAGAAGGGCATTTTTGTGATTGCACTGACCAATCTAACCTATTCTAAGAGTGTTTCTTCAAGGCATTCCAGTGGGAAATGCCTCTTCGAACTGGCGGATTTGGTGCTTGACAATCACGGTGATATAGGAGATGCCTCTATTGCCATAGAGGGTCTGGAGCAGAAAGTTACCCCAACTTCCACTGTTATTGGAGCTGCAATCATGAATACCATCGTATCTGAAACGGTTAGAGAACTTGTTAAAAGGGACATCATACCTCCAGTTTTTTTCAGTGCAAATTTAGATGGCGGTGCGGCTCATAATGAGAAGATTTTCAGTGCATACAAAGAAGTGATTCATTACGAGTGATTTGTACTCAATTAAATTAAAAATTCATGAGAAATTGTATATTTGCTTAAGTATTCTGTTATTTTGTCGATAGTTAACTTAGCAGATGACTATTCACAAGAGAATAAGGATGGTGACAGAATGAGGGTTACAAGCAATATGATTAATGAAGGTTATTTGAGAATGCAGTCAAATGAGTATTTTAAGAATGCTTCAACTGAGACAGATGATGACGATGACAACAAGACAGCATCTGTTACAATCGCAGGCGGCGTCACTTTGGAAAAAGGTGAGGACAGCATCATCGTTTCCAAGAAAGGGTCTGATGATACGAAAAAAATCATCGAGGAAATTTCATTGACCTCAAAAAGGGGGATGGCGTTGAGTGATTACATATCGGGAGAAGAAACAGACACGCTCCAAGATAAACTCAACGAAATTAATCAAACTGCCAGATCGCTGAGTTTGGCGAATTATCTTTAGGCAAATAAACATCGAAGTCGTGGTTGCATTCATGATTTCGATGTTTTTTTATGTTCAAATGTGGAAATTAGTTCTGAAGGTAGAAATGCAGTCGGCATTATCACTAGAGAAGGACTCATAAAGAGAAATATTATATAAAGCTACAAAATTACAAGGGTTTTAAACCATAGATACGGGGTAAATAACCGTATCTCTTTAGTTACGCCATTGCGAAGCAATCTGGCAAAAAACAGAGTGCTCGATGCCCGGCGTTTTTTTATAGGCGCCATTGCGAAGCAATCCGGCAAAAAACAGAGGGCTCGATGCCCGGCGTTTTTTTATAGGCGCCATTGCGAAGCAATCTGGCAAAACTGTCATACTGGTTATTTTAGTCACACACCATTCATAGCGATCTATTCAGTCAAAGTAAAATACATATGATGCTCTAAAATAAATACAAAATTAGAAAATAACGGTTTGATTAGAAGAATAAAGGGAATCTAGATGGTAAGGCTTTCTAAGAAATAATATAAGGGAGTGGTTGAATGAAGGCGACAATCAGATTAAAGATGTATCTTCTAATGGTATTTATTGTCATCATCGTCTGCGTGGTTGGAGGATTTGGCCTCTTCGGCGTGATGTTTACAAATCAAGGGCTTGAAACGGTTTATAAAGATCGGGTTATTCCGCTTCAGCAATTAAAGAAAATATCGGATTTGTACGCTGTAAATATTGTGGATACCGCACATAAAGTGCGAAATGGAAACATAAACTGGGAAGAAGGCAAGTCAAATTTAAGTTCGGCAGTGGAAGAAATCGGTGTTCAATGGGATGCTTACAGTGCCACATTTTTGACCCCAAATGAAAAGCAACTGGTCTCGGAGGCAGAAGAACTCTTTAAGGTGGCAGAGGCGTCTGAAAGCAAGTTAAGTGCAATCTTTGAAAGCAAGGATACTGCCGCTCTGGATCAGTTTGTCAAAGATGAACTCTACCAGACTATTGACCCAATTACAGATAAAATTGGTGAGTTGGTACAATTGCAACTGGATGTTGCCAAGACAGAGTACGATATAGCAGAGGCAAAGTACAAACAGCTCATAAATATATATTCGGTTATGGGAGTGGCATTTTTAGTCATCGTCATTATTATTATAATTGTGATACAAAACCTTATAAAGCCGATTAAGCTCATGCAAAAAAGGCTTGAAGCACTTGCGAAAAGCGGTGGTGATTTGACGCAGAGTATAGACATCAATTCTGGAGACGAAGTTGAACTGATGGCAAATTCACTCAATGCATTTATATTGTCACTCAGACATATTATCTCTGAGGTAAAGAACTCGTCGAATCAAATTACAGATTTTACGACGCAGATGGAGCGAAATACCAACGTCCTCAACAGTGCCATAGAAGAGATTTCATCTACAACAGAAGAGATGTCTGCTGGCATGGAAGAGACAAATGCCTCCACAGAGGAAATTCTCTCCGTTGCGCATCAAGTGGATCAAGTTTCTTCTACGATTTCCAAGAAATCTGAAGAAGCCGCTGTCAACGCTGAAGAGATTAGACAAAGGGCTTTGGCAGTACAGCACATGGCAGATAAATCAAATAAGGAAGCGAATCAAATATACGCTGATACAAATGCAAGGCTTAGAGCAGCAGTTGAAGATGCAGAGTCTGTGGATGAAGTCAACGTCTTGGCTGAATCCATATTGGAAATTGCAGAAGAGACAAATTTATTGGCACTCAATGCGGCAATTGAAGCGGCGAGAGCTGGGGAAAGTGGCAAGGGATTTGCCGTTGTCGCCGAGGAAATCAGAAAGCTGGCAGAGGATTCCAGACAAAGCGCCAACCGAATCCAAAATGTCACTGTCAAGATTATAGAAGCGGTTAAGAATCTGTCTCAGAGCTCATCAGAAATACTCGACTTCCTAGACAAGCAAGTTATCAAAGACTATCAGGCACTTGTGGATGTTTCGTTCCAATATAATTCAGATTCGGAATATGTTCTCAATATGGCCAATGATCTTAGCCACTCAACATTGACCATGTCAGACCTTGTACAGAGCATTGTCAATGCAATCACTGAGATCTCCAAGGCAACAGAAGAGTCCACTTTGGGTTCAGTACACATAGCTGAAAAGACGGGGGCAATCAACGAGAAATCCATTGATACGGCAGCGTTGGCGGGTGAGTCGAAACGCGCTTCTGAGCATTTGGGAGACACTGTTAACAAATTCATCGTCTAAAATAAATATATAAAGAAGTTATTGACATATGACACAAACGAGTTATAATAAACTTGTAAATGGCATATGCCAATAACTTTTATTTTTTTTGGGAGGTAACAACTATGAAAATTGCGGTACCAGTGGATCATGCAAATGATCAAACCAGTGTTTGTGTTTCATTTGGCAGGGCACCCTATTTTATGATTTTTGATAGCCACTCTAGGGTTGCTAAATATATAGACAATTCAGCTGTGGCAAGTCAGGGGGGTGCGGGGATAAAAGCGGCTCAGACGATTGTTGATCAAAAGGCAGATGTTTTATTGACACCTCGATGTGGTGAAAATGCGGCAGAGGTATTAAAAGGGGCAAATATTCTGATTTATAAGGCTGGAGCAAGTCTGGCACTTGGAGAAGTCAGGGCGTATTTAGATGGGAAGTTGACACCGCTTTCAGAGATACATGCTGGATTTCACCATCACGGTGAAAAGTGATGAAAATTGCTGTATTGAGCGGAAAGGGAGGCACAGGCAAAACGCTTGTTGCGGTGAATCTAGCAGCTTCATATGAGAATTTAACTTATGTCGATTGTGATGTGGAAGAACCAAACGGGCACTTGTTCTTCAAGCCAGTTAAGCCAATTAAACATTCCGTTTCAGTTAACATTCCAGTGGTGAATCACAATATCTGTACAGGGTGCAGAGTGTGTGTCGATGTTTGCAAGTTTAATGCACTTGCATATATAGGTGAACGTGTGAAAGTCTTCAGCGAAGTTTGCCATGCCTGTGGTGGCTGTGCGCTGTTTTGTCCAGAAAAAGCGATTACGGAAACAGAAAAGGCAATTGGCGTAATTGAAGAAGGAAACTCTGAGGGAACGAAAGTAATTTCTGGGATTATGAATCTTGGAGAGGCCTCAGGTGTCCCCATAATTTCAGAACTGATGAACTATGTAAAACGGGAAGAGGCAGTTATCATAGACTGTCCACCTGGGAGTTCGTGTATGGTGATGGAAAGTATTCGGGAGGCTGATTTCTGTCTGATGGTGGCTGAACCCACGGTATTTGGTGCACATAATCTGAAAATGGTGCATGAATTGGTCAGGCTGTTCCACAAACCACATGGTGTAGTGCTCAACAAATGTGTTAAAGGGAGAAATCCATCAGAAGAATACTGCATTCAAAATGACATAAAAATTCTCATGAAAATTGAGTATCGTTCAGAGATTGCAAATATAAACTCCAGTGGAGAGATATTGACTAGAACCGATGCGGCTTTTAAGAAAAAATTTTCAGATTTATACCAGACCATTTGTGAGGAGGCTTTGGATGAGGCAACTTTTGATTCTCAGCGGTAAGGGAGGAACGGGGAAAACCACGGTGGCAACAGCTTTTATACACCTTGCCAAGGCGCGGGCATATGCAGACTGCGATGTGGATGCTCCAAATCTCCATCTGCTAAATCGCCCTAAAAGTGATGTGGAGGAAAGCGAATTCTATGGCATGGACAAGGCTGAAATTAACGCTGAGAAATGTGTTGGCTGTGATATTTGCCATATAAATTGTCGGTTTAATGCTATCCAAAAGAAGGAAGATACAAAGTTGATTGTCGATCCATTTGCCTGTGAAGGTTGTGGCATCTGTGCCAGACTGTGCCCTGTTGAGGCGGTGGAGATGAAACCGCACAGGGCTGGAAGATTATTTCTCTACTCAGGTGAGGAGACCTTTTCAGCTGCAAAACTAAACATGGGAAGTGGCACATCAGGACTTTTGGTGACAGAGGTTAAAAAGAGGCTTAAAAAAGCACCTGAAACAATTCCATTTGCAATTATAGACGGATCCCCTGGGATTGGATGTCCAGTGATTGCATCCGTGAGTGGTGTGGATTTGGTCTTGGTAGTGGCAGAACCTTCACTGTCGGGTTTTTCGGATATGGAGCGGATTTTAAAGACGGCAACTCAGCTACAGGCGGCTATGGCAGTTTGCATCAATAAGTTTGATATAAATCAGATGATTAGTGATGAGATTGAAACCTATTGCTGGAAACATAGTATTCCGTTTGTTGGTAAGATTCCATTTGATGAAGGGGTCGTTGAGGCCATCAACAAAGGGCAGAGCATTGTGGAAAGAAACACATCAGCAGGACAAGCTGTGGAAGCTGTTTACAAAAGGACAATTCACCTGTTGATGAAAGACGAAACCTTAACAGGAAATTTCAAAGTAATCTAAGAATTTAAAATAGGGAGGTAGCATATGAAGTCATATAAGATAGCGGTTGCAAGTGAGGCTGAAACCGTAACAGGGCATTTTGGACATTGCGAGAGTTTTCACATTTATGATGTGAATGAAGGGCGTATTACAGATACCAAGGTCATGCCTAATCCAGGTCATAAACCGGGATTCTTGCCAAATTACTTAAATGAACTAGGTGTCAATGTGATTATTTCTGGTGGTATGGGTGGTGGCGCCGTGGACATTTTTAACAGCAAGGGCATTGAGGTAATCCTAGGCGCCCGTGGTGTTTCCAAAGCAGCAGCAGAGGCTTATATTCGTGGTGAGCTAAAGTCAACAGGGTCTATATGTCATGAGCATGCACATGCACACGAAGGAAATTGTTAATCTGACGAAATAATTTTATTTTAAAGCCCCTGATTAATCTGATACATAGAGGATGATTAATCAGGGGCTTTTAGAAATACCATTGACAAAGGTAATGAGAATTATTATCATGGAATATAGAGGGTTCCTCGTGAGGACGCTAAAAAGGCTGAATTGATATTCAGCCTTTGTGTTCGTTGTGACTAGACCGCCACATAATTCCCGTATTCTCGGGATTGTGCTCTATTCATGAAACTCTTATAGTTGACGATGCTTCTTGAGTGCTTGCCTGAGCCGATTTGTCCGAAATCATCGTATGCTTTGATTTCCAGAGCATATCTGCCGTTTTCAAAATCAGTGATCTTGACATCTATGGTCACTGTCGCTCCAACGAGTGAAGGTTTAAAGTGATCCACTTCGATGCTGTTGCCCACTGAGACAAAGCCCTCTGGAAGAACCGGATCTATCAGTTGAGCACTGGCTTCAATCATCAGTGCAATAAGTCTGGGCGTTGCAAACAGACCTTCCACTTTACCGCTTCCATAATTGAGGGCAGTATCTTCCACTGTTATTCTCCTTTGAAGCGTATGCGACATGCCGGTGTATAATCTAATAAATGATTCCATAAAGAACCTCCTTCAATAGGTGGGTCATAGACAGCTCATTATGAAATATTTGAAGGATAACTTGCAAATATTACGAGGGAATCTATGACGTGTTTAGACTTATTTTAGACGATAGCAGAATTAAATCAATGGGTTTAAGAGAACGTTTATTTTTTCGTAATAAAGTTTAATATTCTATTTATGAAGGTGAATCACTGTTTCCTTTCAAAATACATAGACGGTATAGTAGTCTTATTAGGAGAAAAAAATGAGGGAATGTCATTACATGAAAAGCGGATGCTCAGTACACGAACTGGTGGAAGTACTAATTTCAGCGATAGAAGCGAAAGATAATTATACGAAGGGTCACTCAGAGAGGGTGGCGGAAATGACGAGTGACATTTGTTCACATTTGATTCTTTCCAAAAGTGAAGTAGATGAAATTCACGTGGCAGCGCATTTACACGACTTAGGCAAAATTTACGTGGAAGATGCGGTTTTAAAGAAAGCGGGGAAGCTGACTGAGGATGAATGGGAGCAAATTAAGATGCATCCTCAAGTGGGGGAGAATATATTGAGCAAAGTAAGTGGGTTTGGTGACATTATCAAGATGGTCAGGCATCATCATGAGCGATGGGATGGAAGAGGATATCCAGATGGTATTTCAGGTGAGAATATTCCACTGGGTGCTAGGATTATTACGGTGGCGGATGCTATAGATGCCATGTTGTCCGAGAGGCCATACCGACCGCCGATGACGCTTGAAAATTGCCTAATAGAACTGGAAGCAGGCAAAAATAAGCAATTTGATCCGATGATTGCCGATATTGCCATGCGTATTTTGGCTGAGAGGGTGTAAAATCAAGTTGAAGAAATGGAGCATAATATGAGTGAACTAAAACCAAATAATGAAGCTAAACCCAATAACCCAATGGCCTCAAATCGAAGGATAATCACTGCTGTTCTGGCACTGGAAATTGTGATTGTCATCTTGCTTGTGATTGTTATGATATGGCTCAGAGGCATACATTCTAAGGTTCAAACTGCAACTGCTATTTTAGATCAGGTAAATTACAAAGTTCAGAACGTCTCAGGTGATATAAATAGAGAAGTTGAGAACATGAAAACTGAATTTGCAGAAGTGATGGCTCAAAAGGAGACGAAGATAGCGACATACAGCCTTGACGTGCCTGAGCCAAAAATTGAAAACAATCAGATTAGAATTCGATTTGAACTGACACCTAAAGTGTACAGAGAGGGCTTGAAAGTCACGCTGATTGCAACGGGAGACAGAGAGCAAACAGTTAATACTCTTTGGACAGGAAACAACTTTAAGGGCACTTTGACAGCCGATATCAATGAGGAATTCAGCCGTTTTGTCGTGATGTTTCAAGAGGATGGAAATACTTCCTATGAACAAATTGATGTGAATCCAATGATTGTGTCAGAGTATGTCATGAAGACTGATGGAGAGGCAGAATTATCTATGAGTCAAGATGGAGAGAAGGCAACCTTAACGGGTAGAGCAATAACCATTTTTTCCCCAGTTTATAAAGGTTCACAATATGATAGAACGCAAGATGGGCCATATTGCTATCCTGTTGAAGGCGTTATTATCACTTATGTAAATGACGTGGAAGTGGCGAAAACACCCGTTGAGCTTTCAGCAGACCTGAAGGTGGGATTCTATTCTGATAGCCATTATTATACGAGCATTAAAGAGACGTTTAATGTCAAGAGCAAGGATGTCATACGTGTTGTTTCCAAGTTGACCGACAATTTTGGAAATAATTACGAATGTGAAATTTACAATCAGGTTGCAAACTGAGATATAAATCATATATGACTAAAAAACCGATATCTGCCGAATCAGATATCGGTTTTTTATCATAGGCATTTTATTGGAAAGAATATGTGAAACAGAGAATAGAGGTGGAAATGATGGTGCAAATTGCTGATGAAGCTGTTTTAGAGCGGTATTTCAAAAAGAAATGGGTAGCTTTTGAACTGATTTTTAAACTTTGGGTAGAAATTTATCAAGAGACAGATTCATAATATACCGGTCATGACCTTCGCCGTACTCGTTTTTGTGAAATGCAGCAATTTCAAATCCAATTTTATCTTTATAGAGCTTTATAGCAGGTTCATTGTCGGTATCTACTGTGAGACTCATCTTTTTGAAGCCCTGTTCATATAGGTTGCCTGAAATGACTTTTAAGAAATGGTAGCCGAGGTTGTTTCCTTGATATTCATCAGATATTGCATAGTCAGATAGATATGCTTTTTCGGTATCCTCCCAGTCCCGCATGAGGATGGCAAGGCCTATAATTTGTTTTTTATGTTCTTCCTTGAGAAGAAAGACGTTGCCGTGGCGAATTTGGGGTACAAGCGCCCATTCATCCATTGCCAGCTCACCAAAGATATCAAGTCCAAAGCTGACAACTCTCTTTAGCAACTTTAGGTCGTAATCCTGTAAAAGGTAGACTTTTAAGTTATCTAAATCGTTATCTAAACTGCTTACAACCTTTTGAGGAAGTGACCGGATTTCTTCTAAAAACATTCATTTCTCCTTTCAAACTTGAAATAGTGACTTTAATAGTATACCATAATCCCATCACAAGTTCAAAAAAATGGAATTCACTATCTAAAAGCATTTAGAAAAAATGAGTGAATGGCCTTATAAATTTACATAAAATTCGACAAATACGAAATAAATAATTGAGTTTTAGACAATACACCTAAAAATAATAGAAAAATCATTTTTTTATCTTGAATTCAAGACAAATAACCGATATAATTATCTTGAATTCAAGATAAAAGAGGTGTTGCATGAGTAAAGTTGATTTAAAATTGATTATCGCCATGGCGAGGTCTTACAATCAATTGTTTAGTACTTTGGAGAGACATTTTCAGGAAATGGGCCTGAATGGAAGTGAATTTGGCGTCCTTGAATGCCTCTATCATAAAGGTGAACAACCTGTCCAGAAAGTTGCGGAAAAGATTCTCGTGACCAGCGGAACGATAACTTATGTCATCGACAAACTCCAAAAGAAGGGATTAGTCGTCCGCAAGAGATGTGACAAGGATAAGCGAATATACTATGTTCATCTAACGGATGAGGGCTATTCACTGATGTGTCAACTTTTTCCAAAACACGAAGCCTATTTAGAGGAACTCTTTTCGGAATTACCCGAAATTTGGAAATGTCAACTGATAGAGAATTTAGTTGATCTTCAAAATGCCATTAAATAAGTGAAAGAATCTATACAGAAGCTTTATTCACAATCAAAGTGGATGATTTTGCAGCATAAAATAATAAAAACTAACGAAAACAGGAGGAAGTGGAAATGAAAGATTTTTATACAGCAATAAAGGACAGAAGAAGTCATTATGGATTATCAAAAGAGGTAAAAGTATCGGATCAGCGAATTAAAGAAGTTATCGAGCATTCAGTTGTCCATACACCAACGGCATTTAACTCTCAAAGTGGTAGGGTTGTGGTTTTGTTAAAAAAGGATCATGATAAGCTATGGGAATTAACAGAGTCTGTTCTCAAAAAAATAGTGCCGGAAACACAATTTCAGGCGACTAAAGATAAAATGGACGCCTTTAAAGCGGCATATGGAACGGTATTGTTTTTCGAAGATCAAGAAATTGTAACAGGGCTTCAAGAACAGTTTCCACTTTATAAGGATAATTTCCCAGTCTGGTCAAATCAAGCGTCGGGCATGCTTCAATACAATGTATGGACTTCATTAGAAGTCGAGGGTCTAGGGGCATCGCTTCAACATTACAATGAACTTATTGAAGAACTTGTTAAAAAAGAATGGGCTATTGATTCAAAGTGGACGCTGATGTCTCAAATGCCGTTTGGAAATCCTGTGGGTGAGCTTTCAGCTAAAGAAATCAAACCTGTAGAGGATAGGCTTTTAACCTTTGGTGCATAATGTGCTTTGAGAGGTAATCCACAAAGATAAAAAGAACTGTAAGGCATTCATATGCCTCAGCAGTTCTTTTTTAGTTGAGTCCAGCATGGCGAAATCCAGCGTCTTAGCGATTGATTTCTTCTTTTAGAGTGGATAGGATAATCCATGAATTTGATTTTTTAACCCCTTGAAGGGATTTCATTTTGCTGGTCAAAAATTCTTCCAGTTCATCAGTATCTCTAAGGAGAACTTTTAAAAGATAGTCATACTCGCCAACGAGATGGTGGCATTCAAGGACTTCGGGAAATTCGGTGACTGCTTTTTTGAAGTACTCATTATTTGAAGGCTGTTCGATGTTGACAAGAACCATAGTTAGTAGTTTTTGATCCATTTTCTTTCGATTGATTTTGATGGTATACTGCTCTATGATATTCGATTCCTCTAGTTTCCTGATGCGTTCTGAGACAGCAGGAATAGAGAGATTGATAATCTTGCTGATTTCAGATGCCGTAATACGGCCGTTTTGTTTGAGAACATCTAAAATTCTCATATCTATATGGTCCATACAGCCCTCCTAATTGTTTGATAAACCTATTATACCTAGAAAGTTAAAAATTTCAAAACATTTTTGAAAATCTCAAAAAAAAACGAATGACTGGCTTACATTTCCTTAAAAATTTGAGTATAATAGCTCATAATCAATACAGTACGTGCATCAATGCAATGGTCTAGTCCATTATTCAGTACAATATAATTTCATCAAGGAAGGAGAAATTGCTCTATGAATCAAGTCATATCTTATATACCGTCAAATCATCCGATTCATGAAATTAAAATATGCACCAATTACAGACAGGCAAATAAAAGCCACTTGCATAATGAATACTCATTTGGGTTTGTGGAATTTGGAACCAGCTCACTCTCTGTAGGTGAGCAGATTTACCAAATTAAAGCAGGGGATATTGTGATGATTGCACCTGACATGAGCCATCTTTGTGTCCCAGACGATATTGATAATTGGTCGTTCACCATGCTCTATGCTGATAGAGACTATGTGGAGCAGTGGATTTTAGAGGAGGAAAACGGGTATTTACCTTTGTTTTCATCGTTAACAGGTGAAAGAGCTGCCGCATATAGGCATATTTTTGATATTTTTAAAACAAAAGAGCCAAAGAGTAAGATTGAGGCTGGTGAAATGGCGATTTTTCTGGCCCTTGTAAAGGCCTTTATTCGACATGATGAAGCAAAATCTAGCGAAGAGGTCTTTCTCAAAGTAGGACAGTATTTGTCGAATCATTTTCTAGAAGAGATGACATTGGCCCAGCTTGAAATTGAATTTCAATTGAATCAATACACATTGATCCGAAAGTTCAAAAGACATTTTAATGCGACGCCAAAGGCCTATGTACTTCAGCTAAAACTAAACTATTCCAAACACTTGCTTGCAATCGGGGGAGAACTTTCTAAAATTGCAGTGGATTCAGGCTTTTACGATCAAGCGCACTTCACTAGAGAATTCAAAAAGGCGTATGGGATGACACCAAAAGTTTTTTTGAATCAAGTCAATTCTGTACAATAAATTACTTGTCTAATCTGATATGTTATATAAATCAAACGATATGGTATATAAAATAAATCGGAATAACAGGGCGATGAAATCAATCGCTGGTTAGGAGGCAGACAGGTGAAATGTGTTATTATCATCAATTCAGAATTGGAAATGGGACTGATTGCAAATGCAGCGGCTGTTTTAGGGATAAGTCTATCAAGAGAAATTGATGAAATTTTAGGTGAAGATATCAAAGACGCTGACGGGAGGGTGCACAAGGGCATCACGCGTTTGCCGATTCCAATACTACAGATGACAGGTGAGGCTTTAAGAGAGAAGTATGACAGTGTTTTAGAATCAGCAGATGAAGAAATCAAAGTGATTGCCTTTAACGATGTTGCGCAGAAATCACTGGCTTATGAAGACTACCGAGAAAAACTCTCAAAGAAGCGGGCGGACTCAATTAAATATCTTGGGATTTGCCTCTGTGGGCCTAAAAAGAAGATTAATCGTCTTACGGGAAATCTCAAAATGCTGAGATAAAAAGACAAATGATTAAATGTATAAAAATATATTTATAAAATAGGTCTAATAGACTACTTTAAATGACGACTATCCACTACAATTTTAGAAAAAATAGGATATAATGATACTAATAGATGCTAGACAATTTTTAGCGGTGTTAATACTATAGTGGGGTGGTCAATAAATGTTTTTTAAGAAGAGGTCTGAAAAGACACTTAGGGAGAATCCGGCATACGTGCAGGGAGTACCAGAGGGCATGGTAAAAGATGATTCACAGAAATGTGATGAGGATGAAAAACAGGGTTTGGAGATATTGAAGCAAGTAAACAGTTTGCTCAAATACATTACAGAGCAAGACCATGTGAAGGATATGCTTTTGGATGTAGGAAAGCAGACTGAAATGATTGACGGGATTTCTGCAAGCAGTCAGGAAATTACGGCTAGCATAGAGGATATTTCAAATTTTGTTCAGGAATCAAATAAGACGACTTCTGAAACAGTTCAAAGTGCAAGTCAGGCCATTGAAGCGGTAAACAATTCGGTATCGCAAATTGAAGCTATTTATGTGCAATCTCAAAAGGTGAAGAGCACTATGGAGCATTTGAATACGGAAGCCCTTAAAATCACGGAAATGGTGACAATTATAAAAGGTGTTGCCGACCAGACAAATTTACTGGCTCTAAACGCCTCCATAGAAGCTGCTAGAGCGGGTGAGCACGGTAGAGGGTTCGCAGTGGTTGCAGATGAAATCAAGAAATTGGCTGAAAGCACCAAAGAACAAGTGGACTTTATCAGAACCGTTGTGGAAAATTTGACAAGAGATATTGAAGTGACCAATCGAGAACTGGATGTTTCAAATCGGTCATTTGAAGTGGGAAAACAAAATTTAGAAGAAACTGCAATTGGCATGAACGCCATGAAAAAGGGCCTTGAATACATAGGGGGAGCTTTTATGGAAATCAGTGGGAATGTCGAGGAACAGACGGCGGCATCTGAGGAGATGGCTGGGGCAGTGATGATTGTCAATGAAAAGGCCAAGGGACTCCACGATGAAACCAATAAGACCGGGCTTGCCTTTAATGCCGTCTCTAAGATTGTAAATGATATCAGGCTTCAATTGTTAGAGGGTGATATCAAAATGGACCTAAAGACACAACTTGAAATATGCATTAGCGATCACCTGATGTGGAGATGGCGGGTTTATAACATGATATTGGGATATGAGAGCATCGAACCGTCGGAAGTTGGGAATCATCATACTTGTAGACTTGGAAAGTGGTGCGATAACACCAAATTTGAGTACTCTGAATTTGAAAAGATTGTGAAAGAGCTTGAGACGCCACATGCCAAGTTGCATGAACATGCAAAGCAAGCGGCGATTTTATATAAAAAAGGCGATTTGTTGGGAACTGAAAATCAGCTTAAACAAATGGATACGGCCTCTCAGAGTGTTATAGACTACTTGAATCAGCTGAAAAAATTGGATAGGTCTTTGAAAAAAAGGGAAAAATAAAATTCTGAATAAAAATTCAAAAAACCTATTGACAGAATCTCCAATAGACACTATAATCATTTTTAACTTAATAGTACTATCAAGAGTGGCGGAGGGACTGGCCCTGTGAAGCCCGGCAACCAGATTTAGACTGGTGCTAATTCCTGCAACTTGAACACATTTGTTCTTGTTGAAAGATAGTTGAGCGCGCATATTAACTCTTCTATCTAGATAGAAGAGTTTTTTTATTTTTAACAATTATATGAATCGAAAATCATGCGAAATCCTCACATGAACAGATTGAGACCTCCTCATTAGAGCGATTAATCCAGTTTAGGTGAGGCTTTTGTTTTTCTATAATCACCACTTGGCCAAGGGTGGTTTAGCATGAGTCGATTTCATATGGAAGATTTAACAGGAGATTTATCAGGAGGTTTTAAATGCCGATTAATATTCCCGACAGTTTGCCGGCAATTGATATTTTATCAAAGGAAAATATATTTTTAATGATGGAAACCCGTGCAATGCAACAAGATATAAGACCGCTGAAAATAGCGATTTTAAATCTAATGCCTATGAAAATAGACACTGAGACACAACTTCTCAGGGTTCTCAGCAATACACCGCTTCAACTGCATATAACGCTTCTTCACATGGAGACGCATACGGCGAAACATACGGATTTTCAGCATTTAGATGCATTTTATAAGACTTTTGAGGAAATCAAGTCGGAAAAATTTGATGGCATGATTATTACCGGTGCACCGATAGAGCACTTGGCATTTGAAGAAGTTGGGTATTGGGAAGAACTCAAGGAAATCATGAACTGGAGTTATGCCAATGTGTTCTCCACACTTCATATTTGCTGGGGGGCACAAGCCGCTTTATACCATCACTATGGAATTCCCAAATACCCGTTGCGTGAAAAGTGCTTTGGTGTTTTTGAGCACCGGCTCAAAGAACGGCATCTCCCGCTTTTTAGGGGATTCGACGACATCTTTTATGCACCGCATTCAAGGCATACCACATTGCTGGAAAAGGATTTTAAAGGCCACGAAGAAATAGCAATTGTGGCCGATTCTGAGGAAGCTGGCATTTATGTGGCGATGAGCCGAAATGGGCGGCAGATCTTTGTAACAGGTCATTCTGAATATGATTCAGATACTTTGAAAAAGGAATATGACAGGGATATAGTGGCAGGAAAGTCAATAGAGATTCCCAAAAACTATTTTGAAAACGACGATCCACAGGCCGAACCAGTTGTAAGATGGCGGTCTCAT
This sequence comes from Firmicutes bacterium UBA6806, assembly GCA_002452745.1. Classification (GTDB taxonomy): domain Bacteria; phylum Bacillota; class Clostridia; order Peptostreptococcales; family Acidaminobacteraceae; genus Fusibacter_A. Next base: position 25,747 of record DKFC01000012.1, read on the forward strand.
GGGAATTTACTCTATGCGAACTGGTTAAACTACTATGTCTATCAGGAGACGCCATTTGACTTGAAAACGTGGTGTGAATTGGACAATAAATAGACAATGATGAAATACAACGCCACTGACAAAGCTAGATAGAATAATAAATGATTTGAAAGAGAGGAATTGAAATATGAGTGAGAGAAACTATAGATTTGAGACACTTCAAGTACACGCAGGACAGACGCCAGACCCAACGACGGGTTCTAGAGCAGTTCCAATTTATCAGACGACATCATATGTGTTTGAAGATACACAACATGCGGCAGATTTATTTGCCCTTAAGACACCGGGCAATATTTATACTAGAATTATGAATCCAACAACAGATGTGCTGGAACAGAGAATTGCCGCACTTGAAGGTGGCGTTGGCGCGCTTGCTGTGGCATCAGGCACAGCGGCAGTGACATATGCGATTTTAAATATACTGGGAGCAGGGGATGAAATCGTTTCTGCCAGCACCCTCTATGGAGGAACCTATAATCTGTTTTCATCGACTTTGCCAAGGTATGGTATCACCACTAAGTTTGTCAACCCAGATAACCCAGCCAATTTTAAAGAGGCATTGACGGAAAATACAAAGGCAATTTATGTGGAGAGCATCGGGAATCCCGGTATTAACTTAGTTGATTTGGAGGCAGTTGCAGAAATTGCCCATGCACACAAAATTCCTCTCATTGTGGACAATACTTTTGGCACACCGTATCTGATAAAGCCATTTGAATTTGGAGTAGACATCGTGGTTCATTCAGCTACAAAATTCATTGGTGGACATGGAACTTCCATCGGTGGTGTCATCGTAGATTCAGGTAACTTCGACTGGGCGGGAAGTGGCAAATTTCCATGTCTGACAGAACCAGATCCATCTTATCATGACATCAAATATGCAGAGGCACTTGGTTCACTTGCTTATATTACGAAAGCCAGAGTTCAGCTCCTTAGGGACACAGGTGCATGTATAAGCCCATTTAATGCCTTCTTGTTGATTCAAGGGCTGGAAACACTGTCACTGAGAGTTGAAAGACATGTGGAAAATACTCGAAAAATAATTGAATTCTTAAAGGGACATCCAGCAGTGAGTTGGATTAACTACCCAGAGCTTGAAGACAGCCGATATCACGATCTTTATAAAAAATACTTTAAAAAAGGGGTTGGATCAATTTTCACTTTTGGCATTAAAGGGGGCGTGGCATCTGGAAAGGCGTTTATAGAATCCCTTGAAATTTTCTCTTTACTTGCAAATGTGGCAGATGCAAAATCGCTGGTCATCCATCCGGCAAGCACCACACATGCACAGTTGAATGAGGAAGAACAGATATCGGCAGGGGTTGCACCTGATTTAATTAGAGTTTCTGTTGGGATTGAAAATGCAGAAGACTTAATAGCGGATTTAAAACAGGCACTGGATAAATTGTAAACCAACATGCAAGTTAAAGCATATAATTCAGATGTATGATTGATGTAGAATATTGATGTATATTATTAAGAAGTACAATTAATGTGTAATATTGAGATGTATGATTTAGATTTAAATGCGTTGTTAAAATACAGTCCTTAAATTACGATGATATATAATCGGTAGATATTGCAGTACATGATTTATGTATATTGATCTGTGTATATTGCAGTACATGATTTGTGAATATTAAAGAAGAGATTCAGTGAATAATCACTTGAATCTCTTTTTAAGTTCAGTTTTTAAAGTTGAAAGTGGAATATTTTGGTTTGATAACAAGACGAAGCTGTGATAGAAGAGATCAGCCATCTCATAGACCAGTTCATCTTCGGTATTTTTAGCGCCGATAATGACTTCAGCACTCTCTTCGCCCACTTTTTTTAGAATTTTGTCGATGCCCTTTTCGAACAGATAATTGGTATAACTGCCAGGGACGGGATTGGCTTTCCGATCTTCTATGACAGACATGAGTTTGTCAAAGACATCCAGTGGTTTTGATGTGTTGAAACAAGAGTAGCTTCCAGTATGACATGCAGGGCCTTCTTCTTCAACCAGCATGAGAATTGTGTCCTCGTCACAGTCATATCTCACGTCTATGAGCTTCTGCTTGTTGCCAGATGTCTCACCTTTAAACCAAAGGGATTTTCTACTTCTGGAGTAAAAATGCGCATAGCCTGTTTTCATACTCCACTGGAGAGATTGTGAATTTGCGTAAGCGAGCATGAGGACTGAACCTGTGACAGCTGACTGGACAATACATGGGATTAAATCAGTAGCCTCTGACTTTGCGAAATAAGGTCTCACAGAAATGCCAGCGTGGAGAAGGTTTAGTTTGACAGCTGGAAGACTTACCGCTTTGCTGTGAAAGATGCTGGCGGCAAGGCCAGCAGAAATAGAGGTCTTTTCAAATAACTCGGTGAAGTGACTGATACTGCCTGCACCCCCAGAGGCGATAATTGGGACGTTGACGGCATCATCCACTGCTTTTAACAGTTCTATGTCAAATCCGTTTTTACTGCCATCTGCATCAATTGAATTTACACAGATTTCACCAGCGCCGAGCTCAACGCCTCTCTTAATCCACTCAAGGGCATCTGTTCCCGTATTGGTACGACCACCATGTGTGAAAATAAGATACTGATTGTCCACCTTCTTGACATCTACAGAGAGAACAACGCATTGTGCGCCATATTTTAAACTAGCTGTTCGAATCAATTCTGGATTGAGATAGGCCTGTGTGTTGATGGAAACCTTATCTGCACCAGCCTTTAAAAGTGAATCGAAATCGTCCACGGTTTTGACACCTCCACCAACTGTGAAGGGGATGTTGATGCTTTTGGCAATTTCAGAAACGAGTGTCAAAAAAGGACCTCTATTTTCTGTGGAAGCCATAATGTCATAAAAGATAAGTTCATCGGCGCCTGTATCGCTGTAGTACTTTGCCATTTCAAGTGGATTGGCAATTTCCTTGACATTTTCGAACTGCTGTCCCTTGACGACTTTTCCATCTTTTATATCAAGACATGGGATGATGCGTTTTGCTAACATGATGACCTCCTTGTGATTTCCAGTGCGGATTGGAATGTGAATTTCTCTTCATAGAATGCCTTGCCCACAATAGCTGATGGAAGGCCTAAAGCGTTGAGTTTTGATAAATCTTCTAGGGAGCTGATGCCGCCAGATGCGATGATTTCGGCAGATGTAATGGACTTAAGCCTATCATATGCCTCAAAGGCTGGGCCACTCAACATGCCATCTCTTGAAATATCTGTGGCGAGAAAGGCAAGACAGCCTGCGTCAGTGGCTTTTTTCACAAAGGCATCCACAGAGATTGAACCGCCAGTAGTCCATCCATCGCCCATAATAGAACCGTCCTTGAAATCCACGGCACACACGATATTTTGAGGGTACTTCTTGACGATTTCAGAGAATTTGTCAAAGTCCTTTATGGCGAGAGAGCCAATGACGATGCGATCAACCCCTATTGAAAGCAATTGTTCCACATCGGAAAGACTTCTGATACCGCCACCGAATTGGATTTTTAGGTTGGTGTTGTCGGCAATGGCTTTCAGGGAATCATAGTTGATAAAGCGACCCTCTAAAGAGCCATCTAAATCCACGATGTGGATGTATTTTGAACCCACGGATTCCCAGTATTTAGCCGCTTCAAGCGGTGTATTGTAGTAGACGGTTTCACGGTCAAAATCGCCCTGAGTCAGCCGAACACATTTTGAGCCCTTGATATCTATTGCTGGATATAATCTCATTTTTGATCTCCTTGTGATGTGAGCTTAAAAAAGGCTTGGATCAAGTCCGCTCCCACTGAACTGCTCTTTTCAGGGTGAAACTGCATGCCGTAAATATTATCGCATCCGACAATCGCAGGGATTTTACAGCCTTCATAATCGACATAGGCGTAGACCACATGGTCATCTTCAGGTGCGATAAAAGAGTGGACAAAGTAGACGTACCCTTCCACTTGCTTAAAAGGTGAGATATTGGTATGAACCAGTTCATTCCAGCCCATGTGGGGGATTGTGGATACCAAATCAGGGGAGAGTGATTTTACAGTGCCCTGTAAATAACCAAGGCCTTTGAACGCTCCATTTTCCAGACTCATTTCGTAGAGCAGTTGCATTCCCAGGCAGATGCCCAGTATGGGAATTTGCTTTTTTCTCGCTTGGTTTAAAACTTCGGATAGGCCGCTTTCAGTTAACGCTTTCATTGCATCTTCAAATGCGCCGACCCCGGGGAGGACGATGTGAGTTGCCCCTAAAATTTCGTCGGGATTTGCGCTGAGTTTTGCTTGGATTCCTGCCTTTGAAAAGGCGTTTAAAACGTTAAAGATGTTGCCCACGCCATAATCTATAATAATGGTCATTAGAGTACCCCCTTTGTTGTTGGCAAATCAGTGCCTGTTATCTTTAGAGCACGTCTAAGCGTGATTGCAGTTCCTTTAAATACAGCTTCCAGCATGTGGTGTGTGTTGAAACCTGAGAGAGAGCGAATATGAAGTGTCAATTTGGCATTTTGTAAAAAGGCCATCCAGAAATCTCTGGCCCACTCTGTTTCAAAGCCGCTAGTGATAGCTGTCGGATAATTTACCTCATATCCGAGGTAGCTGCGTCCAGAGATATCCACTGCAATTTGAATCAGTGTTTCGTCCATGGGAATCAGTGAATCAGCAAACCGCTCAATGCCAGTTTTATCGGTGAGACTTTCTGAAAAAGCCTGTCCTAGCAAAATACCGACATCTTCTATAATATGGTGTGGATCATCGCCTGTGACGGAGAGCGTCAAGTTGAACCGACCGTGTTTGGCAAATTGTTCAAGCATGTGGGTGAAGAAGGGAATTGGCGTTTGGATGTTGTAATTGCCAGTTCCATGTAGGGCAAAATCCAGTTCAATATCGGTCTCGTTAGTCTTTCGCGCCCATGTCATTGGCCAACCGCCTTTCTCAGCATTGTGTCTCCAACTGAAGTCATTTCATCTATACATTTTAGAAGGATTTTGTTTTCGCTTTCTGTGCCGACAGTCACCCTGAAATAGTCTTTAAAATAGGATTGAGAAAACTGTCTTATTTTAATGCCTGAGTTATACAGTGTGTTGAAAAACACCTCATTTGAAAGGGTTTTTCCATCGACTTTAAACCAGACAAAATTGCTGTTTGACTCATAGACTTTGAGAAACTCATATGCCTTGAGAGCGGTGGTGAGAGTGCCTCTATCGGCTATGATTTTGAGCCTATTCTTTTCTGAAATCTCCTTAAACTCAGGCGTCATGAGGAGTACGCCAATTGCTTGAGAAAGCCTGCTGATGTTGTAGGGATATTTGCATGCATAGAGTTTTTCCATATTTTCAGCACAAGAAATGCCAAATCCAATTCTGAGGCCTGCCAGTCCGTAGGCTTTTGAGAGTGTTTTTAAGACGATTAAATTTGGAAAAGCATCTATTAGGGACTTAACTGAGTAGTCTTCATAGTTGGCGCTGATAAATTCGCCATAGGCTTCGTCGATGACCACTTGTGCATCAGTAGCTGCCAGAATTTTTTTAATTGAATCTGGTGCAATCAGAGCACCTGTCGGGTTGTTTGGGTTGCAGATGAAAACGAGACGGGGTTTTAAAATATCAAGATATTCAATAAACGCGTCCACATCTAATGTGTAATAGTCATTTGGCTGGTAGCGCCTGAACTGACACTTGTAGATAGAAGACATGGTTTCGTACATGACGAAAGATGGGTCGAGAGATACGACGATGTCTTTGGGTTCAGTGAAGGCCTTGAAGATTAAATCTAGGATTTCGTCAGAACCATTGCCAGCAATGACCTTCTCAGCGGGAAGGTTCATGAAATCAGCATAGCTTTTAATGAGTTTTGAAGCATCGGCCTCTGGGTAGCGATTGAGTGCAGTTAGGTCTATTTTAGATGTTAGAAAGTCAATTTGCATTTCGGTAAGTGGGTAAGCCAATTCGTTGGCATCCAGTTTAATGATTTCGTTCATAAGTCACCTCTTTGAATTTTGTATTTATGTTTTGAACCGAAGTCGGTCAAATAAGTTCTTTTTCAAGCTGCTGAATCATCTGTTGGATTTTGTCCTGCTTGAACTTGTAGCTGGCCTTGTTTGCAATGAGAACTGGGTTGATGGTGAGAATATCCTCTATGATGGAGAGGCCGTTTTCTCGAAGTGTTGTCCCAGTTTCCACGATGTCGAAAATAACATCTGATAGATTGAGGATGGGTGCAAGTTCCACTGAGCCATTTAAATAGATGGTCTTGGAGAGTGGAAAATACTGCTTGCAAATGCGGGGATACTTGGTTGCAATGGTCAAAGGTGTGCTTAGATCCACTGAATTATCAAACCCCGCTATGGAAAGGGTGCATTTTGAGAAGGGAAATTCCATGAGTTCATAGAAGGATTCACCTGATTCCAAGATGACATCTCTGCCGACGACGCCAATATCTGCGACGCCATTTGATACATAGGTTGGGACGTCTACAGGCTTTACCATAATCATTTTGATGTCTCCAATTTCTACAATTAGTTTTCTTGTATCCAAGGCCTCTGTGGCCTTAAAGGCCTTCAAAAAAGCCTCTGCAATTCTGCCTTTTGAAAGTGCAAATGTCACTGACATGTTTTGTTACCTCCCGAGTTTCATCTTAGCCCTATTGGTTCAGTGGTTGTCATGCGCTAAGTTGCTGATTGATATGTTGGTGAGAGAAGGACTAGTGAATGCCTCGTTCCACTTCGCTGATTTTAAGATAGTTTTCAAAGGTTGTATAAGGCACTTTTTGAATGTCGTTTTTGCGGATATCAATAATTTTAGCAGTGGTTTCCTGAAACACGATAACCTTTTCAAACTGTTCTGCTTCTGCAATTTCAATAGCTTCTTTTTCTGCATCATAGGTTCTTAAATTGACCTCAAAGCCCCTTTGTCGATAGAGTTCTGCATATTCAATTCCCTTTGCGGACAATGTGTTTTCAAGTAGTAATAAAGTGTTTTTTCTAGTCATTTTCTTTACCTCCGTATATTTCATTAAATTGTCTAAGGTGAGTGCAAACCCAATTGCACAAGCTGCTTTTCCAAAATCCTTGCTAAGTTTGTCGTAGCGTCCGCCAGTGAGCACTTCGGAGGGACAACCTCCGATGAACCCCTTTAACACCAATCCGTTGTAGTAGGGGAGTTCAGGGCTAAGTGTCAAATCAAGCTGGACATAGGATTCTAATTGATAGGCCTCTAAGAGTGTTGCTCGATCGCTGAGTGCCTTAAGTGCCTTTTCGGCCTTTGCACGAGTTGCTTCAGTTTCAAACGTCATGGTTTCTAGAAGTGCCCTTGTGTCTCCGATAACTCTGCGCTGAGGGCCATAGAGTTTAAAAATAGCCGATAGTTGTTCCCAAATTAAATCGCTGAGATTATAAAACTCTGGGAGATTTTGAAGCCTGAGGACGTTCTTGGTGGGGAGGGCCTTGTAGACTTCATTTGTCTGTGCTTCGCTTAGATGGATGCCCTTTAGAAGCATCGACAACAAGGTTACATCGCCAATATCCAGTGCCACTTCTTCTGTAAAGCGCCTCAAAGACTTTATGGCGAGGACGATGGTTTCGAGGTCATATGTTTCGGTATCTGTGCCAAAGGCCTCAATTCCAATTTGTGTTTCCTCCTTAAGTTGCCCGTTGCTCCACTTGTAAGTGGGGGCATAGTAGCAAATTTTCTCATCGTTGCTTCTGGTCTGAGAGAATCGAAGCATTTTCATGACGGATAGTGTGGGATCGTTTTGGAGATGGAATATCTCTCCCGACTGATCCATAAATCGTACTTGGCTTTTAACAGGGTACTTTTTCTCTAGTTCGTTTAGTGCTGCAGCAGATTCACAGGCTGGAATGGCAATTTGTCTAAAGCCGTATTGACTGTAGAGTTTCATGAGTTCGGCTTGCATGGCATATTTTTTTTGATTTTCCGTGATGCGATTGATATTCATATAAAAACCTCCGAATTGTATAAAAATGCGTTACCCCATTTTCTTATCTGAAAGAGCATAAAAAAAAGAGCCATATAGGACTCGCCTATATGACTCTCGCTTATGCCGATCATCATAGATAGGAGCCCCATTCTTAACGAATGATGAATAGGGCTTTACCCATGATGAAATCTTATTAATTCATCAATGATAAACCCCTGATCTATGATGGGAATGAAGTTGTAATAAATAAATTGGATAAATATTCATAACAGTAACCTCTTTCGTTTATTGTTCTCTATGTTAATCCGATTTAAAGAACTTGTCAACCCCATTGTGTCAAAAAAGAAATATTTTTTTTATTTCAATTGAGATGGGGTTAGTGGGTGGTGAGTTCACATTGTGGCAATGTCCGTGAACAGCGGAAAAACATTTTTTTGAATTTATATGTGAATTCTCTTTAGCAGAGCGAACAATCTTTGATATAATCTTGGTGTATATATGAAATTTAAATATTTGGGGGAAACACACATGGTACATCATAAGTGGGGGATTTCGATTGCACTGATTTTCATCGTTAGCATTGTGTTTTGTCTATCAGCTGGCGTGACACTTTTATATGGTTTTTTGATGACGCTTGCAATAACTTGTATTTTGCTGAAGAAGAACGGAATTCCCATTCGAAAGACGCTTTCGTATGCAGCTGAAGGGATTGTCAGCATTAGAAGTATTTATTTCGTCATTTTTTTAATTGGAATCAATGTTGCGGTTTGGATTGCATCTGGAATTGTGCCAACGATGATTTATTATGGTTTTTCCATCGTCAATCACGTGAACTTTATCCTCTTTGCTTTTTTGGTGACGGGCATTTTTGCGCTATTTATTGGAACGGGCCTTGGAACGCTGAGTACAATTGGCGTGGCTATTTTCACATTGGGGATCAGTGCGGGAATGCCAAAGGTCTTTCTGTTAGGGGTTATTTTATCGGGAGCATATGTTGCCGATAGGCTGTCTCCGATTTCAGCACTGGTTAACTTCACACTTGAAACCGTGGGTGTTTCTTTTAAATCCTATTTTAAAAAGACTTTAAGACAGATGTTCCCAGCGATTTTAATAACGGGAATCATTTATTTTTTGATGAGTGCCAATATAGAGTCTAAGCTCACCGATTCAGCCATAGAGAGCTATAAGCAGATTCTCTCAAGTGCCTTTGTGATTTCGCCTTGGTTTTTCTTAGTGCCAATTGGAGTATTGGTTCTGTCACTACTTGGACTTAAATCCAATAAAACACTTGGATTTGGAGTGCTGACAAGTGTTTTAATTGCTTTACTGGTACAACATGTTGGCCTCTTTGAACTAATTGGATTCATGTTAAATGGCTACCAGACGGATAACCAAGCAGACTTGATCCAATCACTTCAAATTGGCGGTGCTGTTTCCATGATTGAGGTGGTCTTTATTGTCATGGGGGGCATTTCCATGAGCACTATTTTTGAAAAATGCGGATGGATTGAGCCACTGGTTGGTTTTGTAACCAAGAATTCCAAGAGCAAGGCCGCACTTTATCTGAGAACGAGTGTGTTGAGTACAGGGCTGGATGCGCTCACCTGCGACCAGACAGTGGGGATTATCATCCCTGGTAGAAACCTTAAAAAAGTGTTTGCAGAACACGGACTGGAGGATGCTGATCTCGCTGCTCTAATTGCAAATTCTGGGACGGCACTGGCACCGCTGATGCCTTGGAATGTAAACGCCATTATCATTTTGGCCATCACTGCTGTTCCAGCCACACAGTTTGCACCTTTTATGCTGCTGAACACAGTTTCAATTGTCTGGATTATCTTAGAAGCCTTTCTCTCGGATAAATTTAGATCAAGTGCTGAACCCGAGCAGATAAAAGCGTGACACTTCAAATAAATTTCGACACTTTACCCATGGATATTCTACCCATAGGTGAAGTTTTTTTTTATAAATTTTAAAATCCTCAAACTTTTTAAAAGGGGTATTCGTCTTATAGATGTATGCATACAACAAGAAAAACAGGAGTACAGGATGAAATCTCATTATATCAAAATAGAAACATTCATCAGGGAGAATGGGCCTTCGATGTATAGAATGGCGTTCAGTTATATGAAAAATGAGCAGGACGCAATGGACGTGGTTCAAGACAGTATTGTCAAAGCACTCAGAAATGGAGCGACGTTGACTTCTGAAGAACAGCTAAAAAGCTGGCTTTATAAGATTCTCATCAACACAGCGGTGGATAAACTCCGACGTGATAAGCGAATCGAGATTGTAAACCCAGAGGCCTTTGATGAGCTCATCTCAGATGCAGATGAACCCTTTGAGTTTAGTGAACTCGAAGAGGCTGTCGATGGACTGCCACTTATGTATAAGCACATAATCATACTCAGATTTTATCAAGATATGAAACTCGAGACGATTTCCGAGGTATTAGATGTTAATCTGAGTACTGTTAAAACCAGGCTATACAAGGCTTTAAACCTTTTGAAAAGAACTGTAGAGGAGACTGAGCTATGAAAGATAAATCAAAGGATAAAATGGATGGGGAACAGTTGATAAGGTCAAATCAACAAGAAGAGCACGGACAGGAAATTGTAAATGAAGATATGATGAAATATAAAATCACAAACTATATGGAGTCTGTGGAAGTGCCAGAATCCCTTTCAGAGGTTATAGAGAACACGCTTTTGACAGAGCGCAAAAGACGGAAAGTTCGACCGTTTATCAAGAGCTTTTCAGGGTTTGCGGCGGGATTTCTGATTTTAGTGGTCTCTTTAAACACCAGTCAGTCATTTGCAGCAAGCATGCAAAATATACCGATTATTGGATCAATTGTGGAGGTGTTGACATTTAGAGTCTATGAAGTGGAAACGGAGAATTATCATGCGGATATCGTTGCACCACAAATTGAGGGACTTGAAAATTCTAAACTTGAAGCGACGATCAATAATCTGTATTTGTCTGAAAGTGAATCACTCTATGAACAGTTTGAAGCAGATATGGCGGAACTTGAGGCAAATGGCGGCGGACATCTGGGGGTTGACAGTGGATATGAAATCAAAACCGACACAGATCAGCTGCTGTCAATTGGAAGATATGTGGTCAACACGGTGGGTTCTTCTTCCACTATCATGCATTATGACACCATCGACAAGGAGAACGGTCTTTTGTTGACACTTCCAAGTCTCTTTTCAAGCGATGCGTACATTCAGGTTATCAGCGACAACATCAAGCGGCAAATGGTGGATCAAATGAAAAACTCAGAAGATCAAAATGGCGACCCTGAAAAAATTTACTGGGTCGGAGAGGGTGAGATTGAAGGGTTTAAAACCATTGCACCCGATCAAAACTTTTACATCACAGATAAAGGGACTTTAGTGATCTCATTTGATAAGTATGAGGTTGCACCGGGCTATATGGGAATATGTGAGTTTGAAATCCCATCAAATGTGCTTGTTGACTTGCTTGTAAGCAATCGGTATATACATTAGAACAGACGAGAGAGGGGTGGAAGGTAAATAAATATTAAAAACTTTTAACAAAATCCTTGACAGTGAATTTGTGAATTTGTTATAATCCTATTCAATATAAAGTAACAGTTTTGAAGGCTCACAAGCTATGAAGGAGAAAAAAGGGTTTATGCGTTTGTTATAGAAAGCCGGCGTTTGATGGGAGTCGGTACAACCTTGACCTATAACTCACTCCTGAGCTGCATGTCTGAAAGGGTAGTAGGAGATGCCGGGTTGTCCCGTTATAGACAGATTGACAGGAGTGGTGTTTGCTTTAGCATGCAGTTTTACCTGTTGATATGAGAGGTTTCAAAGTTGAGACAAATAAGGTGGTAACGCGAGGAGAAGTCCCCGTCCTTATAGGTAATATCCTATGAGGACGGGGTTTTATTTTACGCCATTGCATAGGCAATCCATCAAAAACCGTGGACTCGATGTCTGACTTTTTATTTTACGTTATGACTGAAAGATAATGGGGCAGGTTTGATGTGAGAGGTGTAGATCATGAGGTATGGAGGCGTGTATGAATCAATATGTGTTGTCAGTTATCGTGGAAAATGAACCTGGAATTTTGAGCCGAGTGGCTGGCCTTTTCAGCAGACGCGGTTATAATATCAAAAGCCTTTCGGTTGGCGAAACAGAAGACCCTAAAATTTCTAGAATGACCATTGTTGTGGTGGGGGATTCACAAATTGTAGAGCAGATAAAAAAGCAGCTTCAAAAGCTGATTGACGTCATCAAAATTTATGAACTTGAACCAGAGTATTCCGTCTATAGAGAGTTGGCGCTTGTGAAAGTGGCGGCAAGTGAGGCCAATAGACCTTCGATTCTGGAAGTGGTGGAGATTTTTAGAGGGAAAGTGATAGACATTGCCAGTGAAAGCCTCACGGTGGAACTGACTGGTGATCAGCATAAAATCAATGCTTTTGTGGACTTGATGAAGGCCTATGGTGTCAGCGAAATGGCTAGAACGGGTGTAACAGGGCTTGCAAGATTTAATCCGTGACAGATAGATTGAGGAGTGAAGCATATGAATGTAGCAGAAGCAGTTATCAAGTGTCTTGAAAATGAAGGTGTCAGTACGGTGTTCGGATATCCGGGAGGAGCGATTTTACCCATCTATGAGGCGTTGAGACACTCAACAATTAGGCATGTCCTAGTTCGAAATGAACAGTCGTCAGTTCACATGGCCAGTGGGTATGCCAGAGAGTCAAAACATGTGGGGGTCTGCATATCCACCTCAGGCCCAGGGGCTACCAATATGATTACGGGAATTGCAACGGCGTATATGGACTCAATTCCGCTGATTGCCATAACAGGACAGGTCAGGCGGGATTATATTGGAAAAGATGTCTTTCAGGAAGCGGATATCGTCGGTGCTACTGAACCCTTTACCAAACACAATTTTTTGGTGACAAAGGCTGAAGATATCCCCATGATTATGGCAAAAGCCATAAAAATTGCAACAACAGGTAGAATGGGTCCTGTATTGATAGATATTCCAAAAGACATACAAATGGAGAGTATTGAATTTAAGACGATAAAAGAGGTTGAAATTGCTGGATATAACCCTACTGTGGTGGGGCATACGGGACAGTTAAAGCGGATTATCAGGCGTATAAAATCGGCACAGTCTCCTGTGATTATTGCAGGAGGAGGGGTTGTGCTGGCAGATGCGAAGGCAGAACTCGCCAAACTATCTGAAATTAGGAAGATTCCGGTGATTCATACACTCATGGGGATTGGTGGATTTCCAATGAATTCAGCAACTTATGTAGGCATAATCGGCTATCATGGAGATGAAATCTGTGAACGCATTGTTCAGAGGGCTGATCTGATTATCATCGTTGGGGCACGGATGTCAGATCGTGCTACTAAGAACTTCAGTTTAATCAGACCCGAAGCGGATATTGTGCATATAGACATTGACCCATCTGAGATTGGCAAAATAGTCAACTATCAGATTCCGATTGTAGGAGATGCCAAGATCATTTTGAACGACATACTAGAGAAACTAACTGCATTTGAAGGGGCTTGCTGGGCTCAGGAGTGGCTTGACGAAGCTAAGAAGACTTATCAGATTGATTTAAATTATGAGGAAACCGAGGGCGTCTGTCCTAGGATGTTTTTAAAAGCACTTTCCAATCAACTGTCACCTGATGCGGTGATTGCAGCAGATGTCGGTCAAAATCAAATTTGGACGGCAAAGCACATCCAGTATGAAAATGATCGAAAATTTTTGAGTTCTGGTGGACTTGGCACCATGGGCTATAGTCTATCTGCGGCAATCGGCGCAAAGATGGCCTCTCCTGAAAGAACTGTCGTTGCAGTTATGGGAGATGCTGGAATTCAAATGCTGTTAGGTGAACTTGGAACTCTATCAGAGATAGGGCATAAAGTCATTGTCGTAATTTTGAACAACAATTTGCTCGGCATGGTAAGAGAGTTACAAGACAATGCTTATGGCTCAAAGAGCCACTTTGGAATCCATTTTTCTATATCACCAGATTTCGTCAAAATCGGTGAAGGCTATAGCATAAGTGGATGCGTAGTAAAATCAAATCATGAAATACCATCGGCAATTGAGGCGGCATTAACTGCTAAGGGATCATTTATAATTGATTGTAGAGTGGATGCCGCTGCCGATTCTCTTTAAGTTTATAATATAGTTTATTGACGCTGAAAGCCGGGTGATTACACCCGGCTTAAGTTTTATAAAGAATTTATAAACAAACCCCCCCACGCGTTGACTTTTAAAGGAATGACTCGTATACTACGAATATCAAATAGTTTGAAAATCAAAATATTATAATTAAAATAAGGAAGAAGGAAGTGCCATGCAACCCAAGGAAGAGGTTTTAAACGTTTTACTGGTTGAGCTCTTTAACAATATCACCAACATAGAAGAAAAAGCGCTCAGAACGGAGTCGTTTGAAAATCTGTCCATGACGGAATTTCATGTGATAGCGGCAATTGGCGTTGGCAACCCTCTAAAGATGTCAGACATTGCACCTAAACTTGGGGTGACTGTTGGAACGCTCACCATTGCAGTTAACAATCTGCTTAAAAAAGGCTATGTTGCACGTCATAGAAGTGAAACAGACAGACGGGTTGTCTATATATCGCTGACAGAGTCAGGGGTAAGAGCCTATAATCATCACGAGTCCTTTCACAAGGAAATGATTGATTTCACCTTAAAAGCACTGACAGAAGCGGAGAGCGAAGTTTTAGCCAAAGCACTGCTGAAGGTCATCAAGTACTTTAAAGAGAGATATGAGACAAGGATAGAGCAGTAAATGAAGTGTGTTTTAGATAGAACTATAAGGGATAGAAAAGCAACTATATAAAAGTAGATTTAAAGAAGGCTAAAGTAGATTTAAAGAAGCATGAGGATAGGAGATTTATAATGAGGATAACATTGATAACGGATAGCACCTGTGATTTATCACCAAAGGCATTGGAAGAGCAAGGCGTTTTATTTGCACCATTAAAAGTGCTCTTTGGCGATGAAGAATACATCGATAAAATCAGTTTGAGCAATTCTGAGTTTTATGAAAAGATGAAGCAATCGGTAGAACTGCCAACAACGTCACAAGTGAACCCAAATGAATTCCATGAACTGTTTACTCAAGAACTGGAAAAGGGAAACGAAGTAATTGGCCTGTTTATTTCCAGTGATTTAAGTGGCACGTATAATTCCGCCATGATTGCAAAAGACATGATTGAAAATGATAAAATTCATATTATAGACAGTAGAACCACCAGTTTTTCTTTAGCTTTGATGATTTACCTAGTCAGTGATTGGATTCGAAATGGCCTGTCAGTTCAAGAGATTGAAAGCAAGCTGACCCCTCTCATTGAAAAAGCGCAACTCTTCGGCATGTTGGACAATCTCGAAAATTTGAAGAAGGGCGGAAGGCTTTCTTCGGGTACGGCTATGATCGGTAAAATGCTCAACTTAAAGCCTATTATTGAAGTGAAAAATGGCATCGTCGAAATGGCAAACAAAGTCAGAGGCAGCCGAAAGGGGATGGCTTGGATGATCGAACAGCTCAAACAAGATTACCCATCTGGGTCAATCCCAGAACTGGCCCTTGCGCATGCGAATGATTTCGAGAAGTTACAAGAATTTAAAGCACTCCTGTTGGAATCTTTAGAAATTGAAAGAATCTACGAAATCGAAATTGGCTCAGTTGTAGGGACTCACACAGGTGAAGGGGTCGTGGGTGTGGCTTATTTTAGGCCTTAGCTTGCCTTTGATCTTCATTAGACGAATTTTAAATAATGATATTTAAGTACACTGTTGTCGCCACAAAGAACGTCAGAATGGCAAGTGTAATTTCGTTGAAGGATAACTCCAATCCCTTAAAGAATTTGAGGAGTGACTGTCGTCTGACCATGAAAGCATAGGCCACAAAACTGAAGGCGTAGGTGATGATGTACTTAGGTAATTTTGAAAGTTGATAGAGAATGCTGTATTTTCCAGTATCCTCGGTAAAGAGTGAGAAAAAATAATCTCCAAATAGTCCCAGTGCAAGACTGATTAGTGCCAAGATTAAAAGGGCAATGATGGTATTGGCTGGGATTGTTTTTTTCACCACATCAGCCTCATACTCTGGAATAGCCACATAGAAGTGCTGTTCCTCACGGGCGTTCTTCTCAGGTAACAGAATCTTGAGAAATTTGATAAATGACATCATCGTCCCCATGTTGATAACGATGAAGATAACTTCCATAAGTGAACCTGAGAAACTGCCTGAGATATAGTATTTAGAATAACCGCCACTGAAGAGAGGCGCACCTGTTATGCTTAGAATTGCAAAGAGCAGAACCAGTGATAGAGACTTGGAGCGTCTGAACAAACCGTGCATTTCACTGATTTTCCGAGTTTTATAGACCTCTATCAGAACTCCGGCAATTAGGAAGAGCAGGGTTTTAAAAATACCATGTGCGAAAATATGATAGATACCACCGCTGACGCCCTTACTCACAGGACTGCTGAGGCCAATCATGATAAGCCCTATCTGCGAGATGGTGTGATACGCCAAAATCAGCTTAATATCGCTTTGTGCAAAGGCGAAGATGAACCCCGCAATTGCAGTGATGACGCCCATCCAGACGAATAAAGGCGCAATTGGAAATACATCGCCAAAAATCCATAGAAGCCTTATAAAGAGATAGACGCCTGTTTTGACGAAGATTCCTGACAGGACGCCTGAGACAATTGAAGGGGCGCTCGCTGTACCGTGAGCTTTGGGAAGCCAACTGAATAGAGGCATGAGAGCTGCCTTCAGGCTGACACCTGTGAGCAATAGGGCAAATGGCAGGATGAGTGATTTTATATTTTGATGGGTTGTTACAAATTCACGAATACTGAAGAAGTCCAGTGCACCTGAGAATTTATAAAGATATCCAACCCCTAGTAAGAAGAACGTCATGGCAATCATATTGACCATGAGATAAATCATGCCATCATACATGGACTGGCTGTCCTGTTTATACATAATTAAGATACTGACCACCACTGTGGCAACTTCAATCAAGATATAAATATTGAAGAAATCAGTGGAGAGAAAGATACCGTTAATTAGCCCTTGAAGGCTCAAAAACAGGAAGATAAAGAGCTTGTTCATATAGGATTTGTGCAGGTTGAATAGAATCATCGTACCGAAGAGGATACTGTTTAATAGAAGCATGGTAGCCGCTAAAAAGTCGATTCGGAGACTCATGCCATATGGAAGCGGTATCGCCGAAAGCTGCATCATAAGAGGCGTTCCCTGTGTCAGCATGACCTTCATGAAGTAAATAGAGAGCGAGACCAATAAAGCCTCGAGGATCAAGGCAATTTTTAGCAGAAATTTGCAGTGGCAAATATAGAAGAAGAGTCCGACAATGATGGGGAGGATTACAAATGCAATCATTTGAAGCCTCCTCTCTTGTTCTTGACCTTGTTCCAGTTGGTTGAGCCGTACTTGTGATAGATTGAAATGAACATGGTGAGGCTAACGGCTGTTACGGAGATGCCAACGACGATTGCCGTAATCATAAGCGCTTGTGGAATTGGGTCTGCCACAGGGGTATTCAGCGAGATGCCAATGGGGGGAATGCTTCCATTTAGGCCAGTTCCTGCTGTCTCAACTGGGTTGTTGATGGACAGGAAAAAGAGAATAATCGCAGCTTGTATGATGCTCAGACTGATGATGGTCTTGACGATATTTCTTCTGGATGACAAGCCGTATATGCCAATCATAAAAAGCGCAAGGCTCGTGTTTTCACCGTTTAGCCAATTTAGAGATAAAATATAGTTTAACGTATTTTCCATAGAGTCACCTTTAACAAAATCATCCAAATCAGTTTGGATGATTTGCCTTATAATCCGATAGTGTTGTGTTTACAGGTAGAGTTGTACTAAGTGGCTTCATAGAAGATAAAGCGTACAAAGATAATAATCATGCCGCATGCGACCTTTAAACCAATTAAGAGGTTCATCAAAATCAAATAGAGCGTGTTGAACATGGGGAGCTTCACATTGAGATAGGTGAGCAAGAAGCCTATTGGAAAGAGCAAAATCAGAAGCAGGATAATTTTTTCTGCCAGCCGGATGCCTTTTAAATCGGTTTCACTAGATGGCATAACCAGATATTTGATAATGAAGAGCGATGCGATGATAGCGCCGCCTTGAAACCCGCCGCCGGGTGTCACATGGCCGTTTAGAATAATATAGATGCCAAAGAGCATGACAAATGGATAAATGCCGTTCAGCGTTTTTGAAACCAGATAAGAATGGTCATTCATCAATTTTATCACCTCCATCGTGTACGGATAAATAGACGACCCCAATAATACTGAATAGAAGCATAAGAGCTTCAAATAGTGTATCGTAATATCTGTAGTTCAGGTAAATTGAAGTGACTACATTGACTGCACCTGTTTCAGCATAGGCTGCGTTGACATAGTGTTTTGAGACGCTGTAATCGGGGTTATAGGGGGTCATATGACCGATGTAGACAAGTGCAATTAAAACCAATGCAGTGTATACTGCAATCACTTTTCGCCTCATTCAATCACCTCCTCAACTTTGATAAAATGAATAGGTGCCTTAAGCGGAGGATGTTCTTTGAAGAACACTTCCAAGGCGTCCAACTTGTAGTTTTCAGGATGTCCCCAGATGGTGAGCCCATGTGAATCGTTTTGTAAAATCAATGCGTACTGGTGTGTCTCAATAATATGGTCAAAGGATTCCACCGTGTAGATAATCTGCGGTTCAATTTCCTGTTTGGCACAGAATTTTTCAACGATTTTAATAAAGTGTTGATGATCTGATGTATTGTAGCTCTTTGAATGAAGAGCGTCTTCAGAAACACAGTAATAAATCGTAAAAATCTTGTACTTTTGAAGGGCTACCAAGTAGAGGATAGTGGAAATCGTACTGCCTATAATCGCCTCAGCAAGGGCGACATCTGGTGCGTTGTATAAGAGATAGACAAATGAAATCGTCAGTGAAAAAGCACCCAGAAATATGACGGCATGACGCATTTTTTGAGTTTGTACAATGGTTATGGCCAATAGAATCAGTGCCAGTAAAGATGCTTTTAACATGAGTTTACTCCTTCTTAATCTTGTATCCGCTGTTAAATGCAGAGCGGGCAATGGAATGGGTAATCAGTGGGTTGATAATCAGCGTTAAAATCATAATGAGAAAGACCTTCAGTGAAAAATAGGAAAGACCATGTTTTACCATGACACCAATCATGATGGTTATAAATCCTACGGTATCTACTTTTGAAGCTACGAGAATTCTCGGGTAAAAGTTTTTAAACCTATAGATGCCCAAGATGCCAAAGGCGATAAATCCGATGCCTAAACCGATAAGTGTAAGGCCAATGTAATTTTGCATTAAAATCGCCCCTTTCTCTGTACGTAGATGGAAATGAAAATGATGCCGATAAACCCAAGCATGGCATAGACCAGGGCCAAATCCAAAAACATAGATTGATTTTTGAGACTGGCATATAGAACGATTAATACCAGTAGTTTCGAGGCCACCATATTGAGGCCAAGAAGTCTATCCCAAAGTGTTGGGCCAATTAAAATTCGAAGCAGACTCAGCGTCAGCAGGATGAGTAAAGTGCCAATGAGTAGTATCATATAACCGCCTTTCGTTGACTCTGGATGAATCGGTTAGTGTAAGTGACGTTCTAGGTTCTGTTTAATCATCTTACCTGCAATGGCAGGGTTCTTAGTCTGAGTGTCAAGCCAGAGAACCTTAAGGGAATTTTGGTAGAGGTCAAGGGTAACGGTTCCTGGTGTCAGTGTAATTGAGTTGGCTAAAATACACTTCTTATAAGGTTCTTTGAGGTCTGTGGTGATATCGACGATGTCTGGATTAATCTGTCCAGTGATTATTTTGACGAGGATGGCAAAACCTGCTATATAGATTTCAAACAGGAGAACTAGAAAATATTTTGCCAGATGAAAAATATTAAAATTGTAATCATTGTAAAATGAATTCTTCATGAAAAATTTTTCAGAAACCGCAATGACAAAGAAATTTATCAGAATACCAGAGACAAGAGTCGAAGAGTTGTGATTTTCAAATAGGATGACCCAGAGGATCAATAGGATGAAGTGGAGCTGAAGGTAAAACAACCACTTTTGCTTCATGCGCACCTCCTTGATTCAATTTAAATGGATTAGTTATATTGGAATGATTATACCCAGTCGCTAAATAATTTAAACTTGGAATTAAAAAATGACTTTAGAATAGGACTATGGATATAAAAAAACTGTCTGGGCAGGTGAACCTGCGCAGGCAGTTTTAATTTTATTCAGTCAAATAAAGGGCTATGAGCTTCATCGTGTTTTCCATAGCCGTGTAGTGCGTCCGCTCCATACCATGTGACGCATGGACTCCTGGGCCAATGAGAGCACCTTTAATATTGTGGCCGGCACGTAGTGCAGCGCCCACATCGGAGCCGTAAAACGGGTAGATATCCACAGCATAGTTTAGCTCGTTCTCTTTGGCGTATTGAATTAAATCGCCAGTGAGATGATAATCGTATGGGCCGCCAGAATCTTTGGCACATATGGAAACATCGTATTCAGTACAAGTTAGATCCTCGCCGATACACCCCATGTCAACAGCCATGAGTTCAGAAATATCTTCGGGAATAAATGAGGAACCATGTCCGACTTCTTCATAGTTTGAAATTAGGATTTTAGTTTTGTATTTCGGCTTTAGGCCGTGACGGTTTAAGAACTCCATGACACCAAACAAAATAGCCACAGAACCTTTATCATCTATGAACCTGGATTTGAGAAAATCGTTTATAACAGTGGTTTTAGGATCAATGCAGATAAAATCGCCAACACCTATTCCAAGTTTCAAAACGTCTTCTTTGTTCTTTACAGGTTCGTCTAGTCTTATCTCCATGGTATCAGGTGTCCTTGCGAGGGTACTGGCTTCTTTATGAACATGTGCCGCAGGGGCAGTGCTTAAAAAAGTACCGTGGTAGGTTTTACCATCACGAGTGTGTATTTTACAGTATTCGCTATCCAAAGTTGGCACAATTGGGCCACCCACTAGAGTGAATCTGAGTGTTCCAGTGGAAGTGACACTTCTCACCATGGCGCCTAATGTGTCCACATGAGCAGCTAATCCAACTGTCTTCATATGGTCATGCCCTTCGATTGTGATGATGCCGCCGCCTTTATGTGTCTTTTCGAAATCATATCCAAACGACTCTGTCCAGCTGGCAATTAAATCCATAACATGATGGGTATAACCGCTGGGACTATCGGTGAGCAGTAATTTTTTTGCAGTTTCAAAAACGTAGGACTTGTCAAAATCGAAATTCATAAAACACCTCATTTCTGCAGATTGATTTGGGTCTTTTTGTGATTGCTATTGCTGAAAAGCATCCAAAGTTTTTATTATGTGAGAATAGTTTATCATTTTAACTTAAATTGCGCCAGAAGCACTTGCATAAAATTGTATTTTTTATGGTTCGAGGTATTCATCCAGAGCATCCAAGATCGTCTCCAGTGTCTTTTCGTCCATCATACCGGGATAGGCATAGAGATATTCGTGATTTGGCCCTAAAAACACGGTTGTTGGAAATCCAGAAACACCAAATGAAGCGGCAATACTTTGATCTTTGTCCATAAAGACATTTAAATTGTAGCCGTTTGCATCCAGATAATCTGTTACAGTGGATTCATCTTCACCGACATCCATCGCCATCACATGGTATTTCTCATTTTGTGTCAATTCATCTATAAGTGGCATTTCTTGTTTGCAATAGGTGCACCAAGTTGCCCAAAAGTTGATGATGACGATTTTATCTTTATAATCATAAAGCTGAGAGGTCTCACCATCGAGTGATGTCAAGGTGAAATCTGGCCAGATATAGGGCTCTTTTTCACTTTCAGATGTGCCGTTGGATTGGTCAGTGTCCTCAGCAGGGACTTCATCTGCATTAGTGGTGGGTTCCACTGTGTCGGTCTCTCCTTGTGTGGACGAATCAGGTGTTGCCACTGAGTCAGAAGCCTCCTGAGACGTGTTTTCGGCACCGGGGTCAATAACCGCTTTTTGAGATTGATTTTGACACCCTGAAAAAATCAGGGCACTGACAGTCAAAAGAGTAGCAATTAACGTCATGTGTTTCATCTTTAACATAAGTCACCTTCCAAATTTTATTTTAGAGCAGTTCCAATAATTTGTTGACAATTGGGCCGAGGTTTCCAGTGAAAATAAGCAGTCCAAGAACAATCATGAGAACGCCGGTTATGCGATTGATGGTCTTTGCATGCTTGCTGAGCCCTTGTGTATATTTTTCGATGGTATTGATAAAAAGAGCTGTAATCATAAAGGGAACAGCCATTCCCATGGAATAAGTAAACAGGAGCTTAACCCCGTCAGAGACATTTGAACTCATGGCGGCAGTCGATGCCAAAATAGCCCCTAAAATTGGACCAAAGCAAGGCGTCCATCCAAAGGCAAAAGCCATGCCCATTGCAATAGCTGTGAAAAAATTGACTTTCCCATGTGCCTTTGTCCTGCGATAATCTCGGCTGAGTGCTTTGATGTTGATGAAGCCAAGGCTATAAACGCCGAAGAAGATAATTGCAAGCCCGCTGATTTGAGACAGAATGACTTTGTGAGAGGCAAACAGTTTGCCAAGTGCACTGGCTGTGACGCCCATAATCATGAATACCAACGTGAAACCTACGATGAATCCAGCGGTCTGCCAGAGAACTAGCCTTTTTTTGTGTGAAATTTCCTCTGCATCAAATGACCCTGCAAGGTACATGATGTAAGCTGGAATCAGCGGCAGAAGACAGGGGGAGAAGAACGAGACAACACCCGCTGTGAAAGCCGTCCAGTATGAGACATTTAAAAACATGGCAAATTCCTTTCCGTGTAGAAATCTCTTTCTAATTGAGAATATTCTCATTTATTATAAACTACATGATAAGGGTTTTCAATTAAGTTATTATTTTCACAGAGGGATTGAGCGTTATACTCACCACTTTTTGGATATAAATATATAAAATGAGCAATAAATACTGGAATTATAGGCTATTATACAGTAAAATAGTCTTAAGTAAGAATTTTGACGGAAAATTAATACAGTCAAGTGGGGTGCGAATATATGGGCGATTACCGAATCACAAGAAGAGGTAAGTGGGTAATTGGCATTACTTGTTTTCTTGGATTATTGGCCATTATAAAAGGGTCGATTTATTTAGCAATATTTGGGTTGGTGTTAAGTGCTTTTTTACTGGCCGTTAGCATCTATGAAATCTTTATTAACCGATAATGGCATCCTTTGTTTTAGGGTGCTTTTTTTTATAAAAAAAAATGGAGTGATCGGTTACGAACAATTAAATATAAAACGGATAGCGGGGAGGTATTGATGATAAGATACGGACCACTGCTTTGCATCATCATACTCATGATAAGTGCCGCTTTGTTGATGTTGACAAGGCGAGAGGTTAAAGCTCATCTCGTAAGTGGATTTGTTTTTTTGATATGTGCTGTTATGACAGCAGCGGCTTATTTTGAGTTTCACGGGCTGGGATACGAACAGCGATTTCTATACCATTTCTTTTCTGAGACTTCTTTGAGTCTCATCCTTTCTTTTGCCTTTTTTTCAGTTAACTTTCTGATTATTTGGTTTTCAAGTTATGCCATTGATAAATACATTGAAAAAACAGAAGTCAATCTCTATTTTGGCATGGTTCTCATGCTCAACGCCTTTGTAACGACTATTCTCTTTTCAGATGATATGAGAATTATCTATGTTGCCTATGTCTTTGTTATCTTAATGTCTTACAAATTGATTAAAATTAAAAATAAGGTAGCTGTCCCTTATGAGAAGACCAAATATATTGTGTTGAATTTGTTCGGATTGCTTCTTTTGGCTTCGGGACTCGTCATGTTTTATAAGCTGACTGGGATCGCGTCAATCCGCCAGATGAGGCATTATCTGGATTACAGTCAGGTGAATTACATGACGCTTAGTCTGACGCTTTGCGTTATAGGACTGGGCGTTGGAGGGGCACTCTTTCCCTTTTACTCATGGCTTCCCGATTTATATGCTTCTACACCAGCGCCGCTGAGCGCCCAATTGTCTTCTGTAACGATTAAAGTGGCACCTATTATCATGATGCGAATCGCCTATGAAGGACTTGGACTCATCTGGTTTTCAAATCTAAAAATGGATTTGGTGCTGATTATTTTAGGGATCTTGAGCATGCTCTCGGGTTCTGCCTTTGCGATTTTACAAAGAGATATAAAAAAGATGTTGGCTTATTCAACCATCGCTCAGCTGGGATACATATATCTCGCAATTGGACTTTCAAATTACTGGGGAATTCGAATTGCCATCTATCAGATTTTGGCGCATCTCTTGACGAAGTCTGCAGTCTATCTCAGTGTCAGCTCACTCTATGAGCAGACTGGTACAACTGAGATTGATGAACTTAGAGGTGTCGGAAGGGAAATGCCTGCTACGCTCTGCTGTTTCAGTTTAGGCGCTCTGTCCATGGTGGGAATTCCACTGCTCCCAGGGTTTATCACCAAGTGGTATTTATCCCTTTCTGCCATTGCCAACGGCATGGTGCTTCCAGTGGTGGTGATTCTCATCAGTTCAATTTTCAATGCAGCATACTATCTACCTATTATTATCAACGGCTTTTATGGCAAGGGAAACTTATCTGGGAAAGTGGCGTTTTCCAAAGCCAAACCTCTAGGGGAGATGATTCCATTGATGATTTTGGTGACGGCGATGGTGCTGTTTGGAGTTTTCTCAAATGTCTATTTTTCACACAATCCAGTTGGCTATTTTTACTAGAGGATTGGTTAGGAGGCGCAAATGGGGTGGATGATAAGTTTGATAATCCTACTGCCCTTATTAACAGGGGGGGCTAATATCCTGCTGTTTAAGCAGCAGTCGAAGATTGGCAAAATCCTGATGGTCACATCCTTGGGGGCTCTGATTTTAATAAATTATCTAATGGCGAGAACACAAATTGGTGTAGAACTCAGAAGCATACAAATTCTAGGGCCAATCAGAATAGCCTTCCGAGTGGATGGGATGAGTTCTATTTTTTCGATTTTGGCGTCATCCCTTTGGCTGATGACAGCACTTTACAGCTTTGATTATATGGCAGGGGAAGCCCGTGAAAGGGCTTTTAATGGTTATTTTATGCTGGTGCTATCTCCGGTACTGGGGATTGCCTATTCTGCAAACCTTTTGACACTTTTTATCTTTTACGAGCTCTTGACGTTGACCACTTTTCCACTCATTATTTTCAGAGGCAGTGATGAAGCACTGAGTCTGGGGAATAAATACTTACTCTATTCCTTTATCGGTTCTAGCCTAATTATCGCTGGTATGAGTCTCTATTTTTTTCAGACGGGACAACTTGATTTTTTGCCTCAGCTCAGCTTTGACAGTGATGTTCTGGTCATGAGCTATGTCTTTATGTTCATAGGATTTGGGGTCAAGACCGCTTTGGTGCCGTTTCATAGTTGGCTGCCATCAGCCATGATTGCACCAACACCCGTCAGTGCGTTGCTCCATGCTGTGGCAGTGGTGAAGTCGGGAATTTTTTCACTCATCAGAGTCACTTACTATCTGTTTGGATATCGCTTTTTAACGGCCCATGCGACCTTACAATCCAGCCTTTTAACGCTGATTACAGTCTCCGTTTTGGTAGGGGCTTTTCTCGCATATCATCAATCCAATCTCAAAAAGAGGTTGGCTTATTCCACTATTAGCCAACTTGGGTACATCCTCATGGGAATTGTCCTCTCAAACGAATACGCTTTGACAGGGGCGATTTTACACCTGATTAATCACGCCATTATAAAAATCAGTCTTTTCTTCGCAGTGGGTATGATGTACAAACGTGCTCATATAACAGAATTTGAAGAGGTGGACGGTCTTGGCAAGAAAATGCCTCTTTTACTTGGGGTATTCACTTGGTCAACCATTTCCATCATGGGATTACCGCCGTCAAATGGATTTGTCAGTAAGTGGTTCTTGGCAATGGGGATTATCGAGCAGAACAGGACGCTATTTGTTTCAGTGCTCCTAATCAGCGCTTTTATGACGGCAATCTACCTCTTGCCCGTGGGGATCAACGCCTTTTTCAAACCTGAAAAGCAAGTTATTGTCGCAGAAAAATTGAGCTTAAAAGTATCTGCAATTCTAGTGATTTTGACCATAGCCAATGTCTATTTGGGACTGCTGCCAAATGGGCTGATACGGTTTATTCATCAGCAGATTACGGAGAAGATATTTTAAAAGGAGGGCGTCATGGAAAAATCTCTGATTTTACTGGTCTTGATTCCCTTTGTGTCCAGTTTTGTGAGTTTTGCAATTGGGATGATTAATGAGAGGTTCCGAAATCTCTTTTTATTTTTGGTGCTTTGCGTGGAAGCGTATATTACTTACAAGTTTCATAGAATGATTAAATATGGCGGCTCGGTAGATGTATTTATCAATGATGTCATGGGTACTGGAATGGTTTTCAAATTGGATATGTTCAGATATGTATTCGTGCTGATTACGGTATTTGCCTTCTTTATGGCGACAGTATATTCTTTTAGTTATTTAACCCGTTATGAACATCGAAATCGGTATTATTTATTTTTTATGCTCACTTTTTCGGGAACAATAGGCATGTTCATCTCAGAAAACATCATCAACATGTTTACTTTTTTTGAGATTTTATCGTTGTCAATTTATCTGCTTATTATCCACGATGAAGATGAATACTCACATGAAGCTGGCGAAATATATTTGAATATGGCTATTTTTGGCGGTTTAATTCAATTGCTTGGCATTTTTATTCTGTATGCCTACACTGGGACATTGTTGATTTCTGAGATTGGAGTGGCCTTTAAGTCACTGGGGGCAGTGAGAATTGTCATCTCGCTTTTGATCTTTGTGGGCTATGCCGTGAAGGCTAGCTGTTTTCCCCTTCATGTATGGCTTCCCAAAGCTCATCCAGCGGCTCCGTCTCCTGCATCTGCGATTCTCTCAGGTGTCATGCTCAAATGCGGAATTTTTGGAATCATCATGATTGCAAAGGACTTTTTGTCTTATGAGACTTGGTTCTTAAATTTGTTGATGGTGATTGGATTTCTAAACATGCTGGTTACAGGGGTCTTGGCGATGTATCAGAGAAATTTAAAGAGGATTATGGCCTTTAGCTCTATGAGTCAAATTGGGTTTATTTTGGTAGGAATAGCTGTTTTCAGTGCTTCAAGAGATTATGGCAGCTATGGTGTCCTGCTCTACATCATCAACCACAGTATCTACAAGGTGCTGCTGTTCTTGTGTGCAGGTGCGATTTACATGGTGGTAAAAGACCTCAGTATCAACAACCTACAGGGATTTGGAAATAAGCGTTATTTGCTCTATACGGTCTTTTTATTTGGTGTGCTAGGGCTTACGGCATTTCCAGGATTCAACGGCTTTCTCAGCAAAACGCTTCTCTATCATGCGCTTGAAGCCTATGTGCATCAGCATGGGCGACTTTACAATATCTTGATTGTGATGTTTGAGTTTGGCAGTATGCTCACCGTGGCCTATTCTCTCAAAATGTTCATGACGATTTTTGTTTTTAAACCTAAGAAGAACCAATCAGACCATGTGGACAAACAAATAAATAAGCGCCTTTACATTCCATTGGCGCTTTTGGCAATTGCAATTGCCTATGAGGGAACTCATCCCAGCATGATTATGGAGTTTCTTAAACCTGCCGCTAAGATAATGGGGGGCGTTGCCGATTTCAATCCACACTTCTACACAGCAGCAAATATTGTTCACTCAGCAGTGATTTTCTTGTTTGGTGGACTGATTTACTTTTTCTTCATCAACGGTTCACTGAGGCAGACTGTGGGGGATGAAAAGGTATATGTGAATCCAACGGTGGAATGGTTCAGCTTTGAAAAGGCACTTTATCAGCCGCTGATGCATTTGATGATGCAGGGAATCCCCGCCGTGATTATGAAGATAGATGCGTATTCATCTCTTTGGATGGCGCTTTTCTTCAACTGGATTCATCGAATCAGCAAGTTGCGCTTCAAAACCACTACAGATAGAGAATACAGCGTGGCCGAGGCCTTATCTAAGATGGATACATGGGTCAATACGGTGAGCGGGAGCATCATAATTGTGTTGGCGGCAACTATGCTGATCTATATGTTTATTACAGTGTAGGGCTGCTGAAATCAGGTCAATTAGAATCTCTGTGATTCAGTAAGAGATTCGAAGCGAGTACTTGGAGATAATGTCCACATCGCCATCCTCAGAGATGACAATGGTGAGACAGTCAGAGTAGTTTTGATTGTTGGCGATAGTTTCCACATAGCGGATTGCCGAGTTATATCGAGCCCCTCTGGAAGGATCGCCTTTTTCGGTGGCGACGCCGTCTAAAATAACGCCTATACCATGACAGACGCCGTCTGTGTCCACGAGGACAGCACCATCTATGCTGGTGATTGATTTTACAGTTGTGGCGTTGAGCACAGTAGGATTGATGATAAACCCTTGATTTTTTAGTCTAAAGGCTTCGCTTCTAGCATTTCTCGAGATGACGATAATCGTTCCCTTAACTTGATTTGAGGCTTCGAGTATGATTTTATAAAGGTTGAGAATCCGCTTTGTTTCAATTCCTTCGAAAACCCTTTTGAACTCACTGCTAAAGCCGAAGTAGCTGATTTTTGGCTTGGGAATGAAGACTTCTTCATGAGTGACTTGCATGAGTTTGTTGGCATTGTGATTCAACTGCCATGAATAATAGCTGTTAAACTCCACGATAAAGTAGTGCTTTGATGGGTCGAGATGATAATCCGTGTTGTTGAACTGTATGATGCTGTAGATGTACTCACCGTCTGAAAGCAGAAGAACATCTTCTTTGGAGAGTTCCAGTATCTTTCGAATATGACGATAACTCGATAGCGGAATTTGAACGTGAAATGTCAACAGAAGTTTAAAATCGGGGTTTTCTTCAATTGATTCAATTGACTCTGGACTCATGAGAAGAATTCGCCCATTGCTAAAGGCTTTTTCATAGCTCAGCGATGAAATTTTGCAAATTTTATCAAAGGGATTGTCCACCGTGTCGTTGTCCAAAATACTGGAGAGTAGGACTTTTCCAGCATCCTTTAGAAGGTCGTCGATGCTTCGCTGGGGGATTTCACGATTGTTGATGAAATTTATGGAACACTGGCTCAAGTAGTGCTGGGTTTCACTGATAATTGCGTCGATGATAGATTTCTCTCGAACGCCAGCGGTCTCAGTCATGCGATAGTAAGAGTCGAGGATTTTTCGGTCAAAGCTAAAGGCGTATGTAAAGATGGACTGATCATACAGAAAAAAATCAGAGAAAAAAAGCCCAGAATTTTCATAAAAGGATTTTCCGATATACGTTTCAATGAGGTCTTTTAGATAGCTCTTGCGCTCAAATAAGTGTTTGATCTCAGGGATAGATGTGGGGATACTTACTTGACTGCTGTGAAAGCTCATTTGAATATGATCTTTGGACATTTCAAAAGATACCGGATAAAATTTCGGTACGAGTTCGTCATCTATTCTCTTGAAAAGGGATTCTAAGAAGTTTGCCAAAAGGTATGAGAGCATTTCCACTGATCTTGCAGCCATATTCTTCACCTCATCTCTATTACATATATACCTCAAAAGTAAAAATGAAATCGCCTTGATAATTCTGGACATAAAAAAAATGCTAAAGTGAACTTTAGCATTCAAGGAATGACTTATCAACCGGCTCGTCTAATTGTAACATAGGGATTTACAGAGGGAGGTACAATCAGACTGACCATTTCGTTGTTCGTCTTATTAATTTTATCATATATATAGGGCATGTTTCAAGAAAGTTATTTAAGAATTCGTTAAAACGTTTACAAAAAATATTTGTGAAATGAGGATTGGCTAGGGTATACTATTAATTGTATTTGAAACAGCGTAAGTATAGGGGAATTCAATGAAGAATCTATTATTGGTATCAAATGACGAATCGTTTACTTTAAAATTTAAAAATCGGCTGAATCAGGACGTGTATGCCTTCGTCCACTCTGCAAGTTATGAAAGTGCTGTGAAGACACTCGAAAATGTGGACTGCAGGATGGTGTTGGTGGACTTGAGCGATGAAAATGAAAATGAAAACCTTTTGAGATATTTAAAGTTAAAGTATCCAAAGGTCATCCGATTGGCAGTTATGAGTTCGGCAGCGGCACTGGATTATTACATGCCCAAACAGCAAAATAGCGCTCAAATGAGCTGGCGCAAGAATTTGGACTGCGATGAGCTCTTTCACATTATAGATAAAATCATAGCTATTGATGAAAAGGTAAATAACAGCGATCTTGTGAATCTTGTATCAAACTTTAAACACATGCCAACAGTTCCGGAAATATACAATCAGCTGAGTATATTGATTCAGGAAAACGCCTCTGTTGAAGAGATAGCACTTAAACTCGAAGAAGATCCTGCTGTGACGTCCAATATTTTAAAGCTGGCAAACTCGGCATTTTATAATGCAAAAACGGGATCTATTAGACAGGCCATTATGTATATTGGACTGATTAACGTCAAGAGTATCATTTTGACAAATGCAGTGTTTGGAAATGATGGTTTGCCGCCTGAAACCCGTAAAATACACTGGGAACATGTGAGCCTCACCAACAAGATTATAAATGGCATGTACTTGGAACTGCTCGGTAAGAAACTCAACAACAATGTCTCATCTGTAGGTCTCTTACACGACATAGGCAGCATTGTTCTAATGAGTAATTTCCCAAGGGATTTTCAACAAATTGTAAACAGAGTTAATAGTGCTGAAGGTATCCATATAAGCGAAATTGAAAGGGAAGTCATTGGATTTAGCCACGAGGAACTCGGCGGGCATCTGCTCGATTTATGGGGGATGCCGTATCCGATTATCGAGGCGGCGCTCTATCATCATGAGCCATTTAGCCATGAAGTTATTAATCGAGAACTGATTCTCAGTATGCATATTGCCAACTTTTATGCTTGGAAATACATGGGAAATCAAAAGTATCAGCAGGCACTTGACATCAGGGCATTTGGAGAGCTTGGGATTACAATGAAGCAATTTGAAGTCTTTTTTGAAAATTTGAAGAGAAAGCTATAGTGTCAGATACAAAAATTTGATATGATAAAGTGGAATAATCGCTAAAGCTAACAGAAATGTTAGCTTTTATTAGCGCCAATGTCGGCTGAGTGCCGTGCAGAAAGTTATGAAGGGAGACTTAAAATGTCTAAAGTATTAGTTAAAGTGAATGGCAGAGAAATTACTGAAAGTGATTTAAATGCATTTTTTCAAACGCTCGGTCAACAAGTTCAAGCGCAATTCCAAGGAGAACAGGGAATGCAAAAACTTCTGGATGAGTTGGTTTTCCAAGAGTTGTTCTATGCTGAAGCAATAGATAATGAAGTAGAAAACACACCTGAGTTTCAATCAGAACTCATGAAAGTAAAAGAAAATCTTTTGAAACAGTACAACATCAAGAAATTAGTTGAGAGTGTGGAAATTTCAGACGAAGAAGCAAAAGCATTCTACGACGAAAATCCACAGTATTTCCAATCACCAGAACAAGTGCAAGCGTCACACATCTTGGTTGAAACTGAAGAAGAAGCTAAAAATATCAAATCTGAAATTGAAGGCGGTCTTGGTTTTGAAGAAGCGGCAACTAAATATTCAAGCTGTCCATCAAAAGAAAAAGGCGGCGATTTAGGGTTCTTCCAAAAGGGACAAATGGTGCCTGAATTTGAAACAGCTGCTTTTGAACTTGAAGAAAATGTCGTTTCAGAGCCTGTTCAAACACAATTTGGATATCACTTGATTAAAAAGACAGGACACCAAGCATCAGGCGTTCAAGAATTGCCAATGGTAATTCACCAAATTAAACAACAACTCTTAATTCAAAAACAAAATCATGCTTACATGAATAAAGTGGAAGCGCTTCAAGAAAAATATGCTGTAGAGAGATTCTAGGAATTTAATGATTCCAAGTGAAATAAGTAACAACTGGAGCATAGTCAGAAAGGGGTAGACGTGTTAATTAGAGAATTAAAAATCGGTGAAGACGTAACGGCCTTTTATCTGGTCAAAGCCAAAAATGTCAAGACCTCTAGCGCCAACAAGCCCTATATTGATTTTACCCTTCAGGACATCAGCGGTGAAGTCAATGCTAAGCTATGGGACGTAAAAGGCGACATAGAGAACCAGTACAATCCCGGTGAAGTTGTCAAAGTTCAGGCAAGTGTCACACAATGGCAGCAATCGGTTCAACTTAAAATTATCAAGATTCGCACGGTGACACAAGAGGATAATGTGGATTATAGTCAGTTTATTCCAACTGCACCTATACCTGCGGATACCATGTACAATGAAATCCTCTTTTTTGTCAACAAAATGGAACACAAGGAAATCAAAAAGTTGGTTTTGGCAATGCTTGAAGAGTATAAGCCCAAGCTCATGTACTATCCAGCTGCGAAATCCAATCACCATGCGATTAAATCTGGACTGCTTTATCACGTCATCCGAATGCTGCGTTCTGGTGATGCCCTCTGTGACATCTATAAGAATTTAAACAGGGATTTGGTCTTTGCAGGTGTCATTTTGCATGACATTGAGAAGATCAATGAAATGGATGCGAATGAAGTAGGCGTCGTTGGTGAATACACGATGGAAGGCCAGTTACTTGGTCATATCATCATGGGAATCAAAAAGATTGAGCAAAAGGCTGAACTTCTCAAAATTGATCGAGAAATATCTCTGCTGATACAACACATGATTTTGTCTCATCATTATGAACCTGAGTTTGGAAGCCCTAAAAAGCCTCTTATTCCAGAGGGTGAATTGTTGCACTATCTGGATATGATTGATGCGCGAATGTATGACATGAACAAGGCTCTGAGGGATCTAGACGAAGGTCAGTTCACCGATCCTATATTTGTTCTGGATCGTAGACGACTTTATAAATCGTCGTTAAGCCAAACCGAAGAGTAGAGAAAATAGAAATGAAAAAAAGATAAAAACTGGGAACATATTTTAATGTTTCCAGTTTTTTTATTTTACCCGAATAATGAAAGCATATGGTTTTAACTCAGAATAAATCGGTTTTGAATGCAATTATTGAAATTTTGTTAAGAAAAAATAAGTAAAAATTATCTCTTGCTTCCAGCTAATTGGAAGCGCTAGACCCAAATTGTGAGCTGAAAGTCCTGTATACATAGGGCTACAGATTCTTTTTTTTTGCTTTATTTTTACAAGGATTTTGTTATAATGTTAAAATAGAACTCGAATTCTTTATGACAACATGAATACTCATTGATGTGATAAATAATTCGAAATCGAATTTTTCGATACGCTTTGAGGGGGAACTTATGGCTTTAGAAGTGACGTTGCTGATTATTTCTGTGACGATAATTACATACATCTTAGCAGGTGCAAAGGCAATTTACGAGAAAAGGGACATGTTAGATGATGTCTTTATTATTGGATATACATGGCAGATATTTGCAACAGCGATTTGTTACTGGGTGTTTTACCCAAAAGTTGTATGGCAAACCGAAGCGGAGTTTGCCATGGAAATGATTATGAAAAGTTTGCTAATAATTGCTATCCTAACTTTTGTAGGGTATTGGCATCGACATTGGCAGCAGATTCCAATGATTAAAATAGCCAAAAGTTTCTTTTTCATTACCATAATCAATATGGTGTTGCTCATTCCAACTGTGTTCTTTGAAATGCCATTTGAATATCTTTTGATTCCGATAAGTACCATTTTTATGATTATTGAGATTGTCTTGTTCAGGCGAAAAGACAAAAGGCAGCACTTCTTGCCATTTACCCAGATGACGGTTGCCTGTATTGTCTTTCTGGTTTCTGCCATGATGCGCTCAACTGGTGATACGCTTTATTTGGTTGGCATCTCAAATGCGGCTCTATTTCTATATCTATTTGGAATTGTCTTTTACTATGTGGAGTTTACAAGTCTTAAATTAAAAGACAGTCAAGAAACCGTGCTGAAAGAAAGTCTAAAATACAAGCATTTGAGCGAACGCTATACTCTGGCCATGCAAGCAGTTCAAGAGGGGATATGGGAATATGACTTTTCGACAGATCAATTCCAAATATCTGAAGGCCTTGCCAAGACCTTTGGGCTTTCTGGAACGCTCATTGACAATGCGTATGAAGTATGGCGGAAAATGATTCATCCAGAGGATCGGGGACGTTTTTCGGCAGATGCATTATCCGATAAGGAGTCGCTTAAACGTTCAATTGCTCAGATTGAAGAGCGGTCTTTGGAGAGAGAATATAGGCTTGCCTTGTCAACTGGAGAATACAATTGGGTTCGACACAAGATTTCGTTTGAGAGGGATTCATCAGGCAGTGTTAAGAGATTGTTTGGCGTCTTCTCAGTTATACAGGAAGTCAAGGAAGCGGAGGAAAAAATATATCAATATGCCTATTTGGATTCCTTGACAGGGCTCAAGAACTTCACTTCTCTCAAGAAGGACATCCACAAGCTCGTGAGTTTTTCCAAAGAAGAGCCGTCGAATTGTGTCATGGTGGTGGATATTGACAGGTTTAAGTTTATAAACGATACCAGAGGGCATCAATTTGGAGATGAAATTCTAAAGGCAGTTGGTCAGAGGCTCATGGAGTTTTCAGATGAAGTTTATAGAGTTGGTGGAAATGAATTTGTGCTGGTTCAGTCCAAGGGCATTATACAGTGTGATGTCTATAATCGATTAAATGAAGTGTATATTTATGGTGATTCTGAACTTTATATTTCCATTTCGATTGGGTTATTGTCAGGAGCAGAACTCAGGGCGTGTGCCACAGTGGAAGACGTATTAACGCGTCTTGACCTTGCAAAGAGCAGGGCCAAAGACCTCGGCGGGAATTGTGTGATTTCGTTTGATGTGGAGTTGTTTGAAGGTCTCAGCGAGAAGATGACAATTAGTGATGCTCTAAGGCCAGCCATTAACAACGAGGATCTCTTCATGGTATTTCAACCTCAGATGTGTCTGAGAAGTGGGAATATCATAGGCTTTGAGGCGCTTTTGAGGTGGCATCTCAACGGCAGGGCTATCCCCCCTGATAAAGTGGTGGAAGTTGCAGAAGAAACTGGGCAGATGGCACATCTTGGCAGGTTTATCATAGAGCAGGTTTTTAAGCAGTTCAAATATTTAAAACCTGAACAGAAAGTTTCAATTAATCTATCTATTCTCCAACTTGAAGAAACCAATTTTATCAAAGAGGTGGAGATTTTGAGAAATA
Source organism: Firmicutes bacterium UBA6806 (assembly GCA_002452745.1). Lineage (GTDB taxonomy): Bacteria > Bacillota > Clostridia > Peptostreptococcales > Acidaminobacteraceae > Fusibacter_A. Next base: position 61,079 of record DKFC01000012.1, read on the forward strand.
AGTACTCGGTGGAGTCTTCTAGAGTGTATTTTGAAATAACGGAAAGTGTTTGGATACGCTCTCAACAAGAAAAGATAAGGGTTTTACATGAACTTAGAAATCTGGGCTATAAAATTTCTCTGGATGACTTTGGGACAGGGTATTCTTCTTATAGCTATATTGAGGAACTGCCGCTGGACGAATTAAAACTAGATATGTCCTTTACTAAAAAGATGATGAAGTCAAGAAAACATCAACAGATGACAGTGAACATCATTCAACTTGGAAAAATCTTTGATTTAAATGTGGTTTGTGAGGGCATCGAGACAAAAGAGGAACTCAATTTTCTCTCCCTTAACGGCTGTGACGTGGGACAAGGCTATCTTATCAGCAAACCAGTTCGGCTGGAGACTGACTGAGCTTACTATCCAACCTAATAGATATAAGGTAAAAGGTGAAATCTCTGCATTTTCATGCAGCGATTTCACCTTTTGCTTTATAAGGACGGATACGAAATCGTATCTTTAGACCGCATTCAAGTTTTATCTTGGGATTGGATTTTGCCATTTGCATCACTTAGAGCTGTAGGCACCTGTGGTGGCTCTGAAGAAATGTTGAAGTCCAATATGCCCTCTATTTTAATTCGATCTCTCAATTGAAGCTGGCGAAACAACGCAATGAGTTCGTGTTCATCTTGTGACAGTTCGTGTGAATCAATTGTAGTGGAAATTTGCCTATTCACAGTTTGATTCATGAGAACGAGGAGAGACTGCTTCAGGTCTTCATCACATCTTTGAAAATAAGAGATGATGCGCATTTCACGTCTGGAAAGTCCAATTGTAACAGTGGCTAATTTACTTGAAGAGAGCCTTCCGGTAATCAGCCAGTCCAAGGAGACGTCGAAATTTTCTTTAATTGAACGCAGGGTTTCAAAAGAGGGATAATTCTTGCCTTGCTCAATTTCACTGAGCCTTCCCTGGGATAGATTGATGATTTTGCAAAAGTCTTTTTGATTCAGTCCTTGTCTAGCTCTGATGTCCTTAATTCTTTTTCCAACAGTATGCAATGATTACACCTCCTAGTTGTATTCGGAAACGAATATAATTTACAAAATAATAAGTAAAATCAATTGACTGTATCTGATAACGAATATATAATTGTATTTAGAATTGTTATTATAACATCATTTTAACACATCCTTTCACCTAAAAGTAAGATGACCTGATTCCTGTTTTACAAGCTATGTAGTCTTGAAAGATTCAATTGGAAAATTATAGTATATGCTGACATTTTATTATCATAATACCCAAAAGTCAAATTATGATAAAAAATGATTTAGATGCAATGACGAAGCCAGAAGATTGGAGAGAGAGATGCAAAAAAGCGAACCTTATAAACAATTTGGGCGAATTGTAAAAAAGAGACTAATTGATTTGGGGATGTCACAGAGGGAGCTGGCAAAGAGAGTGGGCGTCAATGAGAATTATCTGACGGATGTGTTGAGCAGCAATATTCAAACTCAGATGCAAAATAGTATAGATAATGCCAACAGCTTAAAGATGGCAATAGGAAAATTCAAGGTAAATTAGTTGTATGAACTAAAAAAGACTGGTGTAGTATTTGTCAGATGAGCGTCTATATCCAGTGGATGATGTTTTCAAAATCAATGGGCTACAATAAAAAACAACGGATAACGAATCCGTCGTTTCAGCTTGACGACAAACGTCAATTACGGTGTCAATTTCAAAAGCCTATCTTCTTACGTATGTTTAGATACGCTGCGAAGGCAGGCTTTCTCATTTCCTTGTCCTTGACATTTCTCGACAAGCTCTTAGACTGTATACTTTGTCTACAGTCAAAAACGACGAATATTGAATCCGTCGTTTTTGTGAATTACCTATTTATTCAGGCAGCATTTTTTATATTTTTTACCGCTTCCACAAGGACATGGATCGTTGCGGCCAACTTTATTTTCAACTCTTACAGTGACAGATTCACCATAAGCTCTTTTGATTTCTCTTTGTTTTTCTGCTGAGAGGATATCATCCCATGCTGGCAGTTTATAAAGCCATTCAGCTTTTGCCTTGTGCATGTTGAAGTAGAGTTTTTCAAAATCAATGGTTGCATCGAATGAACTTTCCTCAGTTAGACTTTCGAGGTCAACTTCAGCATCGAGACTTGTGTTGATGCCGTCGAGGAAACCCACACATAGGACGGGTTCAAGATCATGTTTTTCACCAAATTCTTTAATTGTTCCCGAGAGTTTATTTTGCTTTGCAGTGAGAAGGGCATCGTAGATGTCTTTTTCCTTAGCTAAATAGGAATTCCAAAATGCGTCTGATTGTGCTTGATCTATGCCATCGCCTTCTAAAATGCTATTCCATGAATCAAATAATGTCATGTAAATCTCCTTTCATTATATACTCGAAAATCTCTCTTTCAGTGAGTTCCTTATATTAGATATCGTTTGCAAATTTAATGGAAATTGAGAATCGAACTTATTTTCGAGATAAAAATTCCAAAAATAAGTCTATCATAGAAATTAAATGGTTTCAACCTTTATATTTTTTGGTATAATCTTATAGTGTGACAGGCCGATTTCGGCACTTATTTGATACAGCTAATAACATATTGACGGATGTGAAAGGAGCATAAAATGACAACAGGGAATTTCAAAGATGCATTACATAGATTCAAAGAAGGACAGGGGAAGATAAAAGCCCTTAATTATGCGACATCTATGTTGTTTTGGGATGCTTCCACCGGAGCACCGAAAAGTGGCGCTGACGCACGAAGTAAATCCATAGGAACATTGAGTGGCTTTGGCTATCGAGAAGTTGTAAACGAACAGACTGAAGCAGATTTAAACCTGCTAATTGACCATTTGGATGAATTGGACGAGATTGATAGAGTTTCTGTCCTAGACGCCAAAAGGGAATATGACAAGCTGACTAAAATTCCAATGGATGAGTTCCAAGCATATAATGAGCTAATTTCTAAATCTGCAATGATTTGGGAAGATGCAAAAGAAAAATCTGATTTCAAGATGTTTGAGCCTTATTTGGAAAAGGTAATCAATTATCTTTTGAAATTTGCTGAGTACCGTGGCTATGAGGGTCATCCGTATAATCTCTATATAGATGATTTTGAGCCGGGCATGTCAGTTGACCAATTAAATGTATTTTTCGATGAACTCAGAGGCCGTGTGGTTCCTTTGCTCAAAAAGATAATCGACAAAGGAGACGCACCAGAAGTGACGTTTTTAAAGAAGGATTATCCAAAGCAAAAGCAGGATGAGGCTTCACGTAAACTCTTAGGGCTTATGGGCTTTGATCTCGAAAGAGGCATGTTGAAAGAAAGTGTCCATCCATTTACTATGGGCGTCGATATAGATGATGTTCGCTTGACGACGCATTATTATGAAGACGACTTGGCATCAGCCTTGCTGAGTACAGCTCATGAGGGCGGACATGCGATTTACGAGCAGAATATTGACCGTAAATTGCAACCGACACTTTTGGCAACAGGGACATCCAACGGGATTCACGAATCCCAGTCTAGAATTTATGAGAATAATTTTTGCAAAAGCCATGCATTCATCTCACACTTTCTACCATATCTAAAGTCTGCTTTTCCCGAACCGTTAGAAGGCATTGACGTGGAAACCTTCTATCGAGGCATCAACAAGGTTGAGCCTTCATTTATAAGAATCGAAGCAGATGAACTGACATACTCTTTACACATCATGATTAGATATGAAATTGAACTGGGGCTAATTGATGGCACGATTAAAGTTAAAGATCTTCCAGCTGTTTGGAACCAAAAGGTTAAAGACTATCTGGGCATAATACCTAAAAATGACGCCGAAGGGGTCTTACAGGATGTGCACTGGTCAGAGGGCCTATTTGGATATTTCCCGACTTATGCACTTGGAAGTGCTTACGCAGCTCAACTTGCACACTATATGGGCAAGGAGATTGACATTGAAGCCTGCTTGGCAAACGGTGATTTCGCACCGCTGACCAAATGGCTAAATGAAAAAGTCCATCAATACGGCGCATTGAAGAAACCAAATGAGTTGATTGAGCTAATTACAGGAGAGCGTTTAAATTCTAAATATTACTGTGACTATTTAGAAGAGAAGTTTTCGGGGATTTACGGATTATAATCCTTGAAGGAGAATTGTGATTAGGAGGAAACAAGATGAGTCAACAAGTTTTAAAAGGAAATTTACTGGTAGCACAAGGTGGCGGCCCTACAGCTGTTATCAACCAATCTATGGTTGGAGTTGTTCTTGAAGCCAGAAGATATGCACAAGTTGAGAGAATTTACGGTGCAGTTCACGGTGTTGAAGGGATTGTAAACGAAGAGTTTATGGATCTTACAAGAGAAACTGTTGCTAACCTTGAAGCAGTTGCGGCAACACCATCATCAGGACTCTTATCAACACGTGTTAAACCAGATGCAGAGTATTGCAAGAAGATGTTTGAGTCCATGAAAGCGCACAACATTCGATTCTTCTTCTACATTGGCGGCAACGATTCCTCTGATACTGTTAGAATCGTCAATGAAGAAGCTAAAAAACAAAATTATGAATTCAGAGCGGTTCATATCCCTAAAACAGTTGACAACGATCTTGTCATCAACGACCACACACCAGGATTCGGTTCTGCTGCAAGATATGTTGCTTCGGCATTTGCTGGTATCAACTACGACAATAGAGCACTTTCAGGGGTGTATATTGGCGTTATCATGGGAAGACATGCAGGATTCTTAACAGGTGCAGCAGCGCTTGGCAGAGTCTTTGAAGAAGATGGTCCTCATTTGATTTACTTCCCAGAAAAACCATTTATCATTGAAAATTTCTTGGCAGATGTCAAAGCCGTTTACGAAAAATATGGCAGATGTATCGTGGCTGTATCTGAAGGGGTTCAAGACGAAACGGGTGAAGCCATTGTCACTAAACTCCAAGAAAACGTCGAAAGAGATGCTCATGGAAATGTTCAGCTTTCAGGAACAGGTGCACTTGGCGATGTTCTCGTGGCAGAGGTAAAAGCTAAATTGGGCATTGGACGTGTTAGAGCGGATACACTGGGTTACATGCAAAGATCTTTCCTTGGCTGTGTTTCTGACACTGACCAAAGAGAAGCTAGAGAAGTTGCAGAAAAAGCAGTTCAATATGCTTTAATTGACAATCTCGATGGGTCTGTGGTTATGGAGAGAACCGGTGATTATGCAGTGGGGTACAGATTAGTTGAACTCCACGAAATTGCTGCTAAAACGAAACACATGCCTGCTGAATTTATCAACGAAGCTGGAAACAATGTAACAGAGGCTTTCATCAAATACGCAAAACCATTAATCGGTTCTGGCTTTGCACCAGGTGCAAGACTGAGATCGCCAATGGTTGAAAAGAAATTAAATAAATAAGCCTTTAATGAGAGGCTTATAAAAAGAGATAAGGCGGGAACAGAATAGTCGGTAATTGGCTGATATTCTGTTCCTGTTTGCTATTTATCTGTCTGCTTCTTAGGTTCAATCGGAGTAAGCAAATTTATAGAGGCGTTTGACAGATACATATTTGGGTAATCTATATATGTTGAAATAAGCAAAAGTGATGACGAAGCAAATAGGGAGGCAGTTCATATGGAAGCACTATTAAAAGCTCAGAAGCGGTACTTCAACAGCGGAATGACTCGGTCGATACCGTTTAGAATTGCGGAGCTACTTAGGCTCAAGGGCGTTATAAAAAAATACGAAAACGATATCTTGGAGGCGCTGAGAGCTGACCTCGGCAAACCACATTTTGAGGGATATGCCACGGAAATTGCATTGGTGATAGAGAGCATTGACTACATGGTCAAAAATCTGGAGAAGTGGTCAAGAGATGTAAGTGTAAAATCACCTGTACATCAACCGATGACAAAGAGCTATTATATAAATGAACCCTATGGCAGTGTACTTGTTATTGCGCCGTTCAACTATCCATTTCAGCTTTTGATTGAGCCGATGATAGGGGCAATCGCCGCAGGCAACACAGTTGTACTGAAGCCCTCTGAATACACTGTCAAAACAGAGAGTATCATCCGAAAGATGATGGAAGAGACATTTGATATAAACTATGTGGCTGTGGTTACTGGAGGTCGTGAGGCAACCAGTAGGCTGATAAATATGCCATTTGACTATATTTTCTTCACAGGGAGTGTCGAAGTTGGCAAAGTGGTCATGAGGGCAGCAGCAGAAAATCTAGTGCCATTGACACTGGAACTAGGTGGTAAAAGTCCAGTGATTGTGCATAAGGATGCAAATATTAAAGCTACAGCCAGAAGGATTGCATGGGGCAAGTTTATGAACAGCGGACAAATCTGTGTAGCACCAGATTATGTGTACGTTCACAAAGAAGTAGAATCCAAATTGATAGAAGCCCTAAATAAGGCTGTCATTGAATTCTACGGTGTTTTTCCGATTAAGAGCCCTGATTACTGCCGAATTGTAAACAAGAGGCATTTTGACAGAATTACTGGTCTGATAGATCATGGAAAAGTGGTGTTGGGTGGACAATATGATCGTGACAACCTCTATATTGCACCGACGATTATGAAAAATGTCACCTGGGAAGATGCTGTCATGCAAGATGAGATATTTGGGCCAATTCTGCCCATATTGACTTATGAGAACCTAGAAGAAGTCATTGATACGCTTAGAGAAAAGCCGAAACCGCTTGCATTTTACGTGTTTTCAGAAAGTGAGAGCATACAGAATCTGCTAATGGAGCAAATTCCATTTGGTGGTGGGTGTATCAACGATACGGTGTCCCATGTGGCCTCAACTTATATGGGATTTGGTGGTGTTGGCAATTCAGGCATGGGTTCCTATCATGGCTATGAGAGTTTTAGAACATTTTCACATAGGAAGAGTGTCCTCAAAAAATCTACAAAATTTGAGATGCCGCTGATTTACCCGCCTTACAAGAACCACCTAAAGTGGCTTAAGAAGTTTTTGAGACATGAGTGAGAAAACAGACACTTCTGTCAAAGTGGAACTGACATAAAAAATATTAAAAGCGTCTATCTCTAAAGATCCAAAGAGATAGGCGCTTTCTATTGAACAGTATTTCTTTATACAATCTTATACCCCACGCCCCAAACCGTCTCAATAAAACTTGTATTTGGAGAGACGGCCTCAATTTTTTCTCGGATGCGTTTGACGTGAACGGTGACGGTGAAGGCATCTCCGAGAGAATCATATTTCCAAACGCGCTCATAAATTTCCTCTTTGGAGAATACCCGGCCTCGGTTTTTAGCAAGAAGGGCGATGATTTCAAATTCTTTTGGAGTGAGATCGAGGGTTTCGCCCATGACAGAAAAGGTCTTGGTCATTTCATTTATAATCATGTCTCTGATGACGATGTTTGAATCGTCATAAGACCCCTCCTGCACAGAACGCATCTTTGAGTAACGCCTCAAATGCGCTTTGACCCTTGCGATGAGTTCGCTGGTGCTAAAGGGTTTTGTCATGTAGTCATCTGCGCCGACGCCAAGCCCAAGGACGATATCCATATCTTGATCTTTTGCAGAAATAATGATAATTGGAATATCCTTAACCGATTGAATACGTTTACAAATATCTATGCCATTTCCCTTTGGAAGCATTAAATCTAAGATGACGAGGTTTATATCGTCCAGAAGGGGAATAATCTTGGTTAAGTCGCCAGTCTCTTCGACCACCACTTCATATCCGCTGATTTCCAGATAGTCCTTTTCCAAACGTGCGATACTTTGATCGTCTTCAATAATCAGTATTTTTTCCATGTGAACTCCTTTTAAATCAAATTATGAGTGCCAATTATTTGAAGGGATGCCCTTCTGTCAAGTCATCTGGCACATGACGTTCATCGTCGTATGTTTTGAGCCTGATGGAGATGGTAAGGCCTTTGGAATCATTGCTGTAAGCGCTTATTCTCCCGCCGTGGGACTCGATGATATCGCGGCAGATGCTCAGCCCAATGCCACTGCCCTTGATGTTGAGATTTCTGGACTTGTCAGAGCGGTAGAATCGCTCGAAAACTTTTGAGAGATCTTCTTCTTTGAGTCCGATGCCGTTGTCTGAGATGTTTATAAAGACACCATCATCGTCCTGATTGGCGAGAATGATGATTTCAATTGGGGCATGACTGCGGTACTTTATAGAATTGCCAATGATGTTGATAAAGACGCGCATGAGTTTTTCAGGATCAGCTAGAATATACATGTCCTTGATGATATAGTGAAGCGACAGTGTTCCGCCAGCTTTTTTTACATCGGATTCAAGAGCGTCCACACAATCGCTGAGGAAGTACTTGAGGTTGATTTTGTGGCGATTAAGCTGTATGCCCTGTTGATCGTACTTGGCGATAACAGAAAGGTCATTTACGAGACTCTCTATCATATAGGTCTTTGCTTCAATTGTGTCAAGATACTCCTGCTGCATGGTTTCAGTTCTGGCGACACCATCTTTCAACCCTTGAATATAGCCCCTTATTGAGGTGATTGGCGTCCGGAGATCGTGAGAGATGTTGGCGATAATTTCCTTCTTCTCGAGTTCCAAAACCCGTTGCTTTTCAACTGATTTTTTTAGGGATTGCCGCATGCGTTCAATACTGTTTGCGAGATCATCAAAATCGTCATTTTCATTGTATTCGAGATTGACGCTTAGATTGCCCTTTCCAATCTCATTGGTGGTGTGTGTCAGTTTCCGAATACTTCTCTTAAGCGGATTGGAAATCCAAGAGAGAATAATTGAAAGGACAGCGATATTAAACAGGGCATAGAGCAGAAAAAAAACTTGTTCCGAGAGTTTGTACGCAACATCAAGGCGAGTGCTGTCAATTAACAGTTTGACGTCAATTGGGCCGTCGTTCAAGCGATCATAGTGATGGTGCTGAAGTGAATAGCGCTCTATAGGCGCATTTTCAAGTCTGCTCTCATAGAGAAATTTCTCCAGAAAATTGCTGTATTCAATCTGGTCGGTATAAGTCGAATAGTACAGTTGATTGTTCTCATAGACTTCAATAATGAGAAAAGACGTGCTATACGCATCCGATTCCTTTTTAAAGTTGTCTGTGAGAAAGTATTCTGGCGAATTTGTGTATGGAGAAATAAAGGATTCAAACTCGGATGAAACTTTGGAAAAATTGTTGAAAATATCATAATACGTATCAAAAAAGTGAATGAAGTTTAAATTATCGCTTAAAAAGTTAGTGGTGACCATAATCGTTGAAATTGCGGGGATGACGATAATTAAAATCAAAGAGATGATAAACTTGGTTTTTATTTTCATGAATACCTCTTTACTTTTGGAATCAAGCGTCTTGATGAGAACTTGAAAGCAGTTTTATCAAATAAATGACGCCCTAATGGTACCTATAATTATATTATAACATCCTAGCATTTTTCTAAATGAAAAATTACAAATAAATAAAGAAATTAGAATTTCTTAAAGAAATGCATCTGGAAATAATGATATAATAGGGTTTAGTACACTATAGGAGAGTGAAATGTTTAAAAAGAGAGAAAGTGAACCGGTATCGATAAAGGAGAAACATTATAAATACGTATTGGAAGAGGACTATGAACGTTATGTTTCGTCGCGTTCCTCCCTCGAATTTAAACAGCTTGAAATTGCAGGAACTACATTAAAGTATATTGAGAGAGGGCAAGGACCGTTAATCCTCATGTTACCTGGCTCAACTGGCAAGGGAATTTCGTTTTACGAGTATATATTGGACTTGTCAATCCGATATCGTGTTGTTGCAATTGATTACCCTGTGGCAAACTCATTGGAACACCTTGTTGAAATGATTCGTATTGCCGTTGAAAGGCTTCAAGTAGACGAGCAGCCTACATATGTCCTGGCAAATTCATTTGGGTCGGTGATTCTTCAAGAATTGCTGATTAAAGAACCCAAGTTATTTGACCATGTGATTTTCATGCATGGTGTCAGCAAAGACAGTCTGGTTTCAAAAAAAGTGGTCAAAATGAATCAGAAATCCATTAACAGTTTTTTAAAATCCATCAGCTTTTTAAAATTCTCCAGTTTTCAAAAGCGCTTTTCAAAGCGGCTCAGAAGCAGCATGCACATCTACCCTGAAAACATAAGCCTGAGGCTGTTTTGGGAGGGCTTTTACGAAGAGATGTTGTATAGCACCACACAAGAGGAAATGATCTCCAATTACACTTTCATGAAGGATTTCTGGTATCATAGACTCTACAGCAAAGAGCAGTTTGAACCAGTGAAGTCACCTGTGATTATCATCGAATCCTTTGCAGATATGGATGCGGAACTGCCTGAGAAATTGGCGCTCTGTTCTCTGTTCCCATCTCATGAAATGCTGATGCTGAAAGGAGATTCAAACCTCTCCATGATTAAAAATAGAGAGGAAATTGTGGCGTTTATTCAAAAGGTCTTGCCCAAACCGGTTAAAGAATCCTAAATAGACTTGTTACAATTTTATGAATTTAAAACGTGATAAAGATACCAAATCGTATAGAGGCGATGTTCTTTGAGAAGGGTAAAATCAACCATTTCGTAGAGGGAACATCGCTATTTTGATTTTGGATGAGTACTATTAAAAAATACTTAAAATATTGTTATGATTCCTTTACAGGCGGTTATTTTGAAAACAGATATGGTAACATATATATACAGAGCACCAAATTTGGAATCATTTTAATGTATATAGGAATAATCATTTTTAGGAGGTAGAGTATGATTCAAATGATTTTGAGCATGAACCCTATAGGACAGCTAATAATCGGCATAATAGTCCTCATTCTTTTATTTACGGTTGTGGCACTTTTAAGAATCAAGGCGAGATATTTAGGGCTTATATATGATATGACTGAACACGAGAACAGAAAAAACGCCGTGTTCAAAAGTGAAATCAACAATGCCATCGTCGACGATTTTAAATCGGCACAATCCTTGAAAATTCAGGAGATAAACACACCAGCAGTTATCGACAAGAACATCAGTCAATTTTTAAATAAGACCTTAATGGCAGAGCGATTTGTTCAGCGGTCATCAGGACTTATGATTATCTTGGGATTGGTTGGAACTTTCTTTGGACTGACCCTTTCAATCTCTGAACTGGTTTCTCTGCTGAGCAATACAAATGAAACCATCGTCGGGGATGTCAATATGATAACAGGGGGCTTATTGAGCTCTATCAACGGCATGTCCGTGGCGTTTGTCACTTCTCTTTTTGGGATTACGGCTTCTATTATTGTCAACTTAATGACTATTTTAGTCGGTGTTCACGAAACTAGAGAAAATTATATTTCAGTGGCTGAGGAGTACCTTGACAATAATTTAGGACTTAAAGTTCAAGACTTGGCACACACTGATGAAAATGGAAAGACACCACTTGAAAATGCATTTGAAGCACTTGGAGAACAATTGGCTAAGAGCTTAGATGATGTGGCTCAACAGATGAGTTATCGACTTACAGTAGCTTCATCCAATATGAAGGATACGGCAGATACCATAGAGAGAAGTTTGGGACAATTTGATAATTCCATCAAAACATTCTCAGACAATACAAGAGACTTTTCAGAGTTTAATCATCACTTGAAAACCAATATCCAAAGGATGTCAGTGGCTTTTGAAGATCTCACCGAGGGACTTAAAGACACTAAAAAGTAGAGGAAGTGAGGCGGCATTATGAAAGCGAAGAGAAGACGCGTTCATCAAGTTGATCAAGAAAACTTCTGGCCTTCCTTTACCGATATGATTTCCACCATTGCCATTATATTGTTCTTCGTCATGTTCTTGATGTATATAAACAATATTGTAACTGGCAAAAATCTGGAATTCATGAAAAAGGAACTTGATGATACGCAGAAACAATTGGAAGCCAGTAAACTTGAAATCAGTCAAGCAGAAGAGAACTTAAGGCTTTTAAAAACAGATTTGGATAAAACCATGGCAGAAGTTGAAGCGGGACAAATTGCTCTAAAACTCTCCCAAGAAGAAATAGATGCACAAAAAGAAGTTATAGCAAGCAGCAATCAAGAGCTTGGAAACCTTAGACAGAAGCTACAGGGGATTGCAGTACTTAGGCTGGATGTACTCACAGCAGTCAAAGACAGCATAGAGTCAAACTTGGGCAAGACCAATTCATCTGGTGAGGAACTTGTCACCATCAGTGATACAGGTAACATCGTCATAAATGAGAGCCTTGTCTTTGATACAGATTCATATGTGATTAAAGAAGGTGGTAAACAGTTGCTGGGTCAGTTGGCCAAGTCGTTTGAAGAGGTTCTCAAAGACCCTGAGATTAGGGCGAGCATAGACTCAATCAACATACAGGGACATACCGATGAACGTGGAAGCGGCAGTTACAACCGCGAACTGGGTTCAAAGAGGGCAACAGCAGTGGTTAATTACTTGATGACATCAAATCCAAACTTAGAGAGCACTTTCGGGCAGTACTTTATGGCTAGTTCGTTTTCTGAATACAGAAAAGCTGTCTCTGGAACGACAGAGGATGCCTATGCAAAGAATAGAAGGATTGAAATCAGTGTCATCTTAAAAGATTCTCACATACAAGATGTTCTCAACGAGTACCTCAAAGAATCTTTGAAGGCGTTTGAAGAGATTCAAAACTGAGCCTCAAAATGAGAGAATCAACTCTAAATTAAATAAAATGACTTCAAAAACCGATGAAAGAAATTTCATCGGTTTTTTATAATGACAAAAATTGACACGAAAAAGTCATTAACTCGTAATCAGATTTTTATGGTGAAGACACACAAAAACGCTATAATGAGGAGAGAAGAATCAACCCTTAAACGCAATTATTTAAGTTATGGACATAAGAGAGGTTATTATGAAGAAACGCATTGGCATCATGTTGGCATTAATGGTAATTATGACTCAGTGTTTGGGGTTTGCAGCGTATGTAGACATTTATGAGTCCTACGGAGAACTGGAAAACTTAGCAGATGGCGTCACCAAACAGACGATTATGCGATACACAAGTGAAGGCTGGCTCAACATAAACGTTGTACGGGCTAATTTAAATGAACAAATGGATTTAACTGTATTGACAGATTCGTATTTGTCAAGCCGAGATACACTTTCCAACTTGCTGGATAAGAATAACGAAGATCACTCAGTAGTAGCAGCCATCAATAGTGATTTCTTTGATACAGCCAATAACACCACCATGGGAAATCTCGTGAGAGACGGGAAAGTACTGACAACAAGTGTGGGATCAAATGAGTTTGCATCTTTTAATGTCACAAAAGACAATCTTCCATATATAGGGTATATCAATTCACCCAATAACTCTTTTACAAATGGAACGTATACGCAAAAGCTCACTTATATCAACAAACCTTATCTTTCATATGACAGAAGTATTTTGTTTACAACAGATTGGGCGACAACTTCCTATGGCAAGACCCTTGATAAAGACATTTTGGAATTGTTAGTGGTAGATGACGTTGTCAAAGAGATTAGACGTATGGGAAATCCCTTTACAATTCCTGAAAACGGATATGTCATTGCCTGCGTTGGCGCTGATATAGGAGCTGTTCAAACTCATTTCAAAGTGGGTGATAAATTGACTTTGAACTATGATGTCAATTTTAGATTCATGGATTTGAGTATTGGCGGCGGGGCGCAAATTGTATCCAATGGGAAAGTGATTGAGAATTTTTCTCAAAATATCTCAGGAAAACATCCAAGAAGCGCCGTGGGCATTACAAAAGATAGAAAACAAATTATCATGGTCACTATAGACGGCAGAACAACGGCTTTTAGAGGGGTTACCCAGACAGAGCTTGGTCAGATTATGATTGGGTTGGGTGCATATGAGGCCATCAATTTAGATGGCGGCGGTTCTTCTCAAATGGTGATTCAATCGCCTTGGGAAGATAGTCCTAGGACTGTAAACTACCCGTCAGATGGAAGCGAACGTAAGATGTATACTGGCCTTGCTATTGCCAAAGTCTTATCGGAGACACCAACACTTTTAAAGGCAAAAATTGACATGGAGTCGCCTAATTTGGTATTGGGAACGAAGACGCCAATTGAGTTGAGGGTTATTGACTCAAACTACGTGCCAGTTACAGTGGATGCCTCTAAAGTACAGTGGGAGCTAACTGGAATAGAGGGCTCAATTAAAGATGGATTCTTAGTGGCTTCTGGTACAGGTGCTGGGAAGATTAAAGCCGAATATAACGGATTGGTCGCAGAGGGGATTATTCACGTCTATGATAATGCTGTGAAACTCAACGTCTCACCAGCAGTTATAAAAGTAGACAAAGGAGAGAACAAGGCATTGACCTTCTCAGTGACCACAAGCGATGGCAAGACCATTGAACTGTCAAGTGATTCTGTTAAGGCAACTGTTCCTGAAATGGTCGGTGCATATGATGCTGAAACAGGATCGTTCCAGGCGGGAAATCAAGTACAACAAGCTGTGGTTACATTTGAATTCAACGGTTTGAAGACTTATATACCAGCGGCAGTGGGAACTCAGAAGTCTATACTAGCCACTTTTGAAACACCAACAGGGAAATTTGTTGGCTATCCAGAGACAGTTAAAGGACGATACAGAGAAATTCCAATGCCTAAAAATGGCGCACAAGCGGGCTTAATTGAATATGACTTTTCGGCGTCTTCTGACACAAGAGCCGCATATGTGGAGTTCAATGAGCCAATAGGGTTGCCTGATAATACCCAATCAATTGGACTTTGGGCATTTGGAGATTATGGAAACGATCATTGGCTCAGAGGAAAAGTAACCGATGCAAAGGGCAATTCCACAAATATCACATTTTCAAGACATGTTGACTGGGAAGGCTGGAAGTATCTCACAGCTGAATTGCCAGCCAACTTCGAACAACCGGCACAGTTAAATCGCGTGTATCTCGTTGAAACGGATGGTGAATTAAAAGACTCGGGAACGATTTTGATAGATGATATCACAGCGGTTATTGGACAAAAGATTATCGTACAAGTTCCTGAAAACGTCACGAAAATAAAAGCGGCAGAAGCCTATGAGCTGCCATCAACTTTGAAGACAAAAGCACAGACCATCGCTTTTAGTGAAAAGGCGACGGATTTGTTTAAAGAAGCTATTCTAAAGAATGCAAAGGCAACTATACAAGTGGACAGTTCGGCAGCATATACCACTGTGAAGCTGAACAATGTCAACAACTCAATTCGAACAAATGGCTATAAGCAATGGGTTAAGCTAATTGAAATGGCAGGGCAGACACAGCAAAAGCCAGTGGTGGTCATCATGAATGATATCAATAAATTCAGTGACAAATACGAAGGTGAGCTTTTAATGACAGAGCTTTCAAAGATTCAGTCGCAAGGTGTGGATGTGTGTGTCATCTATCCAACAACTGCGCAAAAGTATAACATACAAACTGTCAATGGCATCTCTGTGATTTCGGTTCCAAGAATTCAAACAGAGTTAAAGGGCGTAAAATTAGCGGCAGAGGGCAAGAAATTATACTTTGAAGTCATCAAATAAGGGGATAAATTTAAAACTTAAAATAATAGGGAGACCCGTCAGATGGACTGGTCTCCTTTTTAATGGTATAATATAAAGGCGGTAAGTCGCTTAACTAAAATCATAAATTAGATCAAGGAGGATATATGACACCTTCAATAAACTAATCCGGTAAAATTGAGCAAGTCACAAAGCCTTTCAAATGAAGAGAGGTTATTTTTGACGCTCGGAGGATTGGTTTAGTCATAGCCTTGTAAAGATAAGACAGGCATGGCCTGTTTTTTTATATAAAAAATGAACAGCAACCCCTCCGAGTGGAAGGGAGGAAATCATATGGGAACACCTTCATGGATGATTATAATCAGTCAATTATAATCAGGAGGCATAACCAAATATGAAACGAAACATGCTTATGTCTCCAACTTCAAAAATGGAGGCATAGAGGCATATGAACAGCGAAACGCTATATTTAAATTGGAACTTTGGTGAAATAACGGCTGAAAAGGTTGAGAGGTATTGCCATAACTGTGGTAAAAAAGTTTTGTTTTCTGATTCTTTGGTTCGGAGACAAAATGCAAACGGAAAAAATATTCATCATTATGCCATATACAAATGTGAAAGAGGGCATACATGGAACCGTAAAATTGAACAGTTTAAAGCCGTTTGCAACCTTGAAAATAAAGTGGAAGTTTCACCAGAGGTTTTGGAAAGCTCGGATAAAAAACCCATTGAACTGTTGACATTATGTGCAAGTGGGTACCGAGAAGTGCGCATCAGATTGATTGTTAAAAGCAAAATTCGAATAGATAAGTTGCTTTCAGAACAAATTGAAGACCTTTCAAGAAATCAGTTGAACAAGTGGTTTGATAAAAATAAAATATTGTTGGATAACCAGTTTATCAAACACAGTCAAAAAATCATAGGCGAGCATACGCTCAGTATTTTACTTTAAATTTGAAAAGCCCCTGAAATGCCTTTATAGCATTCAGGGGCTTTGATAGCATTTAGAGGCTTTAAATTTCAATTGTCTATTCTCGATTATAGGCTCTGTAGAATCTATTTTTTCCGTTGGCTTTTGCCTTGTAGAGGGCAATGTCTGCTTGATGGATGAACTTGCCTCTGGAAGTGGAAAGTGTTGGCAAGATCGCATGTGCGCCGCCACTGATGGTCAAAACACCGAAATCACCGAGTTTGTGTTTGATGCCAATTGACTGAATGTGCTGGCGCAGTTGCTCTGAAATTTTATAGATTTCATCTATGTCCAAATCGTAGAAGAGAACTGCAAATTCCTCACCCCCATATCTTGCAGTCATGACAGCTGAGTCACAAAATTCTGCTGTCGTAGACGCAATGGTTTTAAGAGCTTCATCACCTTGGATATGACCATAGAGATCGTTGTAAGTTTTAAAATCGTCCACATCAAATAGAATGATGCCAATATATTTGCGCTCTTGAAATCCTTTAGAAATTAGAGTATCCAGTGTATCATCCAGTGCAAAGCGATTGTAAAGCCCTGTCAAGCCATCGTGGACTGCACGATAGGCCAGCTGATGATTGGCTTCTTCAAGTTTCTGATTGGTCAATTTGAGGGAGTCATTGTTTGCCTCTAAAGTGGCGCTAGCTGTGATAAGCTCTTGATTTAAATTGCCAATATAGATGAGAACCCCCATAAATAGAACCCAAAAGAGCAAATTTACAATTGGCTGAGGACGCATCCAAAAAGCAGCATCTTCAGTGACGGAGTCCAAATCCGTCTTTGTGCCAATAACCCAGTCGAAATCAGGGTTGTAACGATAGAGATAGAACTTTCCATCGGCTGTAATTTGACTGAGGTAGCCATCTGTCTTCTGTGCGGCAGATAGAAAATAGAGGTACCTGTCCTCTGCCAATTGATTGATACTGGAAGGATTGTCTGTATCTGCGAGAACGAGTCCAGAGCCTGATATGATAAAGGAATCAAAATTCGGACGGGATCTATCGTCATGTAGTTTACTATTTAAATTATCTAAAATAAGCGTGATGCCGAGGACTCCAGATAGATTGTCTTCATAGTAGATAGGGGTGCACACGGTAATGACAAAGTCATTGCTAATCATGCCGACATAGACATCGGAAATGAGTGTTTTATTTTGGTCAACAGCTGCTTTATACCAGGGGCGGTTTCTCGGGTCATAGGAATCAGGCGGAAGCCAACTGCTGTCCGAAGTAAAAGAACCATCTGTAAAACCAGCGAAAATGTAATGCGTGTATTGATCGGTATAACGGTAATTTAAGTATGGATTTGAAGCGGGGATTGCTTTTAGCGTCTCTGGTGAAATATTTTGAAGATGGCTTTTGATTAAATCAGCATCCGTTATAAAATCAGTAATCCAATTTTCGAAACCGTCTAAATCAGAGGCCATTTGAAGGGATACCCGCTCAGAGGCAATATTGATTTCATTGCTCTTAAAGGCAAAGAGGTTGTAGAGCGTCAAGACGAGCATGATTACAGCTAAAAAGATCATGGGAAGTTTTTTCATTTTTTTTATGCGCAACAGTGCTTTCTCTTTCATAGTCCTACCTCTATTAAAAACAATTGTGAATAGTCGCCAATTATAAAACCGTAACGGTCCAATCTAAAAGTGCCTCTCTAAGTGTACCACCAGACAAGGTAAGAATAAGATTAAAAAATCGTAAGAAAAAATTAAGTGAATACTAAACTGGCATTGGTAGTTGCTTTAACCGTTTTGACGTAAGCTATTAGTACAGAGGTGATACAATGCTAGGTTTTAAATCAAAACAAATGTCAGATGTAGAACTCAGTCATCAATTGAAACAGGTTTTCGAACAATGCGACGTATCCGACTTTAAAAGCAAGCGATTTTACGGCCTATTGCATGATTATATACCCTATAATAATGGGCTGAAAACAAGGCTTGAAATCATTGGAAGAAGTGGATATGCTGAAAAGCTGCTGAAACTTGGAAGGGATGCCAGAGGCAACGCGCAAAAAGTGGATGCCTTTTCAAATCAGCTTTCAACAGAATACGGGTTCAAGATGGAAATCATACAGAAAACTTTTAAATTGATGGCAGATGCGGCCGGTATTCCGCTAGAGGTACAAGTGCCGCCTGAGACAGTCCTCGTCAATTCTGTAAAGGGCAATTTTTCAAAGAATCATTTGCCTGAATCAGGGGGGCAATCTCAGCCAAGTGGAGAAGCATCGAATCGAGCGACTCAAGTGAGAAGCGAAATCAAGTCATCATACAAAAAGAGATTTATTCGAAATAAGAGCAATTTGATGAAATTGATGCTCTTTATAGTCTTGATGACGGCGGGGAGCCTTTATTTAAACTTTTATTTTTCGAATTTTGACTTGGCACAAAATGCCGTAAAAACAGTGTTGCTTCAGTATGGGGCGCTAATCATCAGTGGGTCACTATTGATATCGGTTATTATGTGGCTAGGCTATAAACAGTTTAAAATCAATCTATCCATGTTTTTGCCCATAGTGGTACTCATTATTCAGTTGCTTTGCATTGTTTTAAAAGTTGAATCGGCAAAGCTGTATGAAGTTGTTCAAATGGGAATGCTTTTGGGATTGAATTTGAGTTTTATTATGACCACAGGCTATTCAATTCGACTGCCAAAGGGTGCAAAGGAGTTTATCTCCTATAAAGCAATCTATGGATTTTATGCAGCTGGACTATTGTACTTTCTTGGACAGTACTTAGTTAGAATATCAGTTGTCTAATGAAGACATATAGAGAATAGGAAAGGAGTTTCATCATGTCAGATATATTGACTAAAGGCACTGTAGTGGCTTCAAATTTTCAGCGATACGAAGTGTTGGAAGAACTTGGAACAGGCGGACAGGGGAATGTCTACAAGGTAAGGGGAACGGATGGCGATTATGCGCTGAAATGGTATAAAAAATCTTCAGCGACACCGCAGCAATATGAGGCAATTCAAATGCTGATTGAAAAAGGTGCTCCAAGTGATAAATTCGTCTGGCCAATTGCCATTTGTGAAGGGGATTCAGAAGATAATTTTGGGTATGTGATGCCGTTGATAGATGCAAAACAATTTACCAAGCTATCGCACTATTTTTCTGGAGAGAAGAAAGTGTCGAGGTTTGAAGTGCTTATAGATGCTTGTGTTAGAATTGCACATGGCTTTAACGAGCTCCATCTAAGCGGACTTTGCTATAGAGATATTTCCTTTGGAAATTTATTTGTGGATTTCACCACAGGTGAAATCAAAATATGCGACAATGACAACGTAACATTTGACAATTTAGTGGATACAGATGAAATTTGGGGCACAAGTGGATTTATGGCGCCAGAGGTTGTTAGAGGCGAATCAGCACCTAGTTCTCAAACAGATTTGTTTTCTCTTGCAGTGGTTATTTTCAGAATGTTGCATTTACAGCATCCTTTACAAGGACAGAGAGAATACGAAATTGAGATTGCAGATGTGGAGGCTGAACGAGACCTTTATGGGATGCATCCGATTTTTATATATGATCCAATAGATGCCACCAATCGACCAGTTAAAGGACATAAGGACATTGCTGAGGCCTACTGGCCATATTATCCAGAGTTTATCAGAGAATTGTTTACAGAGGCCTTTACGGAAGGACTTCACGATCCACATAAGCGCATTCGTGAGAGTATATGGATAAAGGCACTGAGCCAGCTCAGAGGACAAGTCACTTATTGCTATCACTGTGAACATCAAATATTTTACGATAAGGATATGGTTCAGCAGAAGTCAAGGTGCCCAAGGTGCAATCACACGATAAGGGTATTGCCTCTAAGGATGAAGATAAATAATCAGATAGTCATGCTAAACCATGATTCAGTTATCTATAAAAACCAATTGGACGCCTCTTCTCTGATGGATTATGAGACGCCAGTGGCAAGAATTGAGATTCATCCTAAGCATCCAAGTGTTTGGGGACTCAGAAATTTGTCAGAGGAGACTTGGACTTATACGACTCCAGCAAATGAACTGCGTGAGATTTCAAAAAATGGTGTTATTCCCATTCGTTCTGGACAAGAAATTAATTTTGGTGAAATCATTGGCATCATAAGATGATGCGACAAATAGACTTATTATAAAATACCAGCAATAGAGCTGGTTGAGAAGTGAAAAAGGAGGATAATTATGTCAGTTGAAAGAGATGGTAAAATGGGTGCTAGAGATTTACATTTGTTTTTTCTTATAGATGCATCAGATTCAATGAGTTACGGTGGCAAGGCAGAGACACTCAACAATGCCATTAGAGAATCCATTCCACATATCAGAGAGATTGCGAGAGACACAGAAGGTACTATAAAAGTGCATGCATTGTCGTTTTCAACGGGTGCCAAGTGGATTGCAAGAAATGTGGATATCCGAGACTTTACATGGGAAAATATTGTGACCAAAGGCGTTACAGACATGGGGAGAGGATTCGAACTGCTTGCAGAAAAATTGGAAGGCGACTTACAGGGGGCAAGAGGATATCAGCCTGTTATGATATTGCTTTCAGATGGGCTCCCAACAGATGACTATGAAAAGGGGCTAAAAAAGCTCAAAGCGACTAAATGGGGCAGCAAGGCTATTCGGATTTCAATTGCAATTGGCTCTGAAACAGATATGGACGTCTTGCAAGACTTTATAGGCGATGCGTTTAGAGGTGAGCTGAAACCACTGCTTGCCAAAAACGCCAGCGATCTCAAAAACTACATCAGATGGGCTTCAACCACTGTATCCACAGCCTCTATCAATCCAGTGAAGAACACAATTCCACTTCCACCAACTTCGGACAATGCCATAAATCCAGAGGAATTGGACTGGTAATATGACAGAGTGGGTTACAATTGAGGGAACTCATATTGGCAAGAGCCATGAGAGCAGTGGCAAGCCAAATCAAGATGCAACAGCGGCAACGGGGCAGATAGGAGCTGTCAGTGACGGGCATGGATCATCAGCCCATCCATACAGTGAGATAGGATCTTCGTTTGCCGTTAAATGTGCACTGGAAGTTCTGGAAAACTGGATGAACAACCTTGGAAGAATGGATGATGAAGAGGCGTTTGTTTCGCCTAAACTTGATGAGAACACTTTTTTAGATAAAATGAGACTAACGGCATATGAAGCATTGCCAAATGAAATTGTGAGAAGGTGGCGGGAACGGGTATTGGAACACTGGTGTGAAGCCAATATTCCAGAGGAGATGACCTATAGAGCCGTTTCCGATCATTTGCTCTCCGACGATATAATCTATAGAATGTATGGATGTACCCTCATGGCAGTGGCTATCTTCCATGAATACATGCTCTGTCTACAAATAGGAGATGGGCTTATAACGGCTTATAAATATGGTGGTGAGATTTGGCATCCGATTCCCAGAGATTTAAGACATACGGACAATCAAACGACCTCGTTGTCAGAACGGTATGCCCCTCTCAATTTTAAGATCAATTTTGTGAAGCTGGATGGAACGGTTGAATTTGTTGCACTTACAACCGATGGCGTGGAAAATGCATATCCTCAGTCATCGGATGACTATATCTATTTTTTTCACTCAGTTCATGGGATGATTGTCGAAGATGCTTTGAATTTATCACAACTGCTTGAGAAAACCAGCCATTATTCAGGAGATGATTCCACAGCCCTGATTATAACGCGAAACAACCACGGAAGTGGCTTTGAACAACTTTCTGAAATAACAGAGGTGTTTAGAGAGGACATGGCATGCAAAGAGGGATTTATTCCAGCGGTCAATTGGCTGATGGATGCGTCAAGCAGTAAATTTTGGATCGTTATGCAGTCGATTTGCAACAGATTTATGAGACTGTTAGAACAAAACAAAGCTGTTACAAGAACAGTGCTTCAAGACATTCGAATCCATATGGATACTTATGAAGCCGAACTCTATAGACCCATTATAAAGCCACTGACCAGCGAATCGGAAATGGAAAGTCTAAAGTGCTTGGAACGACTTTTAAAAGAAATCGGAAACTTAGCTGGGATTGACGTCTCTGAAGCATGGAAAAGGGAAATAAAGCAAAGCTCAAAAAAAGAAATGACGTCTTTTCATCAGGTGATAAAATGGATTCATCAAGTCAGGGAGACTTTAAAATTTGATTATGAAAAGGGTGGGTACACCTTGGAAAACAATATTCGACGGGGGCTCATTATGGAGACACCGAGTGGTGCTTATACCCTTTTTCATGACGACGTTGTCTTCATACATCAAATTATAAACGGCGTCTGCACCGCAGTGGTGGGAGAGATTAAACGACATCCCAAAAACCCGCAGATATGGGGACTTAAAAACCTGTCTAATCATGAATGGGTGCAGTACAGAAAGGGTGAAAAGGAACCTCTTTATATAGGCCGAGGTAAGACGGCGCTTTTGTCTGAGGGGACGTTTTTCATCTACGGCCTTCCAGTCCATATCAAATATGAATAAATCATGAAAACTATGCAAAGTCTGAGGCATAGTTTTTTTAATTACGCTATAATAATATTAAGATAATATTTTTGTCAAAAATGAATAAAGTTGTTTTATAAGGGTATACACCATCCAAGAAATTCATATTAGCGAGGTGATTATGTACAATATCTTCTTGTTGGCAATAGGGCCGTCTCTGGCTTTGCTACTGTTTTTCTACTATATAGACAAATATGACAGAGAACCAATCAGTCTATTGGTAAAACTCTTTGTCGGCGGCATGGCAGCAGTGATTCCAATTTTGATTCTAGAGCTGATTCTGATGAGACTCAATTTCTTCCCAGGGCTCTTAGGAGCTGCCTATACTGCTTTTATTGTTGCTGGATTCAGCGAAGAGTTCTTTAAAAGATTTGTGGTGTTGAAAGTAGCCTTTAGAGATGAGCATTTCAATGAACACCTCGATGGCATTATCTATTGTGTCTTTGCCTCTCTGGGAATGGCAACTGTGGAAAATGTCCTTTATCTTCTGAGTACTGAAAATGCTTTTACTGTGGGTGTCATGAGGGGGCTTGTCAGCGTGCCCATGCACATGCTCTTTGCAGTGACCATGGGATACTATTTAGCTTTTGCCAGGTTTGCGCAGACCCCTGAGAAGCGAAGTCGTTATTTAAAACTTTCTCTGACACAACCGCTCCTGCTTCATGGGATATTTGATTTTTTACTTATGAGCGGACATACCATTTTGATTTTTCTCGCTGTTCCGTTTGTCATTTGGTCATGGCGGTATAATTATAAAAAACTGAAAGTTTATTACAATGCCTCAAAGACTGCTTATTTAAGGGCTGAAAGCATGGCGACATCAGATAATATCAGCGGATTTTATGAAACAGATGATCTTGAAGAAAAAAATTTATAAAAAAAAATAAATTATTTTTGTAATTATCGTTAGATAAAAGATATTTTGGTATATATAAAATAATACATGATAAAAAGGATGTGAATTGGGTGAAAACACAAAACTATGAGATGCTAACAGAGTATATGCTGAAACTGATGCCGACAATGCATAAGCGCTTTTTCAGAGATGATGAAGTGTTCAAGTCGGAAGAACTATTTCCATCGCATATACAGATTCTACTGGTTCTGTCAAACCACAAGCAATTGACAATGTCTGAGATTTCCAGACAAATTAATGTTATCAACTCCAATTTGACACCATTGGTAGACAAACTGATTAAACTGGGATATTTGAAGCGACAGCCATATAAGAAAGACAGGCGAGTGGTTCATATCTCTTTGACTTCATCTGGAAAGACATTTGTCGAAAAGCACAAAAAATACGTCGAATCTCTCCTAAAAGAGAAACTGGATTCATTAACCGATGAACAGGTAGCAGAAATGGCTGAACATGTGAAAGCCATATATGAAACGATTATCGGGTGTCTAGGAGAAGTATAGAGAGGGGTCAGCAACGTCATGAAAGCTTTGAGAAA
The DNA here is from genome assembly GCA_002452745.1 of Firmicutes bacterium UBA6806. Taxonomy (GTDB): domain Bacteria; phylum Bacillota; class Clostridia; order Peptostreptococcales; family Acidaminobacteraceae; genus Fusibacter_A. The sequence continues at coordinate 85,488 of DKFC01000012.1, forward strand.
AAGCTACCCTCACGGGACATATTTTGATATGATAAAATAGGATTAATTGACTTAATCCTAATTTTTTACCAAAATTTGTTTATTAAAGTGAGGTGCCTTATGTTTGAAAAAAGACTTAGAAAATACGCGGAATTGTTAGTTAAGACGGGCATTAATCTAAAGCCCAACCAATTGCTCGTGGTGCGATCACCAATTGAATGTGCAGATTTTACACGCGTGGTAACTGAAGTGGCATATGCAAACGGCGCGCGGGAAGTCATTGTTTTATGGGGCGATGAAAAGACGAACAAAATTAAATATATGATGGCACCTGAGGAAATCTTTGATGAGTTTCCTGAGTGGCAAAAGACCTTTTATGTGGATTATGCCAGAAATGATGCCGCTTTTCTCTCCATTTCAGCATCAGATCCCGAATTGATGAAAGAGGTAGACCCAACTAGAATGATGCGGGCTCAGAGAGCCAGCAGTACGGCAATTGCAGAATACCGTGAGCGCTTGATGAACAATGTAAACGTTTGGTGTGTTGCATCCGTACCAACAGTCTCTTGGGCTGAGAAAGTATTTTCCCATGAGACGCAGGATAAAGCGGTTGAAAAACTGTGGGATGCTATTCTGAGTGCCGTGAGAGTTGACGAGGAAGACCCAGTGGCGGCTTGGGAAGTTCACAAGAGCGCACTGAAAAAAAACATGGAAGCACTGAATCAATATGACTTCAAGTTGCTTAAATACAAGAACAGCATTGGAACAGACTTGACAATTGAACTGCCAGAAAATCATATTTGGATGGGCGGTTCAGATTTTACCAAAGAAGGTCATGAGTTTATTGCCAACATGCCAACAGAAGAAATTTTCACAGCGCCAAAACGAGATGGTGTCAACGGAAAAGTGGTGAGTGCTATGCCGTTTAACTTAAACGGAAATATAGTCGATGATTTCGAACTGATCTTTAAAGACGGCAGAATTGTGGATTTCAATGCAAAAGTGGGCTATGACACACTGAAAAATGTTATTGAAACAGATGAGGGATCTCATTTTTTGGGAGAAGTTGCCCTAGTGCCATACGACTCGCCGATTTCAAACACCAATATTTTATTTTACAACACGTTGTTTGATGAAAATGCATCTTGTCATTTGGCAATTGGCAAAGCCTATCCGATTTGCGTGAAAGGTGGAGAGGACATGGACAGTGAGACGCTTCTTAAAAACGGCATCAACGATTCAATGACACACGAAGATTTTATGATTGGAACAGCTGACCTAGATATTATTGGCATCACAAAAGATGGTAGAGAAATACAAGTATTTAAAGACGGCAATTTCTCTCTCTAGGCAAGCGGGTTTTGACAGAGGTGAAAAATGATAATCAAAAAAGCAGAGCAAGCAGATGTTTCTGAAATTGTTGAATTGATTCGCATGGCAATAGATGACATGGCCATGCGATATACAGGTTATGAAGATGTGGAAGCAATTAATCGAGCCTTAAAAGACTTAGTGTGCCAAGCGCAAACGCGTTTTAGCTATAATTATATCCATGTGGCTCGCTATAAAAATCAAATTGTTGGGCAGATCACAGCTTATCCAGCAGATCAATTGCTTGAACTCAACGTGGCATTTGAGGGCGTATTTAACCAGAATGCAGACAATCGCTCAGAGAGGCTTAAAGCGGTTTTAGAAGCCAAAGAGGGCATAGATGGGGAGTTCTATATTGACAGCTTGGCAATTCATCCGAATTTTAGAGGACAAGGAGTTGGCAAGCTGCTGATTAAAGAGGCAGAAATGCTGGCATCCAGTCAGGGATATGATAAGATTTCACTCTTGGTAGATCTCAATAACAGCAATGCTGAAGCTCTGTACGAAAAATTGAATTTTCAGGTGGATCGGCATATGAACGTGCTTGGACATCAATATAAACACATGGTCAAATGCCTTTAAATGGCTAAATGTCATGCAAAGAGACAAGGACAAAGGCAGTGGTCTTGTTCTTGTCTCTTTTTAATTAAATGATAAAATTTCTTAATGAATGAATGTTCACAGTTTTTTGAGGTATATATGAAAATGAATATGCAGGATGAATTGCATAATGTAACTAGAAAAATGATCGTCAAAAGGTGGTAATTATGAAAAAAACGATTATGATTGCAGGGGCAGCAGGAGCTGGAATCAACACCTCCGAACTTTTTTTGGAGAGAATGCTCAAACATGAAGGCTATAATATTCTTTCGTATAAAAACTACATGTCCAGGGTACGTGGTGGATACAATTATGCAACCATTACGATACACAAAGAAACCGTAAATTCGTGTGAGTCTCATGCGGATATTTTTATTGCTCTAAATAAAGAAGCACTGGATAAAAGCGAGAGAATGCTTAAACAAGGCGGCATCGTCATAGCAAGTGATGCTTTAAAATCAACCGATGCAGAGGTTGACGAAAAAAGTGTAAAATGGATAAAACAAGAGGACTTATCTGAGGTGAGTCACTCTAAAAATGCTTTTAGCATGTGTGCTATTGGGATCATTGCAACGCATTTGGGACTTGATAAATCCGTTCTCAATGGTCTTCATATGGCAAAATGGGATGAAAAGACTAATTCTGAAAATCTAAAGGCAGCTGTCTATGGATATGATGTGTTGGCAGATAGAGATGAGGGATTAGACAGTGCTTTGGAAAACATTCCAGAACATCAGAGAACTGATGAAAAGGGCCGAATGCTCATCAATGGAAATCAGTCAGTTGCACTTGGTGCACTGGCAGCAGGTGTTTCGTTCTACAGCGCATATCCGATGGCACCATCAACTGGTATTATGAGCTATCTTGCAGCTCATGAACGTGAGATGGGAATTATCGTGGAACAGGCAGAAGATGAAATTGCAGCGATGATGGCGGCAATAGGTGCTTCATCAAACGGCGTCAGGGCCATGACGGGTACTTCTGGTGGTGGATTTGCTCTGATGGTTGAGGCACTTGGATTTGCTGCTGTCAGTGAAATCCCGCTGGTAGCTTGTAATGTTCAGCGCCCAGGGCCTGCAACTGGACTTCCAACGCGTACCGAACAAGCGGATTTGTCATTTGTGGTGTCGGCTTCCCAAGGAGAATTTCCGAGAGTTGTTCTTGCGCCATTGTCGGTTGAAGATGCTTTTTATGCGACATTTAGGGCCTTTAATCTAGCAGAGAAATATCAAATTCCAGTGTTGTTATTGACAGATCAGTTGCTTGCAGACAGCACACAATCTGTTCCTAGATTTAAGACAGAAGCTCTTCAGATAGAAAGACATTTGTTGACTGAGAAAGTAACAGATTACAAGCGATATGATTTTGAAAATATATTCGGAAATCGAAAGTATCCAGGGATTGATGATGAGACATTGATTATGACAGACTCACATGTTCATGACGAATACGGTCATGTAACTGAAGATGAAACCATGACCATTCAGCTCAAACAGAAGTTCTTAAAGCGGATTGAGGCCATTAAAGAGGAATTGACAGAACCTGTTTTCTATGGAGCAAAAGACCACGAGACACTCTTTATCTGTTGGGGATCAACCTATGGCGCCCTTAAAGATGCGGTTGATGTGCTGAACAAACAGGGGAAAAAAGTTGCGATGCTTGCCTTTAGAGACGTGTTTCCAATTAGAGAAGATGTGCTTGACAAATACGTTGGAAAATCGGAAATCGTTGGTGTCGAGGGAAATGCCTTTAATCAATTTGCAAAACTGCTGAGAATGGAAACGGGCATTAAGTTCAGTGGATACATCAACAAGTATGACGGCAGACCATTTACAGAAGATTTTATCGTCGAACAATTCAACAAGCGAGGTGAATGATATGGTACAAATTCAAACACAAGCACAAAAAGAAGGGGGAGCTAATCCCTTTAAAATGAATACACCGACAACATGGTGCCCAGGATGTGGGAATTTCAGTATCTTGGATAGCATTAACATAGTGCTTCACGACTTAAATTTAAAACCTCAAGATGTTTTAATGGTCTCTGGGATTGGGCAAGCGGCAAAACTGCCACATTATATAAATGCACATGGCTTGAACACGCTTCATGGGAGAGCACTGCCAGCGGCAATGGGAGCGCATGCGGCAAACTCAGGGCTTAAAATTTTCTTGACATCGGGTGATGGCGATACCTATGGAGAAGGTGGAAATCACTTTATTCATGGTGTCAGACGCAATCTGGACATTGTCCACTTGGTGCATGACAATCAAATCTATGGATTGACCAAAGGGCAGGGGTCTCCAACAACAGCCTTTGGTCAGAAGACCAGACTCCAGATAGACGGGATGCGCCCTGATCCATTAAATCCAGTTGCACTGGCAATTAGTTTGGATTGCAGTTTTGTTGCAAGGAGTTTTTCAGGAGAGCCGGAGCATTTGAAACAGATGATTAAGGCGGCTATGGAACACAAGGGGTATGCCCTGATTGATGTTCTTCAACCTTGCGTTTCGTTTAATGCAGTGAATACTTTTAAGTGGTACAAAGACAGGGTTTATAAATTGGATGCATCCTACGACCCGACCAACAGAGTGACGGCGTTCGAAACAGCTTTACAATTTGGTGATGAGGGCATCCCAATGGGGATTTTATATAAACATGAAAAAGCGACTTTTATAGAAAGAATTGCACATGTGAAAGAACCTTTGGTAAATCAAAAAAGAACGCCCGAAGACGTTCAAAAATTAATTGCACAATTTGAATAAGACAGATGAAAACCATCTGAACCATACTGGGGATTGAAATTGCCGTAGCCACTATTCTAATGAAACTTAGGAAAAGAATTTTAACAGAAATGGAACGGCTATTACAGTCATGATTCCACAGAGACCGATTGCCGTGCCGCTGAGCGCGCCTTCGGTCTCTCCCATTTCAAGTGCCTTTGAAGTGCCGACAGCATGTGAAGAAGTACCGATGCCGATACCGATGGCAATGGGATTTAAAAAAGGAAAGACTTTGACGGCAAATGGTGCAAAAAAAGCACCTGTAATACCAGTGACGATGACCATAATCACGGTTATGGCTGGATAGCCGCCGATAATTTCACTGAGTCCAATGGCCATAGGCGTTGTAATAGACTTTGGGTACAGCGATAAAATTAGATCATCTGGGAGTCCCATCAACCCTCCTAGTATTTTGAGGACAAAGAAAGATGTTACGACTCCAGAGGCAATACCGAGGAATAGGCTAAGCAAATATTTTTTGATTACTGCACGCTGGCGGTAGAGCATCAATCCCAGAGCAACCGTTAGGGGACTTAGGAAAAAGTGAATAAAATCGCCGCCCAATTTATAGGATTCATATGGAATTCCAGTAATCAGCAAAATGCCTATAATCATCAACATGGCAATTAAAAGTGGATTTGCAAAATCGGAGTTGAGTTTTTTTCGAATGACCAATCCAGCTTGATAGCAGACAATGGTCAGTATGATCCCGAAAACTGGAGAAAGTAAGAGCATCTAGTGACCTCCTTTGGTCAAAAATTGAGTGACAAACATCGTCACGAGCATGGTCACAATTGTCGATATAATTGCTATGATGAATAAAAGCAAAAGGTGATTTGAGAAAACAGCAACCACGCCAATACTAGCTGGAACAAAGAAAAAGGCGATGTTATTGAGTAAGAAATCGCTGGTTTCCTCAATATGATGTTCTTTTATAACCCCTAATGACAGCAGAAAAAATAAGATGAGCATTCCCAAGATTGACCCAGGAATACTGATGAATGGACTGAGTAGGATGCTGACAACTTCACCGGCTGCCCAGAGCATCATGAGAATCGCAAGTTGAAATAAATACTTCATGTAAACCTCCTGTGGATGGATTCATTAGTACATTATAAAGCATTGTTTGAAATAAAACAATATGCAAAAAATGACCCTTACGGGTCATTTTTGCGTGTTGTGTGTGTGACTTATATCAATTTAGTGAGAAGCGAATTGCTTCGTTTGATAAACTTAGTCATAGCCTCTGGTGAAAGTTGAGAATGGCCTAATTGAGCCAAATCGTAGAGTTGTTCAATAATTATTTGACCCAGCTCATCTATTTCATAATAGATGTGTTCTTTTGTCTCACCTTCCTCAGAAGTTTCTGTGGAGATGTGTTTATAAGAATCAATATGATTAAGCAGATATTTGACCAAGGCGTGTTTATGATTTAAGACAAGTGTTGTCTCTGGTTTAAACATGTTTGGATCCATGCCACCCATGCCGTAAATCTTCATCATGTCTTGCATACGTCTTGCTTCTTCAGAAAGTGTCATCATACCAGAAATGGATGCATCCTTCATGTTTTCTATTTTTACTGCCAGTTTTTCTTCACCAAGAGTGGCTTTGAAAGCGCCTTTTAACTCTTCGGCAGCAGTCTTCATTTCCTCGGCATTGAACGCCTCATCTGTGTCTTTCATGTGCTCAGTGAGGTCTGAATCCACCCTTGTGAAGGAAACGCCTTCATTTTTAGCTTCCATGTGTGAGATAAAGGCGGTGTCAATGCTGTGTTCCAACAGAACCGCATTGAGATCATGCTCTTTAAAAAGATTGATATATTGAGATTGAAGCAGTCTGTCGGTGACGTAATAGACTTTCTTGTCAGTGGCATTTTCAAGGTATTCATCAAGGGTCATATATTTATCATAAATGGTTTTAAACAAGTAGATTTTTTGCACACTTTCGAAGAATTTTTCATCTTTGAGACCACCAAATTTGATAAATGGGCTGATATCATCCCAGAAGCCTTCAAAGGTTTCTCGTTCGGTCTTATAGAGCGCATTGAGTTTATCGCCAACTTTTTTAGTGATATAATTTGAAATCTTTCTGACGAAACCATCGTTTTGAAGGAAACTTCTAGAAACGTTCAAAGGCAGGTCAGGACAATCTATAACGCCTTTGAGAAGCAAAAGAAACTCTGGAATCACTTCTTTGATGTTATCTGCCACGAAGACTTGAGAATTATAGAGCTTGATTTGACCTTCTAAAGAGTCAAACTCAGTGTTAAACTTAGGGAAGTATAAAATCCCTTTGAGGTTAAATGGATAGTCCATGTTCAGATGAATCCAGAATAATGGTTCTCTGAAATCCTTGAAAGTGTCTCTATAAAATGCTTTGTACTCTTCGTCAGTACAATCGCCAGGTGATTTTGCATAAAGCGGTAAAACTGTATTGAGCGGTTTTGGTTCTTCTATGGTGATATTTCCCTCGTCATCTTTTTCAGGTTCTTTTCCAACAACAGTCAGATAAATTTCATAAGGCATGAAGGAACAGTACTTTTGAATAATTTCTTTGAGTCTGTATTCACTGAGGAATTCCTTTCCATCTTCACCAACATGAAGCGTGATTTCAGTTCCTCTGCTTTGTCTTGTACCGGCAGTCATCTCAAATTCAGTGCCGCCATCACAATGCCATAAAACAGGTGATGCATCGTTTTTGAACGACAGAGTATGAATATCGACGTTTTCAGCCACCATAAAGGCTGAGTAGAAACCCAGACCAAAATGGCCGATGATTTGCTCTTTATCTGATTTGTCCTTGTATTGATTTAAGAAATCTTCGGCACCTGAAAAGGCGATTTGATTGATGTATTTTTTTATTTCTTCATCGGTCATACCAATACCGTTATCTGAAATCGTAATAGTCTTGGCGACTTCATCCAACATAATCTCTATTTTAAAATCCGGATTTTCTTCTATTTTTGCTTCGCCGATGGCACTGAGCTGTTTTAATTTAGTGATTGCATCACTTGCGTTTGAAATGAGCTCTCGAATAAAAATATCATGATCCGAGTAAAGCCACTTCTTAATAATTGGGAAAATATTTTCACTATGGATGGATAAATTGCCTCTTTCCATTGACATAAAATCACTCCTTTATATCGTTTGTTATTCTGTACTGGAACATTCTAAGACTATTTTATGGGTTCAAAAGTGAAAAGTCAAGAAGAAATTAGCACTCGAAACATTTGAGTGCTAACAAATGGATTGAGGATACAAGTTTTACTTGCTGAGATGGAATAAATTGTTACTTAAAATTGAAAGTTGGAATATAAAATAAATGATATAATTGTTATAGCATAAAAGTTTTGGGCATATATAAAACGAAATCAAAATTCTAGAATTTTGAAAGGAGACGCAATATGAGAATTAGAGCTATCATGACACCGGTCAATAAATTAATTGTACTTTCTACAACAGATACAGCGCAAAAAGCCCTCGATTTAATTGAGGAAAACGGATTCTTATCGCTTCCGGTGGCAGAAGATCGAAAATTTGTTGGATTTTTGTCAAAACAATTTATTTATGAGACTTATTTCAAAGAAGAACACGTAGATTTAAAGGCCTTCTTGCAAAAACCAGTCAAGGAATTCATCCACAACAGAGTGGAGTGTGTCAAAGCAGATTTACTGGTGGAAGAAGCGGCAGAAATCTTCTTTCACAATAAAGTCAGATTCTTACCGGTTGTCAATGATTTAGATGAGTTTTTGGGCATTTTAACTCAAAAGTCACTCTTTGGCGTCATTACCAAAGTATATGGCCTCAAAGACCCTAAACTGTCTATTCTGACAGATGATTTTAAGGGAACACTTGCCAAAATTGCTGAAATCATCTCCAAAAATGGAGGCAATATCACCAATATAGCCCTGTTTGACACAGAGGTCATGGGGATTCAGGAAATTTCAATCAGAATCACGGGGCAAGATGTCAACGTAATTGCAAAAAAACTGGAAGACAAAGGCTTTAAAGTCAGAGAAGTTGTCACTGGAAAATAGAGATAATTCCACTGGACTTTGATAATTCACACCTTCTATTTAGAGATTAAATGGACAATGCATTGGCGTTGTCCATTTTTTACGTCTTCAGACGATCATGTATCTTAAAACGTATGAATGCGGTAGAAAAGCATTCAATAGGGCTAAAAAGGGTCAAAAAATAGTACAATAGTCGCATAAAAACATTTTTATATATGGAAATGCCTATCAATTAAATATATAATAAAGGAAGGTATGATTGGATATCTCTGTAAAGGTGGTGATTCCTTGAAGAAATTCTATAAGCCCTTTTCAATAGCGGTGACGGCATTTGCACTTATTATCTTTGGGAAGACCTTGTCTGCTTCAGCTGATTTTAGCGGATTGGACATGCTCTACTGGGTGGTGCTCTTGGCGTGCTTTTTTTCTGAATCCAACAACTTGTTTAGCCATAGATTTGTAAAATATTCTCTCACAGGCCCGATGACTATATTTTTGGCCTTTTATAAGCCGCTAGAAGTTTGTCTGATGACGATTCTAGTTCTGGAAACATATGCGAGAATTGTCATACGAAAACGGGAAGGCAGCAAAATATTCAATGAGAAATGGCTCTTTAATATTTCTCAGTTGGCAATCTTGCTCTTCGGAGTAAGCGAGATTTCAAAGCAAGTCCCCGTATCAGCTAATTTTGAATTTTTGGTCAACATGGTGCTGGTTCTCTTTGCATATAACATGGTGAACATATTTTTTACGTATACATTTGTGAGTTTGTACTCCGGTCAAAATCACTTGAAGCAATTAGGCATACGAGATTTCTTCGCCTATACCATTACCTATTGGTTTATTGTAGTCATACTCATCTTTTCCTATGAGGCCTACGGAATCATAGGTTTGACGGTTTCGCTAGTCTTTATCATGCACACTCAGAGCTCGCTTCTCACTTCGCTGACGTCTAAAGAATTAAATCAGCGACTGAGTATTGACAAGATGACAAATGCGTACAATCGAAATTACTTCGATGAAATTGTGGAGATGAACCTTTCAAGGGGAAGGGCTTTCACGATTTTGTTTATAGACCTTGACGATTTTAAGCAGGTAAATGATCAGCATGGTCATGTGGTAGGTGACGGACTTCTCATAGACTTTGTGGCAATCTTAAAGAGCTTGCTTCGGAAGGAAAACAAAGTATTCCGCTACGGTGGCGATGAGTTTTGCATCATCTTTGACACATCGGAACAAGCAGAAGCGGTCAGGAAAAGGCTTGAAAATTTTGTGTTTATGTTTCATACAGAGCCTTGCGAAGACATTATTTATTATCACATATCACTGGGACTTTACGAGTATACTCCTGATAAGAAAATCACTTATAATGAATTGATTCATCAGGTTGATCAGAACATGTATGCTGACAAGCGGAAAAAGAAATGTCCAGAAGAAGCTCTTGTAATAGACTTTTAGTGGGCATTGATGTTATAAGACAAGTAAAAAGGGGATGCTGTTTATCTACACATTAGATAAGAGCATCCCCTTTGTTTGATTTACTTAATAAACATATGTCGCTCCCTTGGCCTCAACAGATAGTAGACAGCTAATAAGAGAGCGTTGATGCCAAAGACAGTCCCCAGAAAATAACGGGTAAAGATCATGAAGAACTCAAGGGGCATCATCTGAAGGAGTCTATCTTTTGCAGGATTTAGAAGCCAGAGATCATTATAGAACAAAATTTCGTGAAAACGCCTAAAAGCCCAGTCGAAGTCGATTAGATAGAGCGCAACAAGTAGCAAGAGTGTCACAAGGCTTGCAAGGGCAGTAAGTGGAAGAATTTTAAGCATGTCTCTAAGTGATTTCAGAGAAAATGCAAAGCCAAGCATCATGAGAGCCAACAGGGAATAGAGCAACTTAAGTCGAACTTTTCTTGCGCTTCGAACGAGAATTTTGATGTCGTTTAAATGCGCCTGTTCTTTCGGATTGAAAAATTCAACGCGGTTCTGATCTAAAGTGGCATGAACATGCAAGTCGCCAGAACCATTGTCGATGTATGTGATTAGATTATCGACGACGTTCTCGAGATCCGCTTGGCTGATGCCTATGGATTCGTGAACCTTAAGTGCTAGAAAATGCTTTATATAAAAGTTCGAATTAAAGGCATAATGGTCGAAAACACTTAAATAGATTATGGATGATAGTATGATTGAAATTAAGACGAATAAAATGGTTTGAACGAATCGACGCATGTGGAAGCTCCTTTATCATGTCAAGAGATAATACAAAATCAACAAGTGAAATGGATAAAACATATAGAAGAGGTATTTAAGCCTCCCTCTGTTGCCATCATAGTGTGAAAGCAATGGAAATGCTAGCAGAGAGGCGTTTTGGACGTATAGTAGCACGTGATTCCAGCTCGGAGAGATATAGAGTATCAAAAGCTGGTAGCAAATCAGGAGTGCAATTGAAAAAGACCATTTTTTCGTAGGAAAATCTCTAAAATACCTAAAAATGAGGATGAAGCCAATGGCGACAAATGAACCGTCAAAGTGAAAGGCAGTCGAGATAAACCCAGTTCCAATTATCGCCAGGAATTTAAGATCTGAGGAAATAGGCGTATCGAGAACCCTGAGTAGTACCAAACCAAGGGCAAGGGTAAAGAGCACATTGTGATAATCGCCTTTAAAATAAAGTGAATATGGTAGGATGCTTACAACGCCCCAAAACAGCAAACGCCCCAAATATCCAGAAAAAGCATGGGTTTTCTCATAGCCAATGGCAATGAAATAGCACATAATGGGCAGTGTAAGCCGCCCAATAATTCTCAAAAAAGGCAGTTCTGGATAGCCTACAGAGCCAATGTGATCTATGACCATGGCGACTATGGCAATCAGCTTAATCTGATCAGACGTCAATTTAAATTTCATGGAAATACATTCCTCACAGTTGTATGTCATATACTTGTGGCTATTATAACATAAATGTACAAAAGAAGGCGAAGAAACCATCAGAATCCGAAGAATTGTTGTATTCGGACGTTTTGAAATTTATAATAAAGAGTAGGAGGACAGGTGAATGCTTAGATTATTAATGGGAAAGGCCAAAAGTGGCAAGTCATATACCGTTCATGAGGAGATTGCCGCAGAAATTTCAAAAGGCAATAGCGGCATTATATTGCTTGTACCGGAACAGTATACTCTAGAAGCTGAGAAAGCGCTTTTAGCTCAGTTAGACCGACCTGGGATTTTAGGGGTTGAAGTAGTGAGCTTTAAGCGATTGATATATAAATTGATGATGGAGACTGAAATGCCTCCATATAAGGAAATAACGACACTTGGCAGGTCGATGATTTTGAGAAAAGTCCTAATGGAAAGTGCAGGAGACCTGTCTTATTATCAAGCAGCCAGCCATAAAAGAGGGTTTGTGGATCAATTCAGCGAGTTTTTGGAAGAGATGAAACACGGCCTCATCAGCCTTGAAAAACTGAATGAAATCAGGCAGAAAACAGAGACAGAACCTCTATTGACCTATAAACTCGACGATTTGGCAATTTTGATGGATGCTTATGAAAACGCCAAAAGTGAACGGTATATGGATACCGTTGACACCATTCAATTTGCACTTCAGCAGATGCCACAGGCAAGTCTTGTGAAGAACAGCATGGTCTGGATAGATGGTTTTGACAGTTTTTCTAAAATAGAATACAGGATTATAGAAGGTCTTATTGAAAATGCCAAGCACGTATCAGTAACGGTTCCAAACGGCACTCAGTCAGTATTTGAACATCCACAGCGCATGGCTATAATGCTCACGCAGGCAGCTACCGCACATCAGATTGAAGTCAAAAATTTTCTTGTGGAAAGGCAAATTGAACAGCGGGCAATTGAGTTTTTAAGCGAAGAAATTATGGCCTATCCATATCAGAGGCTCACAGAAGATGCAAGCAGTGTCAGGTTACATGCGGCAAATGATTTGCAGGCAGAGGTGGAAGCTTGTATTGCACAGATGATTGAGCTTGTAAATGAGCGTGGATATGCCTGGAAGGATATGGCAGTTGTAACCAATGATTTATCTGGATATGAATTCACTATTGCCAAACTATTCAAGGAAAATAAACTCCCCTATTTTATAGACCGAAAGTACAATGTTCTATCCCATCCGTTGATTCATTTTATTCTCAATGCTCTAAAAGTAATTTCTGAGGGAATCAAACCAGAAGCGGTTCTGGGTACTTTGAAGACAGGATTACTTCCATTTAAAATTGAAGAAATTGCACTTTTTGAGAACTATATTGTGGAATTTGGGATTAAGGGCAGACAGTTTTTAGAGCCTTTTAAGAAGAATCATAGAGGGACGCAAAGCGAAAATCAGAGGGATGACCGAGTCTACCCACTTGAAACACTGGAAGATATACGAGTGAAATATCTAGATTGCATGGAACCAATGATGCAACACACAAAGTCAGGCAGACTTAAGGTGAAAAGTCTCCTAGAGGCGATTTATAACGCTATGGCAAAGAACGCCATGAATGAAACAATTGCATCTGCTGTGGATGTGTTTATGGCAGAAGGATCATATAATCAAGCACAGGCGTATGCTCAAATATGGAATGTCGTCATGGATACACTGGATCAAACAGCAGAACTTATGGGGGAGGAGGAACTGAACGTTTCAGAGGTGGCGGATATATTAGATGCTGGGTTTGACCATGCGGAAGTTGGGCTTTTGCCGCTCTTTGAAAATCAAGTGCTCGTGGGCAGTTTGGACAGATCCAAATCCCATCCGATTAAGGCCCTTTTTATACTGGGCGTCAACGACGGAATTTTGCCAGAGGCAGGAGGCGACCAGCAGCTAATTTCTGAACACGAAAAGGAATACCTCAAAGAGTTGGGGTATGACATTCTTCTAGACGGCAGGATGTTTGCGGAGAAGGAAGCTTATAATATCTATCAGGCCATGACAAGGCCTTCATCGTTCCTCTATATCAGTTATGCACTTGCAAATAATGAGGGACAGGCTCTAAGGCCTTCTTACCTCGTGCAAAAGATTAAAAAAATTCTACCGAAGTTATGGTTTACGGAGGAATCTGTAACCCTTAATCCCGAAGTGCTTCCGGTGGCGGTTTCTACCCCCGATGGCGCTTATAGACATCTTGCAAAGGAAATTAGACGGCATACCGATGGACATGAGCTCCACCCTTGTTGGGAACAAGTGTTTAAATGGCATGTAATCAATCGACCGAGAGAGGCTGCCCTTCTCATGGAGGGGTTGACTTTTAAAAATGAAGTTCATCGAATCGAGAATCAGCTGCTCAAATCTGTTTATGAGATACCTGTGAAAACCAGTGTTTCAAGGCTTGAACAGTATATGTGGTGTCCATTTAAGCACTTTGTATCCTATGGAATTAAACCCAATGAAGTCAAGCCTTATGAAATCACTTATCCTGATGTGGGAACGCTATTCCATGAGTCGCTTGAAAAATTTGGAAAGCGAGTTTACGATCAGAGAATCATATGGGAAGAGATGACTCAAGAAGCCTGTTATCAGCTTATTGAAGAAATTATTGATGAAATGGTACTAGAGCGTGAGGTCTTTGGTTCAAAATATCAGTATCAGTATTTGATTCAAAAATTGAGGCGGGTTTCCAAGAGGGCGATTTGGACGCTCACGAAGCAACTTAAACAAGGGGATTTTGTGCCAATGGCTTTTGAAATGGCCTTTTCAGATGAGGGATTTGGAGCACCTCCGATGGTGGTTGAACTCAAAAATGGTGAAAGGCTCATGATTCGAGGCGTCATCGACAGAGTAGATTTGTTGAAGACTGAAGCTGGAAACTACGTGAAAATTATAGATTATAAATCAGGGAATACATCCTTATCCATCTCGGATATTTATCATGGACTTCAGATGCAGCTCATGGTTTATTTAAAGGCCTGTATTGATAATCCAGACTATTTTAGGATGGAGGCGTTAATGCCAGGAGGCGTTTTCTATTTCAAGATTGATGACCCACTGATTCAGAGCACAGATCAGTTGATTGAACTCATAGAGGCGCAGATTGAAAATCGGCTCAAACTGGACGGTGTGGCCTTGGAGGATCCAATTGTTCTTGAGAAAATTGACAAAACCCTCATGGAGACAGGCAAGTCGTCCGTTATGAAGGTGAGCTATAAGAAGGATGGCACACTGAGTAAGGACTCAAAAGTTCTGCCGCTTGAAACTTTCTATAGCATGATAGACCACGTTCAAGGCAAAATCAAGGAGATTGGTGAATCCCTTATGGAGGGACATATTGAACCAAGTCCATGTCAAGTTGATAATAGAACGGCTTGCCAAGCCTGTCACTATCAGTCATTTTGCCAATTTGACATCAAATTTGAGAACAATGCTTACCGAAATTTACCCAAACTCTCCCATGACTCAGTCATTGAGCGAATCAAAGAAGGCACAGGAGAGGAATCGAAACAAGATGCAAAAGCAGATATAAGAGCAGACACAAAAGAGGGCATACAAGAACACATTCGCATGGAGGAGACTGAGCATGACTAGATGGACGAGAGAACAAGCGGCGGCAATTCAGCTTAGGGGTGCGGATATTTTGGTATCGGCGGCGGCTGGTTCGGGTAAGACAGCGGTCTTGGTTGAGCGCATTATTCAAATTGTCACAGTGGAGAGAGTGCCCATCTTAAACCTCTTAGTGGTCACCTACACAAATGCCGCAGCTGGAGAGATGCGTGAACGGATTGAAGCCGCAATTTCCAGTGCAATTGAAACAGCTGTGGATGAGTCTTTAAAAGGTTTCCTCATAGAACAACTTAAAGTTCTGAACAGAGCGAGCATCAAAACTTTTCATGCATTTTGCATGGAAGTGATTAGAGGACATTTTCAGAGCATAGGGGTTGACCCCAGTTTTAGGATGCTGAACGAGACTGAGAGAAGTATCTTGATAGAAGAGGCCATAGATGAAACCTTTGAATCATTTTATGAAAAAGCCTCAGATGCTTTTTTATATCTAGTGGAAGGTTACAGTGGAAATCGAGAAGACCTTAAATTGAGGGAGATGATTAAAGCGGTTTATAGATTTGTCCTCAGCCAGCCATACCCAATGAAATGGCTACAAGCACAGATGGAAGCCTATGAAACCGAAGACCATCCCATGAGAACACTCTGGGAACAAACCCTTCTTGCGCAGATGACTGCTAAAATAGAAGGTGCTTACGAAGTGTTGGAAGAGGCAATGGAAATCTGTTCCATGCCAGGAGGCCCACTGCCTTATTTGGAGACTTTAAAATCGGATTATGAAAAGTTTAACGTGCTGGAAGAGGCTGTGGAGAGCGGCAGTTTAAGCAGGGTCGAGGAAGCTATTAAGGGCTTTTCGTTTGACCGGATAAAAACCATAAAAAAAGCAGATAGGGAAACCCTAGATGAAGAACTCGTGGAAAGCGTTAAGACTGAGCTTAGAGATAAGCTCATAAAAAAGGGCGTCTTTGAATCCATTGCCGCGCCTTTTAAAGAAAAGAACTACTTGAGATACATGGCAGAAATTGATAGTCAAAAGGATGCTGTACGTGAAATCATAGAGTTGACAGGTGCTTTTGAAGCCGCTTTTAAAGAAAAAAAGCAAGCAAAAAATGTTTTGGACTTTAATGACCTCGAACACTTTGCGATTCAGATTTTAGAGGATGGGGCAATTGCCAATACCTACAGAAATCAGTTCAAATACATCTTTGTGGATGAATATCAGGATGCCAGTTCAATTCAGGAGACCATTATAGGGCAGATT
Source organism: Firmicutes bacterium UBA6806 (assembly GCA_002452745.1). Lineage (GTDB taxonomy): Bacteria > Bacillota > Clostridia > Peptostreptococcales > Acidaminobacteraceae > Fusibacter_A. The sequence goes on from DKFC01000012.1 coordinate 102,002, forward strand.
AAAAGCGAAAATAATTTGTTCATGGTGGGAGATGTCAAGCAGAGTATTTATAAGTTCAGATTGGCGGAGCCTGCTATTTTCCTGTCAAAATATAAGTCCTTTTCAAAATATGATGATGTCTTGCAGGCAGAACAAGTGGAGGATGCACTTGCACTCAACAATTGCCTAAATGGAGCAAGACAGATACGGATAGACCTAAAGAAAAACTTTAGAACGCGTTCAGATATTTTGGAAACGGTTAACCGATTCTTTGAAAACGTCATGACAGAGAGACTTGGTGAAGTTGCCTATGACGATGCAGCTCACTTGGTCAGTGGGACTGTCTTTGAAGAGGCAGTTGGAGCAGCGGTGGAAGTAAATGTCATCACAAAGAAGCCTTATGTGACTGAATCCACAGAAGAGGCCGAGGAAGGCGACGTGGACGTGTCTTCATATGGTGAAGACAATGTGGCTTTGACGCTGGAGATGCTTAAAACTGACGAAGTGGAAGCCAGAAGTATTGCCGCAAAGATAAAAGAAGTGGTGGGATCGCCGGTTTATTCGCCTAAAACAGGAGAATGGAGACCGTGCAGATATAAGGATATCGTCATTTTAATCAGGAGCTTTAGAGCGTGGCAGCAGACATTTGACAGCGTATTTTCTGAAGAGGGAATTCCGTTTTATGCTGAGAGCAATTCAGGGTATTTTGACACCCTTGAAATTAGATGGATGATGGACTTTCTAAAGGTAATTGACAATCCCTATCAGGACTTAGAGCTTTTGGCCATTATGCGTTCGCCTATGTTTGGATTTTCAATTGAAGAATTAATAGAGATAAAAAACAGGGGAATCGAAAAACGATATTTTTATGAAAAGTTAAAGGGAGTCGCAGCAGAAGAATCATCAGAAATCCATTCTGGAATAATAGAAAGGGAGTCGCTTGAAGTGCGCCTTAAAGCCTTTGTTGATTTGTTGGAGTCCCTGAGGGCTCAGTCTACTTACACGGCCATAGACGAATTGATTTTGGAGATTTTTAGGTGTACTAAAATAGACAGATATGTGAGTGTCATGCCAGGGGGGGCCAGTAGACTGGCCAATTTAAACCTACTGGTGGAACGCGCCACACAATTTAAAAATTCAAAAATAGTAAATTTAACTTTGTTTGTTCAATTTTATGAACAGCTTTCCAAATCAAGTGGGGATATGGGGGTTGCCAGCAGTATTGCTGAGGCAGATGATGTGGTGAGGCTCATGAGCATCCATAAGTCGAAGGGACTTGAGTTTCCCGTGGTCATGGTGGCTGGACTTGGGAGAAAGTTCAATCTGATGGATACCCACGGTGACTTGATTTTGCATAAGGAGATGGGCCTTGGTCTTTCATATGTAGATGTTGAAAAAAGGGTTAAATCAAACTCTTTGGTTCAGTGGGTCATCAAAGAAACCATGAAGACAGAGACACTCTCTGAGGAGATGAGGGTTCTCTATGTTGCACTGACAAGGCCTGTGGATCGAATCTATTTATTTGGGACTGTGTCAGATGCGAGCAAGCGTATGGGAAAATGGAAACGGGGTTCAAGTTATTACAATCTCTTTACTGGGATGAACTTCATGGATTGGATTATGTGTTCAGATGCCTTTGCGGCCAGAATTATCGAGCCAACAGATTTGATGAATCAAGAAATCAGGCAGATTTCCCAGAGTCAAAGGCGAGTTGAAACATGGCTTAGTTGGCAGGAGATTGAGGCTGACGAAATCAGAGAACTGAAAGAGAGTGCTGTCTTTAAACGTTTTAATCAAATCACTTGGGAACACGAGTTGGAATACAAGCCGCAGAAAATATCTGTTACGGAACTAAAGAGACAAAGTCAGATTTTTCATCCACCAGCACTGATTGAAATGCCGGCCTTCATGGCTGGAGAAGTGACCATGACTGCCGCTGATAGAGGAACAGTCATGCATAAAGTCTTGGAACATTTGGATTTTCACATGTCATATGATGATGATACGCTCAAAATTTTCATTGACCAACTGATGGAGAAGCGGTTTTTAACAGAGCAAGAAGTGCGGGGAATTGATCGACGTAAAATCATTCAATTTTTAGAGTCAGATTTGGGTATAAAACTAAAAACGACTCGTCATCATAAAGAGACGCCTTTTGTCTTGAATCATGACGGTCAGCTGATACAAGGGGTAATAGACCTGTACTTGGAGACGGAGGAAGGATTGGTTCTAGTGGACTATAAAACCGACTTTATAGGAAGGGATGAGTTGCAAAAAGTTGCGGATAGGTATAAAATACAACTTGATGCCTATGAAGAGGCACTTTCTAAAATTTCCGGCAAAGCAGTGATTGAAAAAATGATTGTCTTTTTAAATCACAATTTGTTTTACAGATATTAACTCGAATGGATTCGGCGTTGACAGATGTGGCAAAATCGTTCGAAAAATAGGATGGGCTTATGGATTATGATTTTATAAATGAATTGGAAACAGCAATAAATGCAGCAAAAAAAGCAGGTGACAAGATACTGGAAATCTATGAAAAGGACTTTGAAGTTTGCTATAAAGCAGATGAATCCCCTGTGACTGAAGCTGATATTGCGGCAAACACGATTATTGAGACAATGCTCAAGGCAAAATTTCCAGAAGACGGATTTCTTACAGAGGAAGCCATAGACGATGATTCCAGATTTAAACGAAAGCGCTTTTGGATTATTGATCCACTGGATGGGACGAAGGAATTCGTTAAGAAAAATGGTGAATTTGCAGTGAACATAGGGCTTGTGGAAAACGGAGAAGTTCTGCTGGGGGTTATATACGTTCCCTATACGGAGACTGTTTATTATGCAGTGAAAGGGCAGGGGGCCTATCAGGAACGTGATGGCATTAAATCTCAAATTCACGTTTCAGACCGCCAAGAATCCTATCGGCTTTTAATCAGTCGATCGCATCCCTCCAAAAAGACATTGGGCGTTTTATATGCCTACAATGACAGAATCTATTCAATTACCAAAATGGGAAGTTCATTAAAGGGCTGTATGATCGCAAGTGGTGACTATGATGTTTACTACAACTTTGGAAGGTCTATGAAATGGGATACTTGTGCTATGGATTGCATCGTCAGTGAGGCCGGAGGCATTTTAAGGCGCCTTGATGATGAGCCAATTGACTATATGGAACGTGAAAAAGTCAACTACGGATTCTATATACTCAACAGGCTTGAGAACAAAGTGGATTTAGACAAGTTGAAACATCTGATTAATATTTGACACATGTAGAGTTTGATCTCTCGATTTACGTAGAATTTGATTCGTACAGAATGCGGAGGTGAAAATGGAGAGAGGATATCTTCAAATTTATACCGGAGACGGCAAGGGAAAGACAACAGCGGCCTTTGGCGTTGCACTTAGAGCGGCATTGTCTGGGAATAAAGTGTATATCGGACAATTTATCAAGGGGATGAAGTACACGGAAACAGAGATTGAACATTACTTGCCCAACATCGAAATTGAACAACTAGGTGAAAGTTGTTTTATTGAAAAAGAACCGAAACCATCAGATATTGCACTGGCGGTTCAAGGGTTTGAAGCTGTGCGCAAGAAAATAATGAGCGGTCAGTATCATCTCGTCATTTTAGATGAGGTGACAATTGCCCTTTACTATAAACTGTTTACAGTTGAGGCTCTGATTGATGTGATTCAAAACAGGCCAACACATGTGGAATTGATTCTCACAGGACGCTATTGTCCAGATGAGCTTGTGCAAATAGCGGACCTCGTCACTGAGATGAAAGAAATTAAACACTATTACACTCAAGGGGTTCTGTCCAGAAAGGGCATTGACTGCTGAGTTTCATAAAACTCACAGCATCTTCTAGAGAGCTTCATAAGATAAACACATTTCACCTCTATGCTTATAGAAAAAGTATAGAGGTGTTTTTATGAAGTTAAATTGGCGACAAATCAATTGGCGAAGGCTGAGCCAAATCTTTTTTTTGGCATTGATAGCCTTTATTTCAGTAAATCATACCCTTGCAGAGTCAGGAAATGGCATTGCATTTTTATCGGATGCATCACTGCATGCAATTTGCCCGTTTGGAGGTGTTGTTACTCTTTATCAGTTGGTAACTGTCGGGACTTTTATTCAGAAGATACACAGTTCATCGGTGATTCTCATGGGGATTGTCTTGCTGATTTCACTGCTTTTAGGGCCTGTTTTCTGTGGGTGGATATGCCCATTTGGAACAGTTCAGGAATGGGTTGGCAAACTGGGGAAAAAATTTTTTAAGAAGAAGTATAACCGCTTAATCCCAAGTGGGATAGACCGCAGTCTCAGGTATTTCAGGTTTGTGGTGCTGGGGTGGGTCGTCTTTATGACAGCACGCTCGGGAACCATTGTCTTTTCAAATATTGACCCTTATTATGCACTCTTCAATTTTTGGACATCTGAAGTGGCAGTGGCGGGGCTTGTGATGCTTGGAGCTGTTTTGATACTATCCCTTTTTGTAGAGAGACCCTGGTGTAAATATGCATGTCCATATGGCGCGCTCTTGGGATTATTTAACAAGGTATCTCTGTTTAAGATAAGGCGAAAAGCGTCTAGCTGCGTTCAGTGTGGCAAGTGTTCCGCAGTTTGTCCTATGAATATAGATGTGGCAACGGCAGAAACAGTAGATAGCACACAATGTATCAGATGTTATGAATGTACCTCTGAAAAGAGCTGTCCAGTAGATGATACCATCACCATAGAATTTGGCAATAAATAAGGGGGCTTACAAATGAAGATAAAGCAATATCAGATTGGGGTGTTAATCGTTGTGATTTTATTTGCTGGAATTGGCCTCTTTGAGGGTGTCGGACTTTGGAAAACGGAATCGGATAAGACACCTTCAAAATTTAAAGAGGGACTCTATGAAGGGCAGGCAAATCCAGCGGACATAAGAGGTTCTTATTCTTTTATGGACGTGTCAAACGCATTTGGTATTGAGGAAGATGTTCTAAAAGAAGCTTTTTTAATCGAACCGAGCGTGAATGCCAGTGATGTATTTAACAAGGATTTGGAATCACTCTATGAAGGACTCGAAATTGGCAATGGCTCTGTGAAGGCGTTTGTGGCGTTGTATGTCAAATTACCTTATGATTATGAAGATGACTACTTGTTTGAGTCAGCGGTGAGGCTCATTGAGGCGAAGCGACAGGATTTAAATGAGTCGGAAGTGGCTTATTTAAGATCGCACACAATTGAAGATGTATCAAAAATAGCTGAAATTGTAGTGGATGAGTCAAGTGAAGAGGTGATTGAAGAAAACATTATCAAGGGCAATACAACCTTTCAGCAAGTGTTGGATATGGGTGTGACACAAGAAAAAATTGAGGCAATCCTAGAATCGGAAATGCCTCAATCAAGTCTTTCGATAAAAAATTATTGCCTCGAAAATGGATTCGATTTCTCTGTGATAAAATCCAAATTGGAAGCAGAAATCACAAATTGACAACTTGAAAATTTGCAGATTAATGCATGGCTTCCAGTTCTCCAACTGGGAACACATAGTAGCTATCTACTTCACTGACATAAAAAACAGAATAAATCAAATTGCTGGTGTTTGGTGACAGGTCTTCCAGTGGGAATTCAACGGAGGGGTATTGAAGTGCCTCTCCGTTTTTCAGCGCCCATAACCCCAAATTTGAAGTGGCTTTGCTATAGGTCATTTCAATCTCTGCGTCAACCAAATAATCAGTAGATGAGAAAACCTGAGTATTGATGCCCTTTCGCTCGGGGTTTGTCTTGACTTTAGCTACAATGTTAATTGGAAAGATGGGGTCGGTTGCGTAAATTGCCTGTTCTAAGCTGCCGCCAGAGCAGTCAGTCAAATCGTAAACCAGCTTGCTGTATTGACCTTTGTAAGTTTCAAGATCCCTGTAGATATTTCCAGAGAGGCCATAGAAAAAGGTGTTGAACTTTATTGTTAAAATCCCGTCTTTTAAATTTGATTCATAACTATGGGTGAGCATTTTATAGTAGCCTTTTTGACACGCTTCATCTGACCAGTCCAAAACAGGATAATCTTTGATATTATCCCTAGTGAGCTTTGCGCCGCCAAGTTTTTCAAAGTAGGCGGTATAGAGCGGTTCCAATGTATCTAGATTTTCAGCGGTATAAACGGTATCTTTGGTGCCCTTCAAGATGCTGTCAATTGCTGAATAGCGATAAGCGGTATCTGTGAGAAACTGGTATTCGTTTTTTCGAATAATTGCATCGGCACTATTCGGAATGTAAATTGCCTTAAAGTAGTACATGCCAAATACAAAGAAAAAAACAGATAAAAGCAGTAAGTTTACTGGGGTGATACGCCTGCGGACACTCAGTTTCATATTACCATAGGAAAAGCGCTGAAAGAGCTTGTAGCAAAAGTAGGCAGTTGCGGCACCCCCCACAAGCGAAAGTCCTTTGACGGCATCACTTGACGTGTGCTTGTAGAGAACTGCCAGTGCGGTTATAAAACCAATACTCACGAGAGAACCAACGAGTCCCTTCATGCCCATTCCGTCAGAGAGCTTTTCTGTTTCGTCTATGTATTTTGGTTTGCGCGAAGGATTAAAGAGCTCTTCGATAAACACAACACAGGTTAAAATCAGCGAAATCGGAAAGGCATAGACAAAGAAGAAGTAACCGCCGGAAGTATCAAAAAAAGTAAAGACAAAGAATGAGACCATGATAAAGAGAACCAAAAAATGTTTTGTAATTGTCATAACAAATCCTCCTACTCAACTATTATAATAGAATAGGTAAAAAATGAATAGCCTGTTTTTAGAAAAGTGATTTTGTAAAAATGTGTTGAAACAAGTACAATTTTAGAAATATATATTTCATTCTATGGACTTTCACGATAAAATATAAGGGGGAAGTTTTTTTGTGATTATGCACTCACGCGTATTATCTCAAATATTTATCCACGGACTGAAAAGATAAAGACGACTAGAAAGTTGAATAAATGACATGCATAATCTACTAAAAGGCAAAGAGATGCAGTTGAAAGACAATGGAGGGGAAACCATGAAGTATCAGGTTGTGAAAAAGGAAGAACAAAGGACATCCAAATGGTCAGGAGGAAGCACCACTGAAATATTTATCTATCCAGAAGATGCAAACTATGCAGAAAGACATTTTTCATGGAGGGTGAGTAGTGCCACTGTTGAGCTGGAGGAATCGGACTTCACACCGCTTTACGGGGTGAAGAGATGGATTATGCCCTTTGATGCCCCTCTGCTGCTGAAACACAGAAATCAGCAGAAGTTGCTTTATGAAATACTGCTGAAACCCTTTGAAGCACATTGTTTTAAAGGAGATTGGGACACTAGGAGCATTGGAAAAACCAGAGATTTTAATTTGATGCTGAAAGAGGGCAGTTATGGTATTTTAAAGCATTTTAAGCTCTCGGAAGGAGTTGAAGTATCCATCAAAGACATCTTTCCTGAAATTTTTGATGAAAGATTGATTTTGACAGATAAGCGATTCTCTCTAGGCGTATTTTCTCCGGTGGGGCTATACCATGCCAAAATTGAAGAGGACAGCGCCGCTGTCAATTCGGATGAACTGTTAATCGTGAGTAACGATACGCGAAACATACATGAATTTGAGACGATTAAGGTGACTCAACCTGGGGATTCAACTTTGAATCTGGTCGTTTTCTTCGTCGCCTATGATGAAGCTTAAATTGGCGAACAGATGATAGCTGAACTCTAGACGATTCCTGACAAAAAGCGGCGGCATTTGGGGGAAAGATGCAATCTAAGGCAAAGAGTTTTCACTATTACATCAGACTAATTATGTGGTTAACTGCAATTGTACCCATCTTGTTCTACAGTGTATACCTTGTGCGGCTGGAAGTGGGGCACTATGCTCAAAAAGTGGATATGATGTCCACCCAGACGATTAGCGAGTTGGAGATTTTTCTAAAAAACTTTGACGATGAGATACGCAATTCTCTAAACATGTTTACCTCCAACTATGCACTGCAAATGGTTGACGAGAATGACCAATACGCACCTTTGGTAAATGCCAGTATTGTACAGTTTAATCAGGGAAGGGCCTATAAAGATATTGCCTTTGGTTTGGCAGATGGGAGGATGTTTACAGAAAACATAGACATCCTGCCTGCTGGGTATGATCCCAGAACAAGACCATGGTATCAAATTGCAGAAAAGAATCCAGGGGATATTGTCGTCACGGATTTATATAAAGACGCCCTAGATGAGACGAAATGGACGATTACGTATTCAAAAGCGGTTTTAAGTGAGAAAGACAAGTCGATTATTGGTGTTGCAGGAGCAGATATAACACTGGTAAAACTTGAAGATGTTTTCGAGCAGTATCATGTGGGAGGCCTTTATAGAATGGTTTTACTCGATGATACCAACCGAATCATAGCCTCGACAACCGAAGATGGCCAGCTCAAAATGAGCGATGGGTCTCAGTGGCGCGAGTCCACAACAGAGAGACAGACTATTTCTTTTGATGGGAAGGACTATTATTCAGAGCCCAAATCAATTCAGTTTATGGGGTGGAAAGTCTTGCTTTTGACAAGGCGTTCTACGGTTTATGCAAACGTGTTTAAAGCCCTTTTACCCGTTTTTGTAGTGGCATTTTTATTTGCGTTGCTTGTGAACGAGGTCATCAAGCGAATTGATCCAATTGTCTTGGAATCACTGGATCAAGTGGTGGAGTCCATCAAGCAAATTGGCGAGGGGGATTACAACTCCGAAAGCCAGCTCACAGAAAGGGCCCCAAGGGAATTCGTGTTGATAAATGACGAAATTGAATCCATGAAATCGCTGCTTGGGAATCAAAACAGTCAACTGCTGAGACAAAAAAATGAAATCAACGAACAGTATCAGGAAATCAACGCACTTTATGAAGAGACATCTGCCATGAATGAGTCTCTTACGGATTTACTCACTCAGGTAGAACTCAGTTATGGCCTTACTGTTGAGGCGCTCTCCAATGCAATTGAAGCAAATGACATCTACACAAGGGGCCATTGTGACCGGGTTAAAAAGTATTCGCTGATGCTGGGAGAAGCTGCTGGACTCACTGGAAATCAGTTGAAAGTGTTGGAGTACGCCTCCATACTGCACGATATTGGAAAAGTGGGAATACCATCAGTCATTTTAAATAAACCAACTGCTCTCACAGAGGAAGAGTACGGTTTGATAAAAAAACATCCCGAATTTGGGGCAAAGATACTGAGCACCGTTCCATACCTTAAGGAGACTTCAAATGTCATTTTACATCATCATGAGTGGTTTAATGGCTCGGGGTATCCGCAGGGACTCAAAGGCGATGAAATTAATTTGATTGCTCAAATTATCTGCGTAACAGATGCCTATGATGCAATGACTTCTATTCGTTCTTACAGGCCTGAGCCGCTTTCAATTGAACTGGCAAAGGAACAGCTGATACTTGGAAGGGGAACGCAGTTCAACCCTCAATTTGTAGATTTATTTATAAAGATTGTTTAGAAAGAGCAAGTGTCAACGAAATAAAAACTGCTGATACCGTCTATAAAGAAGGATCAGCAGTTTTTTTAGTCGAATTTTCATCTGTTTGAAGATCGGATTTTGGAAGCATGATGACAAAAGTCGTCCCTTGGTTTAACTCGCTGTCAACGTGAATAGCCCCTCCATGCTGTTCGACAATAATCTTTGCAATGGAGAGTCCTAGACCGGTTCCCCCATGCTGGTTGTCTTTGAGCTTGGTTCTCGACTTATCGGCACGATAGAAGCGATCAAAGATATGAGGAAGGTCTTCTTTTGAAATACCAATCCCGTTATCCGACAGTTCGATGACATACTGGCTTTGAGTAGCACGCAGCGATATTTTAATTTCTCCTTCTTCTGGGGTGTATTTGATGCTGTTGTCCACGAAGATTCTAAGAGCTTGCTTGAGTTTGTCAATCGACCCGTAAATCATGTGTCCTGTCTGAATTGTATCGGAGATAGCGTGTTGTTTGTCGATGAGATGCGTCTCTTTAACCACTTCACTGAGAAGGTCCGAAAGGTTAAAAGTAGACATATCCATTTTGAGTGTTCCCTTGTCGTTTCTGGCTATAAAGAGGAGGCTCTCCACGAGGCTGTGCATGTTTTCTGTCTCTCCTAAAATAGCTTGAATACTCTCTTCAAGAATTGCAGGGTCATCTTTTCCCCAGCGATTTAGCATGCCAGCATAGCCCTTTATAACGGCGATTGGCGTCCTCAGTTCATGTGATGCATCTGAAACAAACTGCTTTTCACGTTCATAACTCTTTTGGATATCATCGAGCATCTGATTAAACGTCAGAGCTAAATCTTTGAGTTCATCTTTTGTGCCACTTACGTTTAGCCTCGTATTTAAATTGTTGGCAGACATGTCCTTTACTTGATCTGTCATGATTTTAATTGGCTTTAAATGTTTGCCTGACATCTTAGAGGCGGAAAGAATGGACGATAGCATCAACACAAATCCAAGAATTAAACCAATTGGCAGAACAGCCTCCACAGTGCCTCTTGCCTTGTTCATGTTCTTCCCCAATACGAAATAGGCGGTTTTTTGATCCGTGTCGATGAATTTTCCAGATTGATAGAGCGTTGGAAAATCGGGAAACTGTCGGATGTCGTAGCCTTCATAGGGGAGGGTGTCATCATATGCCACCGATGCTTCTGTGTTCTTATATATTAACTTTTTGTCGGAATCGAAATAGTAAAAATATAAATCTTCTGTGGCGATGTAGTTTGCCACAACAGGGGTGTCGTAAGCATACCCTTCTTGGAGGAGACTCTGGATGTATACATCACTTCTGGAGAGATTGCCCTGAGTCTGATAGAACAGAAAATAGGCAAACCCAAAGTAAGTTGATACAAACAGGAACGCAATGAGAAAGACAATTCTAAACCCATAACCAAGCGTTAGTTTAAAGGTGATGTTGAATCTGATTAGCGATATGAATCGGTCATAGGATTTTGCCATATAAGAGGGCTCAGGTGGGGGTGTATAAACGGGCTTTTTAGAAACGGCCTGAGCTTGTTTTACAATAGCTGATTTAAGCACTTCTGTGTCATTGCGGAACTCAGGTGATTCCTTGACAGTTTGCCTAGCCTTCTTTTGTGCCCTTTTTTTATTGCGTATCCATTCGCGTCTGAGTTTTTCCTTTTCTAGATGCTCTCGTCGCTGTAGAATAAGGGCTTCATGGTCAAAGTTAGATTGTTCCCAGTTGTCGTCTCTCTTTTGAGTTGATTTAGAACTCTTTTTTGACTTGATTTTGGTTTTTTCTCCGCTTTTATCCTTGCTCTTGTTTTTGAAAGATGTTTGAAAGCCAATAAGTGGCTCAGAAGCGTCACTGACTTTAATCACAATAGGCGCTCTAGTCTTGGAGGCTTTTTTAGGTGGGGAAGGCTTGGCAAATCGGTATTTGCCCTTTGTGTCGCCCATGCCAGTCTTGGGTTTGTTGAGCCCAGAAGTGGGCTTGGTATTCAGTTCTTCAACTTTGTTTTTACTTATGATCTTCATCTTTAAATAAGTAACCTACCCCTCTAACGGTGTGTATAAATTTAGTCTGAAACTGATCGTCTATTTTACTGCGCAGATATCGAATGTAGACATCCACTATTTTGGTCTCACCAAAGTAATCATAACCCCATACTTTGTCCAGTATTTGTTCACGAGATAGGGCAATGTTGCGATTTTCAGCAAGATAGTGGAGTAGATCAAATTCGGTCTTAGTCAGTTCGATGACTTGCGGGCCATAGGAAGCGGTGTATTGGTTGTAGTCGATTTTTAAATTGCCGGAGATAAACAGATTGCTCGGGACGGCAGAAGCTACAGGTGCTTTTCTAAAGATGCGCCTGATTCTGGCCAGCAGTTCCTCAATGGCAAATGGTTTGGTCATGTAGTCATCTGCCCCAAAATCAAGTCCCATGACTTTGTCCATGGTGTCATCTTTTGCCGTGAGCATGATAATCGGTATTTCGGAGTTTAAGCGGATTCGTCTGCAAACTTCCATCCCATTTAGTCCTGGAAGCATGATATCCAGCACAATGAGATCAAAGTCGCCCTCGAGGGCTTTTTCAAGGCCACTTCTGCCATCGTGAACGGCTTGAACGTCAAAACCCTCATGTTTTAATTCAAGCTCTATAAAGCGCGCTATTTTAACGTCGTCTTCAACAACGAGTATTTTCTGCATAGTTTAATCCTCCCAAGTTTATGTAAAAGGTATAAGCCTTTGTTTAAATATAGCATTATTCACAAAAAATTAAAAGGGCACAGACATCAATAAATCCCAGCCGATTCTGACTGGGATTTAAAGGGGTTAAGGATTTAGAATCTGCGGTCTTCAGGTTCTTTTTCCTCATTTTCATCTTTAGATTTAAAAGTCTCCTCTGGTTTTACTTTATTGCCCTTTGGATCTAAGACGACAATTTTATAGCCGAAGATGTAAGGCAGAATTAATAGAATCAATGAGACTGGCAGTGTCAACAGAATGATGATGGCTGCTACTGTAAGTGGGATGTCCAAAACGCGTTTCCCTTTTTTGCCGATGATAAAGCTCGTTTTGTTCATCTTATCGAAAAATTTCTTCATATCGTCGAAGAAGTCATTTCTAGGCCTTTGAGCGCCATTTGGCCTAGCGTGTCTGTAATGTCTGTATTCTCGTGAATCCCTTGCTCTAGGCCCTGTTTTTTGAGCGTCTTCAAGGTAGATAAGTGCTTCGACCATATCACCGTCAAACCGTTCAAGGGCATCTTTGGCTTCTTTGTAGCTGATGTTAGCCCTCTCCATTAGCATATCAATTTTTTCCAAACTAACTGACATATAAATGCCTCCTTTATTTTCTTATCTGGTTATAGTATACGTCGCTTTTCTTAATGGTGTACCAATTTTAGGTTAAAATTTGGATAGAAACATCTGCGAATCAACGTCAGACTTCCTTATCGTCAAATTGAGCCTTAATCATGTGGCTGATATCTTTGTCTTTTTTGCCGTTTGTCTTGAGAAGGACATTGATTCCAAGGAAAAATGGAATCACGAGAACGATCAATGAAAACGGCAATGTAAACCAAGCGATTAGGATGACAATGAGCAGTGGCAACTCAAGGAGTATCTTGTTATCTTTTTGCCATGCAATTTTCATTTGCATCAGTTTCTTAAAGAGCTTTACAAGGGTTGCCCCTATAAATTTTAGTTGAGCCTTAAAGACCTCGGATTTCCACTCCATTTTTATATTGGATGCATCTGATGCATGGTCGCTTGTGTCTGAAGTTGCGTCTGAGTTGATTTTCGATTGTGAACCGGATGATGTGGTGTTTTTGGGAAACTTACCTGCCTCTATGAGGACGATGGACTCCACAACATCTCCACCAGTTTGCGTTAAAGCGTCATTTGCCTCTTTATAACTGCAATTGGTTCTACTGATGATTTGATCAATTAAATCAAGTTCTCTGGACATGCGGTTACCTCCTTTGTTTTTCTGATTTCAGTATAGGCCTTCAGAATTAATATAAAACCAATAATAGGTTAGAAAACAGAAAGAAAACCCTTAAAAAGGTCTTTACAATTTGAATAAGAGCGCATATAATAAACATATGATTAGTAAATAAACAAATGTTTATAAATGGAGGCGATATGACAGATCGTGAACATGAAATTCTGAAAATCATCATGGAAGAACCGATGATTTCACAAGAGGCCTTGGCAAATCGTCTGAACATTCAACGGTCTTCAGTGGCGGTTCATATTTCAAATCTGATTAAAAAAGGCAAGATTTTGGGAAAAGGCTATATTGTCAATCAAGAGGCTTATGCTGTTGTAATTGGCGGATGCAATATGGATATTGCAGGCAAATGTGCAAACCCCATGATTCTACATGATTCAAATGTCGGATTTGTTTCTACCTCCACAGGTGGTGTCGGCAGGAATATAGCCGAAAACCTCGCTAGACTTGGCGTTAGTGTCAAGATGATTTCGGCTGTGGGCGCTGACGAATTTGGCAATGTCATCTTGGAAGAATTGAAACAACTTAAAGTCGATACAGAGGGAATCTTGGTGCATCAGAGTCACAGGACGTCCACCTATTTGGCGGTTTCAGATGAAACTGGGGACATGCACGTGGCCATTTCACAGATGGGAATTGTGGATGAGATTTCAATTGCATACCTAGAACAGTTTGATATGACCATTGAACATGCAACTTGTATTGTCCTCGATACAAACTTGAAAGAAGAAGTTTTACAGTATTTAATCAGTAAATATAACCACAAGAAGATATTTGTAGACACTGTTTCTACCACAAAAGCAATTAAAGTCAAAGCTCTTCTGGATAAGATTTACTTTGTAAAACCAAACTTGCTTGAAGCGAACTTGCTAATAGGTAGAGAAGCCGCTGAATCTGGCGAGGCCAATCTAGAGTTATTGCATGAAGTTGCAGAGGCTTTGAAGGCGAGAAAAGTGGTTATTAGCCTTGGAAGCGGTGGCGTCTTTGGAGCATTTGAAGATAAGGCGCTTCGCATGGAAACACCGGAAGTACAGATTGTCAACACCACTGGGGCAGGAGATGCTTTTATGGCTGGCATGGTCTATGCTGAAATTAAAGATATGCCTTTTGAAAAGGCCGTAAAATTTGGAATGGCTTGTTCTATCCACAACATTGAGCAAAGAGACACCGTCTCAAAAGCGTTGACGGATAGCACAATTAGTCAATTGATAGAAGAAAGGATGTAAGCAAATGTTTGAAAATATGATTGATATTCACCCAGAAGTAAAAGAGGCACTAGAGTCAGGTAAACCAGTTGTCGCGTTGGAATCCACTATTATTTCTCATGGAATGCCATATCCTCAAAATGTTGAAACAGCACGTGAAGTTGAGCGTATCATCAGAGAACAAGGTGTTGTACCTGCTACAATTGCCATTTTAAAAGGAAGAATTAAAGTGGGCTTGAACGATGAAGAACTGGAATACCTTGGACAGGCAAAAGGCGTTGTCAAGGCTTCGAGAAGAGACCTTCCCTTTGTCGTATCCATGAAGAAAGACGGTGCGACAACCGTTGCGGCAACTATGATTTGTGCAGAACTTGCTGGAATTAAAATCTTTGTAACAGGTGGTATAGGTGGTGTTCACAGAGGCGCACAAGAGACTTTTGATATCTCTGCGGATTTGACTGAACTTGGACAAACCAGTGTGGCGGTGATCTGTGCTGGCGCGAAATCAATTTTAGATATAGGGTTGACATTAGAACATCTCGAAACCTTGGGTGTTCCTGTGGTGGGATATCAGACAGACGAACTGCCTGCATTCTACACTAGAAAGAGCGGTTTTGGTGTGGACTATAGAGTTGAGAGCCCTAAGGAAATGGCGGAAGCGCTTGACGCCAAATGGTCACTTGGTTTAAAAGGTGGCGTGGTTATCGCAAATCCAATTCCAGAAGCTTATCAAATGGACTATGATGTCATCACAAATGCTATTGAATCGGCATTAAAAGAAGCGGATTCACTTGGTATAAGAGGCAAGGAATCCACGCCATTCCTACTTGCTAAAGTCAAAGAACTTACAGGTGGAAATTCACTGGAATCAAATATTCAGCTGGTTTTTAACAATGCGAGAATCGGTGCTCAAATCGCACTCGAATATTGGAAATTGCAAGCCTGATTCAAAAGTTAACAAATGTTAATCGGCTTTACTGAATGTTAACAGGATATCTATTGACGTTACAGAGGGACATTTGATATTATTAGTTTCGTTGATAGAAGGCCTTAAATGGCCTGATGCTAAAATTCTTTTTCCTTGCATTTATCCCCCCTATTTAATAAATGCAAGTGGCATTAACCTGGATTGAGTTCGGCGTTGATGATAGACACTCTCTTCTTTAGTTTAAAGAAGAGAGTTTTTTATGCTATTGTGTGGGCAACCCAGAAGAAACAAGGCAATATGAATCAAGTTGCATCAAGATTGTTAACCATATATAAAATAGGTTGACAAACAAAGGCGATTCAATTAAACTGTCTATAGTAGTGATTCTCCTTTAAAATCCGTTATCAGGCTGTGATTATATCGTGCTGATAATTTTTTAAAGGCAATCAATTGTCAACCCAAAGTTCAGGGACGATAATCATTTAAATGAATAATAGATGTGAGGGTTTAAAATGAAGACGAGAGATATGATTTTAGTTTCACTTTTTGCGGCGTTAACCACCATAGGCGCTTTTTTAAAGATTAATATTGGAGCAGTTCCATTTACATTTCACTTCTTGTTTGTTGCGTTTGCCGGCGTATTCTTAGGGGCTAGAAATGGATTATTGTCTCAAATTGTATATATTGCAGTTGGCCTTTTGGGTATTCCTGTTTTTTCAAATGGCGGCGGCATCACTTATGTGTTTAGTCCAACATTTGGCTATTTGTTGGGATTTGCAGCGTGCAGTTTTGTCGTAGGGTATTTGACTGAGAGAATGGATTCCCTTAATTTTGCGAAAATATTTGGTGCAATTGTGGTTGGATTGGCTGTGACTTATCTGATTGGCGTTCCATATATGTACATGATTATTAAACTCTATTTGGGAAAGAGCGCTTTTACATTTCAAGGGGCAATTGCTTCTGGATTAACACCGTTCATTATTCCCGACTTAATTAAGGCCTTCATAGCAACCAGTGCTTCTTTAATTGTCCTACCGCGTTTGAGAGCTGCTGGATTTATTGAAGCGAGATAATCATTTAAGGGGGAAATAAGTTGAATTCAAAGACGTTACTTGATAAAATTGAACAGATGATAGCTGAGGGAAATTCCCTTGGCATGGAAATGGCTGAAACCTTACTGAGCGAAGAAATAGCGCTTGAACCTCTGCTTGAGCTTGCAAATCGAGTGAGAAGAGAATACTCTGGAAATGAAATGGCTCTTTGCTCAATTGTCAATGGGAAAAGCGGCAAGTGCAGTGAAGATTGCAAGTTTTGTGCACAGTCCATACACTATGATACTGGCGTTGAAACGTATAATAGACTCAGTGTGGAAGAAATCCTCGAAAGTGCCAGAGAGATGGAGCGCGAAGGTGTTAGACGATTTTCAATTGTCACAAGCGGCAGAGATTTAACCGATGAGGACTTAGAGTGGTTAGAACCCATTTATAAGACGTTGAAACAAGAGACAAACATGGACATCTGTGCCTCACATGGTATGTTGTCAGAGTCTCAGGCAGTCAGACTAAAACGTGCTGGCGTGACAACTTATCATCATAATCTTGAAACATCAAGAAGACATTATGAGGCTATTTGCACCACACATGCATATGAGGAGCGTATTGAAACCATTGAGGCTTGCCAAAGAGCAGGGCTTCGGGTTTGTTCAGGTGGTATTTTCGGCATAGATGAGACGGAGAAGGATCGACTTGAAATGGCATTTGAGTTGAGGACTTTGGGCGTTGATTCTGTACCTGTCAATTTCTTGATGCCTATAAAGGGAACGCCCATGGCATTAAACACACTGCCTTCGGCAGAGTCAATACTGAGGATGCTGGCCATTTACAGGTTGATTTTACCAAGTGCTGAAATTCGATATGCTGGTGGCAGGGCGTTACTTGGCACTCGTGCCAAAGATGGATTTTGCGGAGGCGTCAACGGTGCGCTGTCAGGTAATTATTTAACAACTGTTGGAAATTCAGTGGCTCAGGATAAAGCCATGGTAACTGAGTTAGGATTCAAATTGGTATAAATATGACCCCAATCACTGTGATTGGGGTCTCTTTTCAATCACAGGAAGGGCGTGTAATAAGATGAAGAAAACAAATGTAGAGAGGATTTTAGAGCAGTTTGGCATCCAGTTTGCCATTACAAATTATGATGCATCTGATGGACATATAGATGGCGTTTCAGTAGCTGAGAAGACGGGGAAGGCTGTCGAAACAGTCTTTAAGACACTGGTGGTCAAGTCGGGAAGCGGTTTTCTTTACGTCCTTTTAATTCCTGTGGCAGAAACACTTGATTTAAAAAAAGCAGCAAGACATTTGGGTGAGAAGAAAATTGAAATGATTCCCGTTAAGGACATACAAAAAAACACGGGGTATATTCGTGGCGGCTGTTCACCTATTGGGATGAAGAAAAAATATAAAACGTTGATACATGAATCTGCACACGAACTTGAGCAGATCACAGTGAGCGCGGGAAAAATAGGGTCACAAGTCACACTAGCCCCCGAGGAATTGCTTAGAGCTACAGAAGCAGCCTATGCGGATTTAATTATGTAAGAAATTTAAACACTACTTATAAAAGACGAGTGAGACATAGTGGTTTAACTGCCTGTAAAGCGGATGATAACTGATGGGATGCAGAATCTCGAGAATTTCAGAGTAGTACCACTTTTGCTCCTCGTACCCAGCGTTAAAATAATCCCAGATGGAATCTCCCATCTTATCAATATTTCTATAAATACTCATGATATTGGTGAGCTTGTCAACACAGACGATAAACAGCACGTCCAGAGGGGCTGACGCAATTTGCGACAAATAATTTATCTTTCGGGTTTTCCAGTCCAAGCACTTATTGGTCTCAGAGCAAAACCCTACATATGTCTTCACAATCTTTCCGAATTTCGCCTCTATATCATCCAACGTCATATCTGTGTCCTCCACCGTATCATGGAGGATTCCAGAGCAAATCACTTCATCGGACATGCCATATTTTGCAAGGAGCATGCCCACCTCAAGAGGATGTGCAACGTAGATATCCTGATCCAGCTTTCTAACTTGATTCTCATGTGCCAGTATAGCGGTGTGAATTGCTTCGTAAATTCTCATGCTGACCTCCTGTTTCATACTATAAATTTTAGCACAGAATGGGTCATATGGCTATTCTGAGATTACCTTTAAAATGGAGAATTGCGCCTTTGGTCCTATTTTCAAAAAAACATCAAAAAAACGCATTTTTCATCTATATATTGTGTATAATATAATATGTTGATACATTATATAGGGAAGCAAAAACGCTCGTAGATGTGTAAATTGCTTGCGAGGAGGCACGTTATGTTGACGATGATCGAAAAGAGAAACGGCGAACTGGAATCTTTTAACCGCCAAAAAATAGAAGAAGCCGTTTTCAAATCACTGGTGGCCACAAAGCCGTCCAGATTGAGAAAAGACTTACAAAAATTAACAGAGGTAGTAGCGGATTATGTGCTGCTCGAGATAGAGAATAGCACGGAAAAATATCCCAAGGTAGAGGCGATTCAGGACGCTGTTGAAAATGTCCTCATGAAGATGGGTGAATATGAAACGGCGAAATCCTATATAAAATATAGATATGAACATAAAAAACAGAGAGAAAATAAGCAGACGGCAGTAGATATACTGTCTTTATTTGGGGACTATATTGGACAAAATGACTGGCTGATAAGGGAAAACTCCAATATGAGCTATTCTTTGCAAGGGCTTAATAACCACATTATTTCCAAGGCTTCAAAGGCATTTTGGCTGCACAACGTCTATACGGAGAGCGTCCGAAATGCTCATGACGATGGTTCTTTACACATCCACGATTTGGGATTGCTTTCAACTTACTGTTGTGGCTGGAGCCTCGAGGATCTGCTTCTGAAGGGGTTTGGAGGTGTTCCGGGGAAGGTCGAATCAGCAGCGGCAAAGCACTTTGATACGGCACTCCTCCAACTGGTGAATTTTATCTATACAGTTCAAGGTGAAGCTGCTGGCGCTCAGGCGGTTTCAAATTTTGACACTTTGCTTGCGCCATTTATCAGATGGGACGGCCTAAGCTATGCAGATGTCAAGCACGCAATGAAGACCTTTGTATTCAATATGAATATCGCCACAAGAGTGGGCTTTCAAACGCCGTTCTTCAACATCACAATGGATAAGGAAGTGCCTTCAACACATGCCCAAATGCCGATTATCATAGGTGGAAAACATCTGTATGACTACACTTATGGGGCGTTCCAAAAGGAAATGGATATGATTAATAAAGCCTTTTGTGAAGTGATGATGGAAGGAGATGCGAAGGGCAGAATTTTTACTTTTCCAATACCGACTTACAACATCACAGACAACTGGGATTGGAATAATGAAGTCACTGACAGCATCATGGAGATGACGGCTAAATATGGAACGCCTTACTTTTCAAACTTTGTCAATTCTGATTTAAACCCAGAAGACGTGAGAAGCATGTGTTGTCGGTTGAGATTGGACAATAAAGCCCTTATCAAAAGGGGCGGAGGATTGTTTGGCGCAAATCCAAAAACGGGTTCGATTGGCGTGGTCACCATTAATATGGGACGTCTTGGTTATCTTTCAAAAACGTACGAAGAACTTCTCAGCAGATTGGAACGCCTAATGGAAATTGCAAAAGATTCACTTGAAGCCAAACGAAAAGTTCTAGAAGCCAATATGAAGAAAGGGCTCTATCCATACTCTAAGCACTACTTGGAAGATGTTAACGACAACTATGGCGAGTACTGGCACAATCACTTTGCAACCATAGGCCCAAATGGAATGAATGAGTGCATTTTGAACTTTACCGATGGCAAGGAGACCATTGTCACCGAACAAGGGCGGGAGATGGCGAGAGATATCTTGGACTTCATGAATGATACCTTGATTCGCTTTCAAATGGAAACAGGCCATCTTTACAATCTGGAGGCGAGTCCGGCAGAGGGAGCGGCTTATAGATTTGCGAAAGCAGATAAGGAGATTTATCCAAGCATCTATACTGCCGGAGGCGATGTCCCTTATTATACAAACTCGACACAACTTCCAGTGGGGCACACGGCTGACTTATTTGAAGCACTTGATTATCAAGACGATTTGCAGGTACGATATACTGGCGGAACGGTTTTTCATGGATTTATTCCTGAAAAATTGCACTCCATCGAAACTGTAAAGCTCATCTTGCAAAAAGTGACGAGAAACTACAAATTGCCTTACTTTACAATTACGCCTACATTTAGTATTTGTGAGGATCACAAGTATATTGCTGGGGAGTGCCATACTTGTCCAACTTGTGGAAAGGCAACAGAAGTCTGGTCGAGGGTTGTGGGATATCACAGGCCAATTAGCTCGTGGAACGATGGAAAGCAATCTGAGTTTAAAGAACGGGTAACCTTTAGCGATTTCTAAAAAATGGTTGATGGAATGGCTAAAAAATGTTATATATTTAAAAGAGAAGAGTGGCATATCCCCGGGAACTTATAGGTGGGATAGAACGGAAAACGTACAATATATAGCATAGAAGGAGCAAGTATGGAACTCAATCAAATCAAATTCGAAAGTTACTTGAAGACGTCTTTTATCGACTTCCCCGATTTGATATCCAGTGTGGCCTATTTTGGGAGCTGTAATTTTAAATGCCCTTATTGTCACAATGGCGATTTGGTCAGCTGTGTGGAAAATAAAGTAGATGCAGTGGACTGGTTGGATTATCTGAAGGAGAGAAGAGGACTCATAGATGGCGTGGTCATATCTGGTGGAGAACCCTCCATGTGGCAGTCAGTGATGCCCCTTGTTAGAGAGGTTAAGAAACTGTCCATGAAAGTCAAGGTCGATACGAACGGGAGCAATCCTGATTGGATAGAAGCCTTGCTAAATGAAGGGGCTTTAGATTATATTGCTATGGACCTCAAGAATTCTCCTAAGAAATATGAAATGACAGTGGGACTAGATCTTGTTGACAAACAAGCACTCTATAAGAGCATTGACCTAATTGTCAAAAGCGGCATTCCCCACGAATTCAGAACGACCCTGACCAAGGAATTTCACGAAATTGAGGATTTGGTGGAGATGGCGACTCTGATAAACGGAAGTAGGCGATATGTACTTCAGCAATATCAGCATAGCCCCAAGCAGCTTGTGAGTACTGAGTATACAGCCTATACAGTGGAGGAGATGAATCGGATGAAAGACCAAATTCAGCCACTGCTTCAATCGACGCACATCCATGTGATTGGAAAATATTAAAGAATAATTGCGATTTTACCGTTTCTAAAGGTAAAATCGCTTTTTTGTTAACGCCACCGAAGAGCAATCTGGCAAAAAACGCAGGGCTCGAAGCTCGAGTTTTTTTTCTTAAACGCCACTACAGAGCCATTTTTTTATCGCTCCAAGAAGTGGGTAATGAGATAATAGAATACCAGAATGCCTGTGAACATATTGACTCTAAAAAGTGAATGGCGTATAATGAAACATTGTTAGAATAAACCTCAAACGCCTAGGGCGTGGTGGAGATGAGTGGGAAATGATAAAGGGAAATGGCGTTGACATAATTGAAATCAATAGATTTGAGAAAATTATCAAAGATAAACCCAGATTCTTGACGAGATTTTTTACAGAGAGAGAAAATGAACTGTTTCGTATGAAATCCATGAAAGCGGAGACCATTGCAGGAAACTTTGCGGTGAAGGAAGCGGTTTCGAAAGCACTCGGAACAGGCGTTAGAGGGTTTAATCTCGTAGATATAGAAGTTCTTAGAAATGAAATGGGAGCGCCTTATGTAGTGTTGCATAATGGAGCGGCCAAACTTGCAGATGAAAGAGGAATCAATGACTTAATGGTGTCAATATCCCATTCGGATCAAAATGCCATTGCATTTGTCATTGCAATTGGGGAGGCTTAAATCATGAAAATTGCGGTTGAAAAAGACATTAGAATTATTGATCAGACAGCCATTGAAAAGTATCAAATACCTCAGTTGATTCTCATGGAAAATGCGGGAATGGCGTTGGCCGAAGAAGTTAGAAAGCATTTAAACAGTCACAGCAAGGTCGTCGTCGTAGCGGGCATGGGAAATAACGGAGGAGATGGACTGGTCTGTGCGAGACATCTGCACAACAGCGGCGTACAAGTTAAAATCTTTATGATTGGAAATTTGAAGAAACTTTCAGTTTACGCCAACCAAAACTATGAAATTATCAAGCACTTGCAAGTTCAAGTGGAATTGATTAACGATATCAGCGGCATAAAAAAGATGGGTAAAACCATTGCATATGACGATGTGGTGGTGGATTGCATATTTGGAATTGGCCTTACAAAAGAAGTTGAGGGCGTCTATGAACTGGCAATTGAAGAAATCAACAATTGCAGCGGATACGTCATCTCATGTGATATTCCAAGCGGCATACATGCAAGTGAAGGGCTGATTATGAAAACAGCTGTCAGAGCGGATAAAACCGTTGCCCTCTGTCTACCTAAAGTGGGCAATATCATGTTTCCAGCGGCAGAGTTCAATGGAGAGCTGGTGGTTAAGGGGATTTCGATTCCAAATGAACTCTTGGAGGAGATGGAGATTCCGCTGAGCTCTGTTACACATGACATGATTAAGAAGGTCATTCCCAAGAGACAGCGCAATACACATAAGGGCGTCTATGGGAAGGCAAGCATTATAGCGGGTTCTTTTGGGATGACAGGCGCTGCAATCCTATGTGGCAAAAGTGCGCTTCGTTCAGGCGTGGGACTTTTAAAACTCATCATCCCCGAATCACTTCATACGATTATTACAACAAGTGTGCCTGAGGCAGTCACAGTTCCCCTTGCAGAAACGAGAAGAGGTGTCTTTGGCATCAATCAAGTTGAAAAGCTGGTGAACACTTGTGAAGGTGCGGATGTTATAGCCGTAGGGCCGGGATGTGGGCAAAATGCGGAGATGAATGAAATTCTCAGACATCTAATTACTCTAGTGGATAAACCTGTAATTATAGATGCGGATGGATTAAACACACTTGCAAAACACGTAGATGTTCTCAGAAACAAAGTCAATGATGTTATTATAACGCCGCACCCAGGTGAAATGAGCCGATTGACCAATTTGCCCCTCGAAGTAATCAACATGCACCCAATCAATACTGCGAGGGAGTTTGCATCAAAGTGGAAGGTTGTCGTGGTCTTAAAGGGTGCTAGAACCATTATTGCATTGCCTTCTGGAAAAGCCTATATCAATGTGAATGGCAATCCTGGCATGGCCACCGCTGGAAGTGGCGATGTCCTCACTGGGATAATCACGAGTTTGGTTGCGCAGGGCATGAGTTCTGAAAAAGCGGCAATAGCAGGGGTTTACATCCACGGGTATGCAGGTGATCTCATGATTTCTCAAAAGGGAGAGTACGGGTTAATCGCTGGAGATCTCATCGAGGGGATTACGCAAGCATTCAGAAATCTAGAGTTATAGAGGCTTCAGCCTCAAAAAAAATCGTTAAAAATCATTAGTCAATTGAAATGAAATGGATTAAAATAGTCTTGGGACTGTATTAGTCCTCATTCAATTGACTATTTTTACGGGTTAATTGTGGTTTATAAATGTATCCGATTGGGGTGGATGCATGGGCTTTTAAGATTTAAAAGGGGGAAAACCATGAAAGATCAAAGATTTACCAGACCAGTATGGGCTGAAGTTGATTTGGATGCACTGGCTCACAATATGAGGGAAGTGAGAAAGTGCATTCGACCTGAAACGTTGGCATCTGCCGTCATAAAAGCAGATGGATATGGACATGGTGCTGTAAAGATCGCCAAAACACTGCTTGAAAATGGGGCGGATAGATTAGCGGTTGCAACGCTATCAGAGGCAGTTCAGCTTAGAAATGCCTATGATGAAACTGAAATCCTCATACTGGGATATACACCAGATGAGGGCGCTGATGAAGTTATTGAAAAGAATATTATTCAGGCGATTTACAACATCGAGCAGGCGAAGCATTTCAGTAGTCGAGCAGAGGCGCTGGGAAAAACCATCAAGATTCACATCAAACTTGATACTGGGATGAGGCGAATTGGCATGCCACCGGATGTGGAAACAGTAAACCGTATTTTGGAGATTTCAGAGCTCCCTCATGTGAATGTGGAGGGAATCTTTACTCATTTTGCCGTTGCGGATGAAGAAGACAAGACTTTTACACACAGGCAGGCAGAGCAATTTAAATGGGTGATAGATGAACTTGAAAAAAAAGGACTAAATGTACCGATAAAACATGTTGCCAATAGTGCGACAATTATAGATTTGCCCGAATATCAATTTGACATGGTCAGAGCGGGCATCATGCTCTACGGCCTATATCCTTCAAAAGAGGTAAATCACGAAACGGTTAAGTTGAAAGAGGCCATGTCTCTTAAAGCGCAAGTATCGCATGTTAAAGTGGTTCAGCCTGGCGAGGGGATCAGCTATGGGCTCTTATATCATACGGCTTCAGCCGAAAAAATTGCGACGTTGCCACTTGGATATGCCGACGGTTTTACAAGGCTCTACACTGGCAAGGCAAAGGGAATTGTCAAAGGTGAAATTAGACCTGTAGTTGGAAGGATTTGCATGGATCAATGTATGATAAATGTCACTGGGCTAAAGGTTGAGCAAGGGGATGAAGTGACCCTGTTCGGAAGGGCAGGCGAAAATTTCATTTCAATAAACGATTACGCTGATATGATTGCGACCATAAATTATGAAGTGGTCTGTATGATTTCCAAGCGCGTTTTGAGGGTCTATAAGGAAGGCGGAAAAATTGTGGAAATCGTGGATTATCTGAGGTAAGACACCTGTTGAAATGCAATTACAAAAATAATATCGCCCAAAAACGGAGGATTTTAGTACCCTTCGTTTTTTTTATTCTGCTACTTGCCCAAAGGCAACGATTTCGAAATAATCAGGTTTTATGTGGAGATTTCATTTGTTTTATGGTAAAATACTTTTTAGATAGAGATATAAATAAATGTAAAATGGTTAACGGGAAAGCAAAAAAATAAAAAATTGGGCAATTTTTTTGGGAGAAGAAGTGCTAAATAGAGAGTTTATGGACTCTTAATACTTTTAAGCGTTTTTTTTAAGTTGTTGAGGGTATTATAGACAGAGAGAAATTGTTTTGATGCAAAGGGTATCTTAAACAATGGGGGTTTTGTGATGAATAAAAGTGCTCAGTACAGCAGCGACTCCTTTAATGCGTACATGTTCTTCATGGAGGGCATAGCATTAAAAGCGCGAAAAAAAAATGCTCTTAAAAATTGTAAGGTCTGTGAAAGCATGAAAATAGGCTACGAAATGATGGCTCAGATCAATTTAGAATGTTGTGAATCTGGGTTGATAGATTACTTATCTGCGTTATCTATCTTTGAATCAAAATTGAATGGAGATGATAATTAAGGTGAATATTAAGAGAGGCGACGTTTTTTTTGCGGATTTGTCACCCGTAAGGGGGTCAGAGCAAGGAGGCCAAAGACCGGTTCTAATCATACAAAATGATATTGGGAACAAGTACAGTCCCACAGTGATTATTGCGGCGATAACGGCAAAAATAGCGAAGGCAAAATTACCGACACATGTTGAAGTTGAAGCATCGCAAGTAGGCTTGTTGAAGGATTCCGTTGTTCTTTTAGAACAAGTTAGAACCATAGATAAAACCAGATTGATTCAGAGACTTGGTCATTTGGAAGAACATGTCATGGTTGAGGTCGATAAAGCACTTGTGATTAGTCTTGGACTATATGAGGAAGAGGCTTAAAATACCTGTATATCTTTTTATATGCAGGTTTTTTCGTGTTTTTTGGAATCTTCTGAAATTCGGCGAAAATAGGAATAATTCGGGGCGAAATATGGCACGATTCAAGTGCATATGTTAAAATGGGTGATGATAGAGAAACGAAAGATTATCAAGTGCTTATTCACCGGGAGGCAATTATGAATATCAATAAAAATTTGATTATAGGCATGACTTTAGGCGTTTGCATGGGCATTGCCATGGGCCTTGGCGTATCCGAAGCTGATGGAACTGCAGGTACGACATCTGATCCTTTGGTAACTGTAAGTTATATGGAACTCAAACTCAATGCGCTGGATGCAAAATATCAAGAGGAAATCAGCGCACTGAAAAATCAGATGGGCGGAACAGGTGTGGTATCGGGAGATGCACAGGTCTTTAAAATTGTAAACGTCGCAAAGGGAGATGCTATTTATTTTGCAGACAGTGCTGAGTTTATTTTGAGAGTTGGAAAGGCCACTGCAATTGATCCCAATAACGTGGGCATTCCAGATTTAACAGACGGCAGCAAAGTCTTAAATAGCAAATCAGTTCCAACAGATCATTTGATGCTCATTCCAAGCAACGATGGCAGAGGGGTTCTTATAACCGAAGACTGCTGGATTATGATTAAGGGAAATTATACTGTCATATCAAATTAGATGGGGTATTGCATTTAGGGAAATAGAGCAATCAGAACATTTGGAGGAAACATGAGCATAAAAAAGAAGGTCTATCTCGTCCTGCTATGCATCAGCTTAATTGCAACAGGCGTCCTATTATTCAACCGAGTTGAAGTTGAAGATCAAGCAAAATCTGTTGAGATTATTGCAGACTATACAGAATTTACATTATTTGCTGAACAGCTTGGCATTTCAGAAGATGAAATGTACAAGGAACTCTCAAAAACGGGAATCTCATCGGTGGCGGTCATTGAAGACACCCTCTATTCCCTAGTCAATGAACAAAAACCGATTGAATACGGTCTCTGGGAGAATGTTCAAAAGTCCATTGACTGGAAGGATAAATACGGTGCAGAGGCAGTTTCTTTCTTGGAATCAGATGTCTCAAAGTATGACATGGTGGTGAGAACTAAGGATCAGGCTCTCTTTGACAGAATCAAGTCTTCAATTATTGCCAGATATGATGCAGATTTTTATCATTTTTTTGATGAAGAGGTTAAAACCATTGTATTAAAAGGTACGATTGAAGACCTCTATTATACTGAGGATGTGAGATACAAAGACATTGAAGCAAATGGCATTAAACTGCCGCGTGTTGAGGTTTCATCTGCGCTTGAGGACATTGGACTGGGATTTGATCCAGAAAAAATTCAGCATGTCAAAGATGGCGGTTTAAAAGTAAACCTCAGACCAATCAACTTCGCACGCAAAAACAGCCATATAGCACAGGCCTATTTTGATGATATAGAGAAGTATCAAGAAATGCCACAAGAGATTATATTTGGTGGCAGAGAAGTTCTCGGGTTTGAAAGTGAAGTTAGAAATTATGACCCATATCTTTATGAACAACTGGTAGAACGAAAAATACCGATTGCATTGATAGAATCATCTGTTCAAAGGGGACATACCGAACAAGAGGGGCTGACGCATTTAGCTCAGGATTTGGACTATCAAGTGGTTAGGGTTTTTCCTGTCATCGAATATATTCAGCAAAGATATGATTATCTTGGTTATTACAAGGGTTCAATTGAAGTTGAAAACACACTCTATAGGGCAATTACAGAGAGAAATATCAGATCAGTTTACTTTAGGCCTTACAAATCCACGATGTTCACTTATCAAGAGGTTTTAGAAGACTATAAAACGATGTTTAGCGACCTTCAAAGACGACTTGAACCGCATGGGATTACACTTGGCTCACCGAGCGTCATGCCCTATCACAATGTGACGCCAATGCTTTTAATGCTCTCTGCATTTGGATTGTTGGTACTTGGATTGGTTGCACTGAAACTAATTTTGGATATCAATGAGAAGTTTGAATGGTTGATCTTCGGCTTGGGGCTGCTCTTTATTGCGGCCAGTGTCTATGTTATTCCCAATTTGAGTGTGGAACTCTATGCACTTGCGGCGGCAAATATCTATCCAATACTGGCAATTATATTCTTTATTGAGTATATTAAGGATATTTTGCTCAGCAACAAGGTTTATACCTTTAGAGGCATTTTGATCAAGTCGGCTGTAGGTTTGCTTACAGCAGTTGCAATTTGTTTAGTCGGCGGACTCACAGTGGGGGCCATCATGTCCAGATCGGACTATCTTTTAGAAATGAGTTTCTATAGAGGCGTCAAAATCAGCCTGCTGTTCCCAATGGTGGTATTTGTCATCGTCTATATTGTCAAATTGGGATATCGCAGAAAACTGCGTGATTTAGAAGAAAATAAAAACTTTATTAAGGACTTAAAGGGCCTCCTCTACGAAAATGTAAAAGTGTATCACTTAATATTGGCTCTAATTCTGGGTTTCATTGTCTATATATACATTGCAAGATCAGGTCATGAGTCAAATGTAGAGGCCTTGAATATTGAAATTATTTTCAGAAACTTTTTAGAAAACGTCATGCTGGCAAGACCGAGAACAAAGGAAATACTCATGTCTTTCCCAGCAGTGTTCGCAACCATATATCTAGCTTGCAGAGGGTATCAGAAATTGTTGTTCCCGTTTGCATTGACGGCAATGGTAGGCTTTACTTCTGTAGTCAACACGTTTTGCCATTCAAGAGCACCGATATACTTGTCAACTGCAAGAACAGGGCTTTCTCTCTTAACAGGTCTTGTGGTGGGCATCATTGCACTTGTAATCATGGAAATTATCAATCGCATCTACATTGCGTATTTTGGGAGTAAGAATTATGAATAAAGTCGTGATCTCTGGATTCTACGGATTTCACAATATTGGTGATGAAGCAATTTTGTTGACCTTGACCCGAAAACTAAAAAGAATCAATCCAAATATTAAAATTACCGTGTTGTCCAACAACCCTGAAGAGACGATGTCCAAATTTGACGTGGAAGCTGTGAATCGAAGTGATGTGTTCAAAGTCGCAATGGCGATTTTGAAATGTGATGTTTTATTAAGCGGTGGTGGTAGCCTCCTTCAGGATGTTACAAGTGCAAGAAGCATTCACTATTATCTGAGCATCATCAACATGGGCGTGTTATTTGGCAAGAAAGTCTTCTGCATCAGCCACGGTGTGGGGCCTCTCATTAGAGATACCAATAAAAGACGAGTCAAGCAGGCACTCAATAGGGTTCAGGGCATCACTGTAAGAGACCGAAAATCCTATGAACTCTTGATGTCCATAGGGGTTCGACCTGAAAAAGTAAAGGTGACAACTGATCCAGTAATGGATTTGGACTTACAGCCACTGGAGGAAGGGGCGGCCATCATCTCCAAGCTGGGGATTTTGGATACCACTCGAAAAAATTTGGCAATTGCTGTGAGACAGAAGGACTTTAGAGAGCTTGAGAGGCAAGAGAAACTAGTTCAACTGGCCAACAGGCTATCGACAAAATACAATGTGATTTTCGTTCCCTTTTATTATAAGAACGACACGAAAATATACGGCGACATACACATGAAGACAGATGAGCACGTCTATTATATTGTTGATAAGTACAATTCACTGACCTTTATCAGCTTAATGCAGAATATGGACCTTCTCGTTGGGTCGAGACTCCACTCGTTGATTTTTGCTCTGGTGGCGGAAGTACCATTTATAGGTGTCAGTTATGATCCCAAGATTGAAAATTTCATGGAGACCATTGATATGAAGCCCGTTTGTAGCATAGAGGCGTTTGTACCGGAGGCAATAGAGGCTGAAATTGAGCGTTATGAGCGTGAAGAGATGGCGGTTCGAAATGAGTTGCTGGCGTCTAAAGCAAAACTCAAACGCCTGCTGAAAATCAACGATGAAATGCTGGAAACACTTATTTAGTGGAGGAATTATGGAAATATTCAAGGGAACAAACTACGTTAAAATATTTGGGGTTAAAATAGACAAAGTGACCATGGATGAAGCTTACAATCGGGTGGTGGGATTTATTCAAAGCGAATCAGAGTGCAAACTCGTATTCACCCCCAATCCGGAATTTGTCATGAAGGCACAGGAGGATGTAGAATTTAAGGAAATCCTATGTCAAGGTGATCTGGTAGTTGCAGACGGCATTGGCCTCATTAAAGCGTCAAAGATTCACCACTTGGAATTGCCAGAACGTGTGCCGGGTATTGAACTTATGGAAAAGACTTTGGAATATTGCAATCGCTCAAAAAAGAGTATTTTCCTCTTTGGAGGCAAGCCGGGGGTCACAGACAAGGCTGCCAAGAAAATTGTCGAAAAATACCCCAACATCGTCGTCAAGGGAACGCAGAATGGCTACTACGATGAGAAGGATGAACTCAAGATACTGGACAAGATAAATGAAGCGAAGGCGGATGTTCTCTTTGTGGGACTTGGATCGCCAAGACAGGAAAAATGGCTCAATAGGCACAAGAAGATACTGAATACGAAAGTGGCATTTGGCATAGGTGGCGCAATGGATGTCTGGGCGGACGTTGCCAAGCGCGCGCCAAAGTTGTTCATAGATCTCGGTCTCGAATGGTTTTATAGACTTTTAAAAGAACCGAGCAGAATCGGAAGGATGATGGTGCTTCCGAAGTTCATGATAAAGGTAATCTTTGCTAAGACAATAGATCATTAAATGACTTGAAATATTGAAATCAGGAGGTTTGAAGATGAGTGAAAACATGTCAATGGAAGAACTGATGGATCAATATGATTCCAACAGCGATATCGGAAAAGGCGATATTATAGAGGGCACGGTGTTGTCAGTAAATGCCGAAGAAGTCATCGTCAATATCAACTATATTTCTGATGGCGTCTTGCCAAAAGAGGAAATTGAAGGCAGCACCACTGAAGGTATTCAAACAGGCGACAAAATTTCTGTTTTCGTGGTAAAAACGGACTCAGGTGATGGCAATGTGCTGCTATCGAAGAAAAAAGCAGATCAGCAATTGGTCTGGGATGAATTCGAAACGCTTTTTAAAGGCAAGAAAATCATTAAAATGAAAATCAAAGAGGTTGTAAACGGCGGACTCGTTGGCGAATATAAAGGCGCAAGGGTCTTTGTACCAGCATCTCAAGTGGCCTTAAGCTACGTGGAGGATTTGAACCCATACCTGCATCAATCTATGGAAGTTGTCCTTATTGACTATAAAAGAGATGACAAGAAAGTTGTCGCTTCTCACAAGGTCATCGAACTTGAAAAGCAAGAGAGAACAAAGGCAGATATTTTATCTAGAATTTCGCCAGATGATCGAATCAGCGGAACTGTGGTTCGTCTTGAACAGTATGGTGCCTTTGTAGATCTTGGTGGCGTTGATGGGCTTGTTCACATCTCTCAACTCTCCAATAAGCGTGTGAAACATCCTTCGGAAGTTGTTGCGGAGGGAGACTTAGTAGAGGTAATTGTCTTATCTGTGGATCGAGACAAAGAGCGTATTAGCCTTAAACTAGCCGATATTAAGGAGAGCCCGTGGGTTGAAGCAGAATCCAATTACAGGCCAGATGATGTGGTTAGAGGCGTGGTCACTCGATTGATGACTTTTGGTGCATTTGTGGAAATCGAGGATGGACTAGAGGGATTGGTTCATATCTCAGAGCTCTCGGAAAACCACGTGACAAAAGTTAGTGAAGTGGTCAATGTCGGCGATGAAGTGGATGTGATGATTTTAAGCGTAGATGCAGAAAATCAAAAAATTTCACTAAGCATAAAAGCAGCTAAGGAAATGGAAGCGGAAGTTTATGAACCCTATGAAGAAGAAGCTCAGAGCACCACTTTAAGCGATCTCTTTGGAGATAAACTCAAGAACCTGAAATTATAAAAAAGACAGTGAGTTAAACGATGAGCATAGCCTACAGGCTGTGCTCATTTTGACGTTTGTTCCAGAATATGGAGGTTACAATCAAAAAAATGTTATTTTGCTCAAAAAAAAAGGGTATTAAGCCTTTGTGTAGAAATCTTTAAATAGCAACAATTCTAAATGGAGGCGAATATGGATTATTTAAAGCTAAAACCTGAGCAACTGAACAATAAATGCGATGCATCTAGATTTGAATTCAAAACAACGGAAGACCTGCCACCGATTAGAGGGATTATCGGACAGGAAAGGGCCAAAAAAGCGCTTCTGTTCGGACTTAATGTCACTAAGAAGGGGTACAATATATACGTATCAGGTCAATGGGGCAGTGGACGTAACAGCTTCGTGCATATGATGACAGAAGAGCAGGCAGTGAAACAGCCAGCGCCTTTTGATTGGCTATATGTCAACAACTTCAAAGACCAATATAGACCAATTGCCATCCAGATTCAAAATGGAGAGGGTAAGAATTTCATCAAATATGTGGACAGGGCAATTCGCTTTCTAAGAAAGGGCATGGAAGAGATTTTTTCCAGCAGAGATTATGAAAATGCAAGACAGAAATTAGTTGAGGAGTACAATGAGCACTCGGCAAATGTAATCGAAAAACTCAACACCGTGGGCGAAAAATACGGTTTTCTCTTTTCATTAAGCGAAAAGGGGATTGTAAGTATTCCGCTTAAAAACGGAAAGCCTATGAACGAAGAAGAGTACAATGCCATCACACAAGAGGAATATGAAACCCTAATGGGCAATTCCCAGAAGCTAAACCTAGAAACAATTGATCTCTTCAATCGCTTGAGATTGGAAGAGGAGAATTTGAGGAACAAGTTAAAGAGCTTAGATGAACAAATGGGCAGACATTTGGTGAAGTTCCACTTGGATGCCATTAAGGATAAATACAAGAACAACGATGATATCAAACGGTATTTGGAATTCTTGGAAGAGGATATTATTGAAAATCTGGACGAGTTTAAAAGACAGGAACCAGAAACAGATGAGCAAAATCCGCTTGCCATGTTCAGCATGGGTCAACACAATCCAGAGGCCTTTTTCGAAAGATATAGAATTAACCTCTTTGTGGATAACTCTGAAAGCCAGAGAGCACCTGTGGTATTTGAATCAAATCCAACCTACTTTAACTTGGCAGGCAGCATTGAATATCTCAACGAAATGGGGGTCATGAAGACGGATTTCACCATGATTAAACCAGGTGCGCTTCACAAGGCCAATGGTGGATACCTTATTTTATTGGCGAAGGATATTTTGGCAAATCCATATGCTTGGAAGAGCCTTAAGCGATCTCTTCTAGATGAATCTGTGGCAATTGACAGCCGTATTTCATCTTCGGGAGCGCTTGTATCACATACCATTAAGCCAGAGCCGATTCCAATTGACGTGAAGGTTATCATTATAGGTGACTACTACACTTATTCCATGCTCAACGCATATGATGAAGAGTTCCAAAAACTCTTTAAAGTCATGGCAGATTTTGATGAAGACATGGAGAGAACTGACGAAAATATTTCTAAGTTCACAAGATTTATTGCCACTAAATGCGAGATGGACAATCTAAATCACTTTACGCCGGATGCAGTGTCTATGCTGGTGGATCATGCTACTAGGCTTGCTGACGATCAGAGTAAATTGACAGCACATCTCAAAACACTGGGTGATATCATCATTGAATCTGACGCATGGGCAAATTACTATAAAGATACAGTTGTCAAGGCAGAATATGTTCAAAAAGCCTTAGATGAACGCAAATACCGCGCCAATAAATATGAAGAAAGCACCATGGATTTATTTGAAGAAGGTACTTACCTCATGGATGTGGAAGGCTACAAAGTTGGTGAAATCAATGGCCTCGCAGTGGTTGGTGCTGGTATGTACAGTTTCGGAAAACCTTCGAAAATTACTGTTTCAACGTATCAGGGAAGACAGGGCATAATCAATATAGAACGTGAAGCCAGAACCAGCGGTAAAATCCATGACAAGGGTGTCATGATCTTGACCGGGTATTTGGGCAAGATGTTCGCCCAAGATAAGCCATTGGCACTCACTGCGAGTATCGTCTTTGAACAGCTCTATTCAGGTGTGGATGGAGATAGTGCTTCAAGTACAGAACTCTATGCACTTTTATCAGACCTTTCGGGAATTCCAATTAATCAATCCATTGCAGTGACGGGTTCTGTCAATCAACGCGGGATGATTCAACCGATTGGTGGCGTCAATGAAAAGATAGAAGGCTACTACAAGGTCTGTAAGATGAAGGGAATCAATGGACAGCAAGGCGTTATCATTCCAAAACAAAACATCAAGAACCTCATGCTTGATAAGGAAATTGTCAAAGCAGTTGAAGAAGGTAATTTCCACGTATGGGCCATAGGACATGTGGATGAAGGCATTGAACTGCTCACGGGCATAAAAGCTGGAAAACGAGAAGAGAATGGTCAATTTACACCAGAATCCATCTATGAATTGGTGGACAAGCGACTCAAACATTTGGCAACACCACCTAAAGCGCCTACTAAGGCTGAGGGCAAAAGCCCTGAGGGAACACCTGAAAAAGAAGCCCCTAAAAAAGCAGCACCACGCAAGAGAACGCCTAAAAAAGAGGTTGAATAGTGGTGTGTGATAGGCTATGTGTCAAATTTTAACTAAAAGATCAGTTTCATAAAAATGGCGAACTCGACAATCTGTTCAAACGACAGAGAGTCAGTTCGCCTTTTTATATAGCAGTTAGAATTGATTTGATTTATGAGCCGGATTATTTAAAATAAGTGATCCCATTTTCAGTGATGAGTGCATCAAGTGGAAGGTCGTGTGCTTCTGTAGGCAGGTTATCCAGCTGCTGACAGGAAAAAGCAATCCCAATTTTAGGTGGCCTTCCCGACAGAGCGCTGAAGAATCGGTCGTAAAAACCGCCGCCGTAACCAAGTCTATACCCTTTGAAATCAAAGGCCACACCAGGAGAAAGAATGAGGTCGAACATTTGAATATCAGCTGGCGGCGTTGCGTTTGGATCAGGTTCAAGGATACCGTAACTGCTCAGAACCAGATCGTCAAGAGTTTTGACTTCGTGAAAGGTCATGATTTTTGCCTTCATGTTGACGTAAGGTAGGTAGAGGGATTTTCCAGCGGAGAGAATGGCCTCGTTGATGGGTGCCATATAGACCTCGTTTCGAAAATCCACAAAAGAAGCCACCTGTTGAGCTGATTTAAAGGTTTCAGTCTCAGTCAAAAAACTGAGAATGGCTTGACTATGAGAAGCCCTTTCCCCTGTTGAGAGGGCGGACCTTTTTTTCATGATAAATTCTCGGATTTGCTTTTTATCCATAGTGAACACCTCCGTGTAATATTTATTTAATAATTATACACTTAAATTGCTGAAAAAGTATAGGTATAATATAGATGAAGTGGTTTATTATCGCTGAAAAAACAAGTATAATAGTAAATAGTTTAAAGTGTTAACAGGAAGATGGAGAGAATATGATTGAGTTTAGCAATGTGACCAAGCGATATGACAACGGTGTAATGGCACTGAACAATGTCAATATAAAAATAGAAAAGGGCGAATTCGTCTTTATAGTTGGGCCAAGTGGTGCCGGAAAATCCACTTTTATTAAATCCATTCTCAAAGAAGTCAATGTAACCACCGGAAAAATATGGGTAGATGATGTGAATATAACGAGGCTTCACAGACGGCGCGTGCCTTATTTAAGGCGAAAAGTGGGCGTCGTCTTTCAAGATTTTAGACTTCTTCCAAACAAGACTGTTTATGAAAATATAGCCTTTGCCATGGAAATATTGGGAACGCCGCAGAGGACCATTCGAAAGCAGGTTCCTATGATTTTGTCATTGGTAGGTCTTTCTGGCAAGGGTAATGTCTATCCAAACCAGTTGTCTGGTGGGGAACAGCAGAGGGTTTCCATTGCAAGGGCAATGATAAACAACCCTCCAATTCTCATAGCCGATGAACCCACGGGAAACCTTGATCCAGATACATCATGGGAAATCATGAAAATCCTCAGGACGATTAATAGAAGGGGAACAACTATTCTCATGGCCACACATGACAAGGAGATTGTAGACATTATGAAAAAGAGAGTCATCGCCTTAGAACGCGGTGAAATAGCGAGAGATGATAAGGTAGGAGTTTACGGCTATGACGATTAAACCATTATTTACACTAAAAGAGGCCCTAAAGAGTTTATGGCGAAACAGAATGATGAGCATCGCCTCAATTTCGTCCGTATCCGCAACGCTGATTATACTGGGCATTATCTTTGCCCTTATTGTAAACATCAATTCACTGGCACAGTCTGCCAAAGATCAATTTGACAGCATACAGGTGTATCTGGAAGAGGATTTGTCCCCAGAAGATGCACAGAGTCTAAAGACTCAGATACAATCCATTTCAGGTGTTTCCGATGTGATTTACGAAAGCAAGGAAGACGCCCTTGAGCGGATGAAGGAATCGTGGAAGGACAATGCCTATCTCTTGGAGGGATTAGAGGCAAATCCGCTACCTAATTCATTTATAGTCTATCTAAGTGACATCTACTATTCAGAGAGCGTATTAAACGCCATGAATCAACTGAGTGGTATAGAGGAAATCAAATCCTATCAGGATATCGTATCGAAACTCTTGGCATTCACCGATTTGATTCGCAAGGCGGGACTTGTGATTATCTTTGTCCTCATTGCCATTTCAACTTTTATCATTCACAATACCATCAAGCTCGCAGTAAATGCTAGACATAGGGAAATCAATATTATGAAGTATGTCGGTGCTACAAACTGGTTTATTCGATGGCCGTTTTTAACAGAGGGAACGATCCTTGGACTCGTGGGTGCAGGTATTGCTGTTGGACTCGTGAAACTGGGATATGACTATGTGTTCCAGATGATGCAGTCGGATTTTTATGTACTTATATCGTCTTATATTATAAAACCGCAGGAACTCTTGCAGGATTTGGTATTCCTGTTTGTGGTTATCGGTGCCGGTATTGGCGCACTGGGTAGTATCTGGTCAATGCGTAAATACCTTGACGTATAGGAGGGGCACATGACAGTTAAGAAGTGGATGCTCTTGGTATTGGCCTGTCTATTGATGACGATGGGACTCTCTTGGGCCGACAACGATGAATTGAAAAAGAAAGAGCGAGAGCTCAACGAACTAAAAGATAAGATAGAATCCATGGATGCTTCAATTGATGCGAATAAAACGCTTCAAAATCAGACGGCATCCAAGATAAAAACCGTCAGCACCAGCATCAAGAACCTTGAGAAAGAAATTGACAAACTCACCAGTGAAATTGACGTAACTGAAAATTCAATTGTGGTGAAGACACAGGAGCTGGCTGAGGCTGAGGACAAAATTGCCGATAAGAACGAACTCTTAAACAATAGACTGAGGGTCATGTATAAAACTGGATCCATTGGATATCTAGAAGTTCTATTTGGCGCAGAGGACTTTACTGATTTGCTGTCTAGAATAGACATGGTTCAGAAAGTACTCGTTCACGATCAGAATCTAATTTTGTTTTTAAAAGAGCAAAGAGATATTATAGAAGCCAAAAAAGCAGAATTAGAAGGTTATAAAGTGGAACTTGTGGAGCTTCAAGGAGCGAAAATGGGCAAGCAAACCGCTCTTGAAAAAGAGCTGAAATCCATGATCGCATACAAGGAAGAACTTCAAAAGGACCAGGCATCTTTGGAAGAGCTAGAATCCGAGCTTCAAGATGAAGCGGATCAATTGACATCTGTCATCAAGAATTTACAACTTGCAGAGACATACGTTGGCGGTGAAATGATGTGGCCTGTACCAGATCACTACACGATTACATCACCATTTGGAAATCGTTTCCATCCGATTTCGAAGACGTATAAGATGCATACGGGAATTGACATTTCATGTCCGAGAAACACAGATGTCGTTGCGGCTCAATCCGGGACCGTGATCTATTCAGGATGGTACAGTGGCTATGGAAAGGTCATCATTGTCGATCATGGGGGTGGCTATTCCACATTATATGGTCATAATGATGGATTGGTTGGCAAAGTCGGTCAATCCGTAAAAAAGGGTGAGTTAATTGCAAAATCCGGTAGTACAGGGTATTCGACAGGGCCTCATGTTCACTTTGAAGTCCGAATAAACGGAGAGTATGTTGACCCGTTAAATTACGTTAAAGGAAAATGAGGTGTATGAATTGAAAAAAATTAATGTAGTGATTTTGTGTTTGGTACTTATTGTTGCAAGCTGTGGTGTTACGTTTTATGCAACGACGTTTATACAGCTTGATATGGGCGACAAGGTTGTGATTTCAAAAACTGACTTTGACAAGTACAAGGGTATTATAGAAACTTATAAAGATGTGGATGTTGCAAAGTATAAAGAAATGGTGGACAGATACAGTGAAGTGGAAACTTTGACTGATTATATTGAAAAAAACTACTATCAGGACGTGGATGATGCACTGATGATAGAGGGCATGAAGAAGGGGATTTTCAGCATTCTGGATGACCCTTACTCGCTTTACATGAATCAGCAGGAATTCAAGGATTATATCGAGTCATCTTCTGGGGAGTATCCGGGGATTGGGATTTACCTCACGCCAAACGACGACAATGAAATCGAAATTGTCGCACCAATTGAAGATACCCCAGCTGACCGAGCAGGCCTCATGGCGAAGGATTTAATAATTGGAGTCAACGGCGAAAGTGTCAACGCCTCTGTTATGGATGAGACAATTGCAAAAGTA
Organism: Firmicutes bacterium UBA6806; assembly: GCA_002452745.1. Classification (GTDB taxonomy): domain Bacteria; phylum Bacillota; class Clostridia; order Peptostreptococcales; family Acidaminobacteraceae; genus Fusibacter_A. Next base: position 141,188 of record DKFC01000012.1, read on the forward strand.
AAGGGTGAACCGGGTACGCCTGTAACCCTTACGATTTATAGACCTTCTTTGAAAGATAAGTTCGATGTGGACATCGTCAGAGAGTGGATTGATGTGAAAGTGGTCAAATCAAAGATGCTGAGTGACAACATGGGCTATTTGAGACTTTCCATGTTCGACGAGAATTCAGCAGATGAGTTTAAAAAGCACATGAATGAACTGGTTAAAGACGGTGCTAAAGGCGTTGTCATAGACTTGCGTCACAACCCAGGTGGCTATTTGGATCAATGTGTCAAGATAGCAGATAGCCTTCTTGGCAAGTCCATGATCGTCTATACGGAAAGCCGCAATGGCGACAATGAAGAATTTAAGTCGGATTCCAAGAAATACGATGTTCAACTGGTGGTGCTTGTGGATGGTGGTTCGGCAAGTGCTTCTGAGATTCTGACAGGTGCGCTTAAAGACAACCAAGCCGCTATAATAGTAGGTGAAAAAACTTATGGAAAGGGAGTTGTTCAAGTGGTCAAGCCGTTTGCAAATGAAACGGGCTTCAAACTCACGACGTCTCAGTATTTTACACCGAATGGCAACAACATCCACAAGATTGGTATTGAACCAGATGTGGTGGTTCCCCTTTCAGAAGCGTATTTGAACATGGAAACACCAACTGAAGAGGATGACAATCAACTTCAAAAGGCCATTGAAATCCTAAAAGAGAAAATGAATCAGTAAATAGGATAAAGGAGGTGTGCAGATGGACATATCAAAGTATAAAGAGGCTGGTGAGGCCATAAAAAATCAAAGCGGAAGGCTTCAAAAACTCATGGACTCTGAGGATGTGACTGCCGTTTTACATGAGCGGGAATCTGTCAACAAGGCTGAAATCGGTCAAGTTGGCAAATCAACTCTCAAGGACAAGCCGCTGATGATTGTCCCAATTTTACTGCTGCTTCTGATTATAATAACCATGATTCTGCTGCACATGTGGTAGAGTGAAGATAGCCGAGTACTGAGCGCACTTCCAATAGAAGGCGAACGGTATTCGGCTATTTGCGTCTTGACGCTGATTGTCAAAAAATATATAATTGAAATACGAACAAATGTTTGGAGGTGGCTATGAATCAATTTAAAATTGTATCGGATTACAAGCCCACAGGAGACCAGCCAGAAGCGATAAAAAAGCTGGTTGAATCCATTGAGAAGAACGAAAAGTATAGCACGCTCTTAGGAGTCACTGGGTCTGGAAAGACTTTTACCGTTGCAAATGTCATAGAAAAAGTGCAAAAACCAACCTTGGTCATAGCACACAATAAGACGTTGGCAGCGCAGTTGGCATCTGAGTTCAAGGAATTTTTCCCCGACAATGCTGTTGAATTTTTCGTGAGTTACTACGACTACTACCAACCAGAGGCCTATGTTGCCTATTCGGATACCTATATAGAAAAAGATGCTTCAATCAATGAGGAGATTGACAAGTTGCGCCACTCTGCAACGTCAGCGCTCTTTGAGCGAAAAGATGTCATCATCGTGGCATCTGTTTCCTGCATTTATGGACTGGGTGACCCGATAGACTACTCTTCCATGACCCTGTCCATTCGCCCGGGAATGACCAAGTCTAGAAATGACATTTTGAAGAGGCTGATAGATATTCAGTATACTCGAAATGATTTGAACTTTACGCGGAATACTTTTAGGGTCAGAGGCGATGTCATAGAAGTGATGCCCTCTTATGAATTCGAGCGAGCTTATCGAATTGAACTCTTCGGCGACGAAATCGACAGGATTGCAGAGGTCAATTCGCTGACAGGGGAGATTTTGGGCTATCGAAATCACTTGACAGTCTACCCGGCATCTCACTATGTCACCCCAAAGGACAAACTTGAAGAGGCAATTGTCAACATCGAGAGGGAAATGGAAGAGACGGTTAAGTTTTTCAAGGACAACAACAAACTAATAGAGGCACAGAGAATTGAACAGCGCACCAAGTACGACATTGAGATGCTCAGAGAAGTCGGTTTCTGTCAGGGCATTGAGAATTACTCCAGAGTTCTGTCAGGAAGGCCGCCGGGAAGTAGACCGTACACGTTGCTGGATTACTTTCCAGACGACTATTTAATTGTCGTGGATGAGTCCCATGTGACCTTGCCGCAGGTCAGAGCTATGTTTGGCGGTGATAGAACGAGAAAGCAATCGCTGGTGGATTACGGATTTAGGCTGCCGTCGGCAATGGACAACAGGCCGTTGAATTTTGAAGAGTTCGAATCCCTTGTCAATCAGATCATGTTTGTCAGTGCAACACCAGGTCCTTATGAACAGGAGCATTGTCCTGTACCAGTGGAGCAAATTATCAGACCAACCGGGCTTATTGACCCAGAGGTAGAAATACGTCCAATAAAGGGACAGATTGACGACCTCTACGCTGAAATTGTCAAGCGAAGCAGCAACAATGAGCGGGTACTGGTAACTACGCTCACCAAAAAAATGGCAGAGGATTTGACTGATTATTTTAAAAAGATGGAAGTGAAAGTACGCTACCTTCACTCGGATATTAAGACCATCGAGCGCATGTCCATCATACACGACCTCAGAAAAGGCGTATTTGATGTGTTGGTGGGTATCAATCTTCTCAGGGAGGGGCTTGATATTCCCGAAGTTTCATTGGTGGCGATATTGGATGCCGACAAAGAGGGTTTTCTGAGGTCTGAAACCTCATTGGTTCAGACCATTGGTCGTGCCGCCAGAAACATCAATGGCAAGGTTATTATGTATGCGGATCAAATGACTCGTTCCATGAATCTGGCAATTGGAGAAACCAATAGAAGAAGGGGCATTCAGGCAGAGTACAATGAGGAACACGGCATTACGCCTACCAGTATCATCAAGGGCATCCGAGATGTGATTGAAGCAACGGTTGCCGCAGAAGAAGTGGAAGCATATGAAGTTCAAAAAATTCAAAAGATGAACAAGAGGGAACTCGCTGAATATGTTGAGACTTTGGAAAAGGAAATGATGGAAGCATCAAGGCATTTGCAGTTTGAACGCGCTGCTGAACTCAGAGATATGATTATCGAGATAAAAGAGACGAAATTGAGGAAGTAACATGAGTAAAAATAGTATATATGTAAAAGGTGCAAAGGAGCACAATTTAAAAAATGTCGATGTATCAATTCCCAGAGACCAATTGGTGGTCATCACTGGACTCAGTGGATCGGGAAAATCATCACTGGCATTTGACACAATTTATGCAGAAGGACAAAGACGTTATGTGGAGAGTTTGTCGTCCTATGCGAGACAGTTTTTAGGACAGATGGAAAAGCCAAACGTGGAGTATATAGAGGGGCTCAGCCCTGCAATCTCCATTGATCAGAAGACCACTAGCAGAAACCCCAGATCTACGGTGGGAACGGTTACGGAAATATACGATTATCTAAGGCTCTTATATGCGAGAATTGGTGTCCCGCACTGTCCGGTTTGCGGCGTTGAGATTGCGCCTCAGTCTGTGGATCAGATTGTTGACAAGGTGCTTCAACTGGCAGAGGGGACTAAGATTCAAGTGTTGGCACCTGTCATTGTAGGCAAGAAAGGTCAACATGTAAAAGTTCTGGAGCAACTCAGAAAAGAAGGCTATGTCAGAGCGAGAATCAACGGTGAAGTGTTAGACCTCGCCGAGGAAATCACACTGGAGAAAAACAAAAAGAACACCATTGAAGTCGTAGTCGATAGACTCGTCATTAAAGAGGGTATCCAACAGAGGCTGACGGATTCACTTGAGACGGTTTTGAAACTGTCTGATGGTTTGATTATCATAAATTGCCTGGAAGGGGATGACTTGGTTTTCAACACTCAGTTTGCCTGCCCGGAACATGGTCAGGGAATTGCCGAAATGGAACCTAGAATGTTCTCGTTCAATGCACCCTATGGCGCGTGTCCTGACTGTAACGGCTTGGGATTTACTAAAAAAGTAGACCCAGAACTCCTAGTGCCAGATGTAAAACTATCTGTCAGCGAAGGGGCACTGCTTCCAATTGCCAATAGTGCTGAGGGAACGTTCTATGTGAACATGATTCATGCTTTGTTGGAAGAACATGGGGCCTCTAAGGATATTCCCTTTAAGGATTTGCCGCAGAAGGTCAAACAGGAGATTTTTTACGGCACGGGAAACCGAAAAGTAAAATTTGAATACGATAGCAAATACGTTGGTTATTCTGAGTTCAACCGTCCCTTCGAGGGGCTTGTGAACAACTATGAAAGACGCTATGCTGCCACGAGTTCAGAGTATATTCGCCAGAAAATAGACGAATTTATGAGCATGATTGCATGTGAAAGCTGTCATGGAAAGCGCCTTAAAGATGAAGTGCTCGCAGTGACCATTGGCGGTAAAAATATCATAGAAGTTACCGAGCTCTCTGTGAAAGATGCGATTTACTTCTTTGAAACATTGAAACTAGATGTGACAAGTGCTCAGATTGCAGACCAAATTCTAAAAGAAATCAATGCAAGATTGATGTTCCTCAAAAACGTGGGACTGGAATACCTCTCACTAGACAGGGCGGCAGGTACGCTGTCAGGTGGTGAATCACAGCGAATTCGACTGGCAACCCAAATTGGTTCCGGCTTGGTGGGCGTTTTGTATATACTTGATGAACCAAGTATCGGACTCCATCAAAAGGACAATCAAAAACTGCTCAAAACACTTAGAAATCTAACGGACTTGGGTAATACACTCTTGGTGGTTGAACATGACGAAGAGACCATTATGGAGGCGGATTACATCTTAGACCTAGGGCCAGGTGCAGGTGAACATGGCGGAGAGATCATCGCAGAGGGAACTATAGACGAGATTCTTGCATCTGACGATTCCATTACGGGACAGTATCTATCGGGTAAAAAGAAAATCGAAGTGCCTGCAAAGAGAAGAGAATCCAATGGAAATAGCATCAAAATCAAAAGGGCAATTGAAAACAACCTCAAGAATGTAGATGTGGAAATCCCGCTGGGAGTGTTCTGTGCCATCACAGGGGTATCAGGATCAGGTAAGAGTACGCTGATTAATGAGATTCTCTATAAATCATGCGCAATTAAGCTGAATAAGAGTAGAATTAAAGCTGGAAAGCACGATGACTTATTGGGACTTGAACACATAGATAAGGTCATAGACATTGATCAGTCACCAATTGGAAGGACTCCGAGATCAAATCCAGCAACCTATACGGGTGTTTTTGATCATATAAGAGATATTTTTGCACAAGTTCCAGAAGCCAAAATGAGAGGGTATCAAAAGGGTCGGTTCAGTTTTAATGTGGCGGGCGGACGCTGTGAAAACTGTAAAGGTGATGGCATTATCAAGATAGAGATGCACTTTCTGCCAGACGTCTATGTTCAGTGCGATGTCTGCAAGGGCAAGCGATACAATCGTGAGACTCTTGAAGTCAAGTACAAGGGAAAGAGCATTTCAGATGTATTGAATATGACAGTGGAAGAATCTTTGGATTACTTTTCAAATATCCCAAGAATTAAGAGAAAGCTGAAAACGCTTCACGACGTTGGACTTGATTATATCAGGTTGGGGCAGCCTTCGACACAATTGTCAGGTGGGGAGGCACAGCGGATTAAACTGGCAACAGAACTCAGTAAAATCAGTACTGGGAAGACACTGTATATTTTAGACGAACCAACCACTGGACTTCACACTGCGGATGTACACAACTTGATAGAGGTTCTGCAAAAATTAGTGGATGCGGGGAACACGATTGTGGTCATTGAGCACAACCTTGATGTGATTAAATCTGCTGACCACATTATAGACCTCGGCCCAGATGGCGGTGACAATGGAGGTACAATTGTGGTAACGGGAACACCAGAGCAGGTGGCCAAACACAAAGGGTCTTACACAGGACAGTTTCTAAAAAAAATGCTCTGAAGGGATTTAGCTGTTTAGCTTTAGATTATTTAATATAAAAAGCGATATGCACCTTTAAGTGGCATATCGCTTTTAAAATTACAAACCTTATTGTCAGAACTATTTGTCAGAGTGATTAAATTAGTAGGGTTTAATCATTTTTATCTTTTGTGCATTTAAATAAGAAGACACGTTGGAGATAATTTTTTCATTGGCCTTTACGGCAATTCGACCCTTTTCGTTTTCTAGAATCAAATAGATGGTGTTGCCCTCTGTATAATAGTATTTAAAATCTTCATAAAAGTACACCCCTGAATGCGAATAGAGCATTGAACCGAGTGGAAAATCGGGTCTGAAGTCAATCCCAGATATGAGGATGTAAGATTTTCCAAAGTAGGCTCTGGTGGTCTTATAAGTGACAAAGATAAGCAGTTCAGAAAAGGCAATCCATCCGACGAAAATCAGATAGTGAACTGGCTTTAATGCGCCAAAATTAAATTTGTTCCCAGTGATGGGCAGCATAATAATCAAAAATGCTATGGCATAAAACGTAATTCGATGAATTTGTTTTGCATCGTGTACAGGCAGGTGAAAAAGGGATTCATCTCCCAGTTTGTATTTTTTGAGAACGAACTTTCTCATGCCCATTTGAACGATTGGAAATAGGCCAATAACGGAAAACGTCAAATAGTTTGTGTAGAGATATTCGTTTGTGAAGGCCATTGGCAACAGTGGTATAATTGAAAAATAATAGAATATGATGATAAAGAGGCCTGAGAAGAAAATCAGTGATCTAGTGGTATTATTCATAACAGCTCCTATGATTTTATTTCAATTTAAAACTCAATTGACTTTAATTATACTAAAAATTGAAGAATCTCGAAATACTTTGGAATAAAATCAGCTATAATATAAATATGAAGTTTTATTATTATGTCATAGAAAGAACGATGTCATAGGAAAAGACAGTGAGAGGACGTTAGATGTCAGAAGGATTTGTGGTAAAGGAGCATATTAAAGAACAGCTCAAAAAACTCCCTCATAATCCAGGAGTTTATCTCATGAAGGATAAAGAGGGAACCATTATATATGTAGGCAAGTCAAAAAACTTAAAAAATAGAGTGAGTTCATACTTTAGGGGGTTTAATTCCCATCAGCCTAAAGTGCAGACAATGGTCATCAATATTGCTGAATTTGAGTACTTTATAACCGATAGTGAAGTAGAGGCCTTGATTTTAGAGGCAAATCTCATAAAAAAACACCTGCCGCGGTTTAACATCTTACTCAAAGACGACAAGATGTATCCTTTTATTGTGGTCACTGTGGAAGAAGATTTTCCAAGGGTTATGATGACTCGAAATATGAGTGGAAAGGGAAAACACTTTGGGCCTTATATGAGCTCAGATCAGGTGAAAAAGACGCTGGATGTGATTCAGACCATCTTCCCACTCAGAGAGTGCAGTAAGAAAATCACAAGCAAAATTGACAGGCCGTGCTTGAACTTCCATATAGGCAGATGCGCAGGAGCGTGTAACCACGCCATTTCAAAGGAAGATTACAGAGTTTACGTCAATCAGGTCATCCAGTTTTTAAATGGTGACAGGACATGGCTTGTAAACGAGCTAAACGGCAAAATGCTGAAGGCAGCGGAATCTCTAAATTTCGAGCTTGCGGCAGAGTATCGAGATAAAGTAGCGGCACTCAATACCCTAAATGAAAAGCAAAAAGCCATACAGGCAAATGATAAGAATCAAGACTTTATCTCTTTTTATAGCTATGAAGAGCGCACTTGCGTCATGCTCTTCCAAGTTAGAGGAGGCAAAATAGAAGGCAGAGAATCTCATAATATAGCAAATGCCCTTGGCATGAGCGCCTCTGATATATTGACTTCTTTTATTACGCAATACTATTCAGGGGCTTTGATGATCCCAAAGGAGATTTATCTGTCAGATGAAATCGAGATGAAAGAGCTCTACTCTGAGTGGCTGACAAAGCTACTTGGTTCAAAAGTTGAAATTGGCATCCCTCAAAAGGGTGAAAAGAAAAAACTGATTGACCTTGTCAGCAAAAATGCGAAAGAATATATCATTAAGTTTCAAGAGAAGATCGAAAGGGAAATACGCTTTAGAGAGTCCGCCGAAAACGAGCTCAAAGATTTGCTTGGTCTCCCTCAAAATATGCGTCTTCAAAGGCTTGAAGCCTATGATATCTCCAATATTTCTGGTGTCTATTCAGTTGGTAGTATGGTTGTGTTTGAAGATGGTAAAAAGAAGCGAAGCGACTACAGACGTTATCGAATTAAGACAATTGAGGGGGCAAACGATTATGGCTCAATGCAGGAAGTGCTCTACAGGCGATTCAGAAGAGGACTTGAAGAACAACAGTTTGCAGTGGAAAAGGGCATTGGAGAGGGTAAGTTTGTCCACTTCCCAGATGTGCTTTTAATTGACGGCGGAAAAGGGCATGTAAACGCCGTCCAAGAGGTTTTAAATGCCCTAAAAATTGATATTCCATGCGTGGGCATGGTGAAAGACGATTATCATAAGACGGATGACCTGTATTTTGATGGTGAGCTGAGAGGCCTTAAGGAAAAAAATCATGCATTTCGATTGATTTATGAAATTCAGGAGGAAGTCCATCGCTTTGCAATTGAATACCATAAATCGCTGAGATCAAAGGAAATGACGGCTTCACTACTGGATGAGATAGAGGGAATCGGAGAAAAGCGAAAAATTATCCTCATGAAAAAATACGGCTCAATTGAAAACATTAAACAAGCAACAGAGCAGGAACTTGAAGCAGTGGAAGGCATCAGTGCATCGGTTGCAGCGAATATATATCGCTATTTTCACCCATCAAGTGATTTAGCTAAAAAGCAAGGTGAAGTAGGAAATGTCTCTGAAATAAAGTCGTAAATGAAGGTGTTTTTCTCCTCGGTACATCTATGGAATTAGATTGGCAAATGAGGAGGAGACGAGGAAAGAGGTATGCATGTTACAAATTGGACTAATAGGAGCGGCGGATTCCATAGAAGCAATTCTCGACGTGAGCCGAGAATATGCGGAGAAGGCAGTTTTTACCTCCTATACTTATGATAGAAAAGAAGACACCTTGGGCTTGGTGAGAAATCATCTTTCGGAGTTTGATGCGATTTTGCTGTCAGGGCGAGTTCCCTATAATATCGTGAGCAGTCAACTGTCTGTGGAAAAGCCAATGGTGTATGTTCCTCATAATGGAAGCTGTATTTACCGTACCTTGTGGGAGATAAAGGCGGCTGGATTGTCCCTTGAAGATGTGAGTTTTGATACCATCAACGAACAGGAGATCAGAGAAATCTATAGGGAATTGGGCATAGAAGATGAGAAAATAAATGTCTATGAATACGACGGTGATATTGATTACGAGGTTTTGGCGGCATTTCACAAAACACTTTTTGATAAAAACCCCAGTCATGTGGCAGTAACATGTCTTTTAAAGACCTATGATATCTTGAAGGAGAGGGGACTCCCTGTGTTTAGGGTCAATTTGACCAAGTCCTTAATTCGGCAGGTTATTGAGACGGCCATCTATGAGGGAAACAACATGATTTTGAAAGCCAATCAAATTGCTGTTGCCATATTAGACATAGACGATTTCAAAAAGCATGTGAAGGCTTCTACGTCGGAGTATGAAATTCAAAAGCTGAAACTCAAACTCAATGAATTGTTGTTGGATTATGCAAAAGTGGTGGAGGGTTCTGTTTTTAATCTGGGAACTGACAAGTTCATGCTCTTTACAACAGGCGGTGCACTGGAAGATCGTGAAAATGCCAGAGAGCGTGAACGGTTTCTCGAGACGGTTAACCGTCAATTGGGAATATCAGTCAGTATGGGGATTGGATACGGCAAAACTGCATATGAAGCAGAACTGCATGCAAAAATAGGGGTTAAACATGCCAAAGAAGTTGGAAGTGGCTGTGTCTTTGCAGTAGATCGCCTTAAGAATATCACAGGACCGCTTGGACATGATGAAAGTTTGAGCTATTCTTATCAAACGGACAACAAAGCCAATGACAAAGTGGCAAGTCAAACTGGACTAAGTGTTAAAAATGTACAAAAGATACAATCTATAATTTCAAAACAGGGTAATAAGATGACCTCCAAAGAGTTGGCCTTTTACCTCAATATGACAGAAAGAAGTGCAAGGCGAATCCTGACACTGCTAAGCGAAAAGGATTATGCAGTTGCCATCGGAGAAGAAAATGCAGGTTCAAAGGGGCGTCCAAGAATTATTTATCAACTGAATCTATAAGCAGATGTACAAAATAGGTTGACGGATTAAACACTCAGAAATGGGTGTTTTTTTATTGTGCTTAAGTCGATGGAGAAAAAAGAATTGACAGTGGGATAAAAAATGAATATGATTTAAATAGGACATTTCCTTAAATAGACCGTAAAGGAGAGCGGGATGGAGACTATAAAACCATGTTTAAATAAAGTTGTGAAATCAGAAGATGAAACCCTTAGCGATTCGAAGAGATCATATGAAGTTTTTAACACTTTTCTGATAGAAACAAGGAGAAAGATACATCAAAATGCAGAGAGCGGATGGCTTGAGTTTCAAACCACTGCTTTGGTGGCTGAGAGACTCAAAGAACTGGGATATGAAGTTAAACTTGGCAGTGAAATCGTAAATTTGGATTTTGTCATGGGGAGACCATCTGATAAAATCGTCTCTGAGGCAATTGAAAGGGCAGAGGCGAATGGTGTGGCGAAATCAATACTCGGTAAGATGGATGGGTATACAGGTGCTTTGGGAATTTTAGATACTGGAAGAGAAGGGCCAACGACAGTTTTGAGATTTGACATAGATGCCAATGACATCTCTGAAAGACAACTGGGTTCTCATAAACCCTATCGAGAGGGATTTGCCTCAAAGAACCCACTGGCAATGCATGCCTGTGGACACGATGGTCATACAGCAATTGGACTGGCAGTGGCTGAAACGCTTATGCAGCGCAAGTCTTGTTTAAAGGGGATTGTCAAACTGGTTTTTCAGCCAGCAGAGGAAGGGGTCAGAGGCGCTAAGGCTATTGTGGAATCAGGTGTTGTTGACGAAGCGGATTATTTTATAGCAGGACATATAGGTTTTGGTGTTCCAAAAGGGGGATTTACTGCGAATACGACGCAGTTTCTGGCAACGACTAAAATGGATGTTGTCATGAGAGGCAAGGCGTCACATGCAGGGGCAAAACCAGAAGAGGGAACCAATGCATTATTAGCCGCGGCAGCGGCTACGGTACAACTTCATACCATTACACAGCACAGCGCCGGGCTAGGTCGATTAAATGTTGGAACACTGAGAGCGGGAACGGGTCGAAACATCATTGCGGATTATGCCAAGATGCAAATAGAAGCAAGGGGAGAGACCACAGAGGTCAACGGCTACATCGTAAAGCGTGCAGAGGAGATTATAAGGGGAACGGCCTCGGCGTACGGCGTGGAAGTGTCAATAGAGAAAGTTGGTGAGGCTGTAACTTCTTATTCAGATGGTGAATTGGCAGATAGAATCCATCAAATTGCCTCAAAGTGTGAGGCTGATTTGATAATCTATCCTGAATTTAAACTTGGAGGCAGCGAGGATGCTACTGTTTTTATGGAGAGGGTACGTGAAAGAGGCGGCAAGGCGGTATACATGATTATGGGCTCGGAAATTGCCGCGGGGCATCACAATGAGGCTTTTGATTTTGACGAAGGGGTATTGGTACTTGGATTGAAGCTGTTTACAGAGGTGGTGATGGATTTAAACGGCTGAAATTTGAGATAGATATTTTAAGGAGGGGAAGTAATGAAGTCAAAAAAGAGTTTGTTTATGAGGTTTTTAGACGTTGTGGAAAGAGGCGGCAATAAATTGCCACATCCATTTACACTGTTTGTTCTACTGATTGTCATCATTATGTTGACATCATGGGTAACTGCGAGTGCTGGCATCAGTGTGGTACATCCAACAACTGGAGAGACAGTCTTCGCACAGAATTTGATGTCTGGAGATGGCGTTCTCTGGATGTTCAAGAATTTGATTAAGAACTTTACAGGATTTGCACCGCTAGGGCTGGTTTTGACCATGACACTTGGAATTGGTCTTGCTGAAAAAGTGGGTTTCATGTCAGCATTTATGAGGCGGTTTATGCTTGGTGCACCAGAAAAAATTCTCTTATTCGCAGTTATGTTTATGGGGATTGTCGGTAATATTGCATCAGATGCAGCTATTATCATCATACCGCCACTAGCCGGAGCTCTTTTTTACAGCACAAAGAGGAATCCCATCGTTGGGATTGCTGCGGGTTATGCTGCCACTTGTGCAGGGTTTACAGCCAATATCCTAATCGCTGGAACAGATGCCCTTTTAGCAGGCATTACGCAGGAAGCGGCAAATGGAATTATAGCTGAAACAGAGGTTTCACCCGCCGCCAATTATTATTTTATGGTGGTAAGTACTTTTCTAATGGCGGTTTTAGGCGCATGGGTGACAAAGAAGTTTGTCATTCCACAAGTTGGGCCATACACACCGCCAGAGGGGCAAATTATCGAAACCGAGTCCTTCGAGTTGACAAAAGAGGAAAAAAAGGGACTTCGATTGGCGGGAATTTTTACACTGGCTTTCTTTGCTGTAATTGTGGCAGTGCTCTTTCCATCGGACTCCATTTTTAGAGGCCCAGGGGGAACTTTAGTGCCATCGCCGTTTCTATCATCCATCGTTCCGTTTCTATTGCTGTGGTTTATCGGTTTAAGTATATTCTATGGTATCGCCGCAGGGACAATTAAAAGAGAATCTGATATTCCGAAGTACATGACAAAGGCGATTGAAGAAATGTCTGGGTATATTGTCTTGGTGTTCATTATTGCGCAATTTGTTCAATTTTTTAACTGGACTAATTTAGGGCTTATATTGGCTGTGAACTTATCTTCAATGTTGATTTCCATGAATCTAACAGGACTCCCTATGATTATTGGAATCGTCATTATCAGCTCGTTTGTAAATTTGTTTATTGGCAGTGGCGGTGCAAAGTGGGCACTGTTATCGCCGGTATTTGTTCCGCTGTTCATGCTCCTAGGATATGCGCCTGAATATGCTCAATTGGCATATAGGATTGGCGATTCCATGACAAATGCGTTGACGCCTCTGTTTCCATACTTCCCGATTTTACTTGGCTTTATCGCCAAATACGATAAGGAAAAAGCACAAATTGGAACAGTTATGGCAATTATGATGCCGTATACACTGACGTTTAGTTTGGCGTGGCTTTTACAATTGGCATTGTGGCATCTCCTTAACTTGCCGCTTGGACCAGGGGGATCAATATTCTTATAGGATCGAAACTTAAAATGACGTGGGTTTGAAAGAGAGTAGGAGAAATGACAGAAGAAATCAAAAGGCGAGCCTCAGAAATCGAAGGCGAAATTATCAAGTTGAGGCGAGAGCTGCATCAGCATCCTGAAAAGAGCGGTTCAGAGTATTTGACACGCGATATTCTAATGAGGTATTTGTCGGAGTTGGATGTGGAAATTGGGCCGACGTATTTTAAAACGGGATTCGCAGTCGTGATTAGAGGACGAGAAGTTGGAAAAACCATTGCACTCCGTTTTGACATGGATGCTTTAGAAATGGACGAGCTTGCAGACTGTCCATTCAAGTCAAAACACGATGGTCTCATGCACGCTTGCGGTCACGATGGTCATATGGCCATGGGCGTGGGATGTGCAATGGTTCTCTCTAAATTAAAACACATGATGAAGGGTCAAGTAAAGTTAATCTTTCAACCGGCAGAAGAGGATGCCGTCAGCGGAGGCGGTGCCAAGTACATGATAGAGGAAGGCGTTCTTGATGATGCGCCTAGAGTGGACGCTGTAGTTGGCATGCACATTTGGCCAGAACTGAAAAAGGGTGAAGTGGGAACGAAGTATGGCCCAATTATGGCAGCCTCTGATCCGTTTGAAATTTCAATCTCGGGTGTTGGCGGTCATGCGTCACTACCACATAAATGTGTCGATCCAATTCTGATCGCATCACAGATCGTGGTGAGTTTGCAGTCCGTGGTGGCTAGAAACATTGACCCTTTTGATGCCGCAGTGATTACTGTTGGGCAGCTAAGTGCAGGTACAAGGTATAATACGATCCCTCAGACAGCCAGTTTGAAAGGCACTTTGAGGTCGTTCAGTCAAGAGACTAGAGACGTTCTAAAGTCACATTTGGAGAAGATTGCCACTGCCGTTGCCACGGGCTATGGTGGCGAGGCTAAGCTGATGTTTGGAAATGGTTATCCAGCACTCGTCAATGATGATGAAATGGTGGCTGATATGAAGGCAACTGTGGCGTCAATCTTGGGTGAAGATGCGTTTAAGAGTGTTGAGAGACCTGCTTCAGGCGGAGAGGACTTTGCCTATTTTGCACTTGAACGTCCATCGGTCTATCTTTGGCTTGGTTATGGAGAGTCAGAGGCGAAAGTAAATCCACCGCACAGCCCTTATTATGCATTCGATGAGAAAATTTTAAAAGACGGTGTCATGACACTTTGCCAAGTGGCAGTGGATTTTCTAAAATAAGGATGCAAATTTGAGAAAAAGATGAAATTGTGAGCTTGTCGTGACATATCAAGGGCAAGTAAATGAGAAAGTCTGCCTTTGCAGCGTATTCAGACATACGTAAGAAGGCAGACTTTTTAAATTGACGCCTCAATTGAGGCCTCGATTGACGTTTGTAGTCAGATGGAAAAAATTGCCGAAAAACTATAAAAAATTATTTATTCTTTAACAATGTGGGCGCAAAATGAATCCAATAAAAAGCGAAGATAATTATATATACCCAAAAGTTGGATGTAAAACATAAAAAAATTTTTTCAACAAATAACATATTGAACTATTTAAAACATATAATGTTAATGGCATTTGAGTGAAAAACACCTGAATTTCAACGAATTTCATGTCTTATTTGTTACGAAAATTTATAAAAAGCGAAAGGGGATTTTTGTGTATACATTATAATCATTCTATGTTATAATCTATTCGAATATAGGTTAAGAAATTAACAAACAGCTTTAAACCTAGTAAAATGCTAGGGATTGGACAGTTCGGGTTATGTTCGAGCTCGGTCGAATGTACGAAGTATAAGGAGGAACTATTGATGGCCAATAAGTACTTAACAGAAGAAAATTTTGCAAAGCTTGATAGAGTAATCGAAGAGCACAAAGACATGCAAGGTCCTTTAATGCCTGTATTGCACGAAGCGCAGCATATTTTCGGTGCGATTCCTATGGAAGTGCAAAAGAAGATTTCTGAAAAATTAAATGTACCTTTAGCTGAAATTTATGGAGTTGTTACGTTTTATTCACAATTCACTTTAGAGCCAAAAGGCGAGTTCTTAATCGGTGTTTGTTTGGGAACTGCTTGCTACGTAAGAGGCGCTCAAAAAATTATCGAAAAAGTATCCGAATTAACTGGTGTTACAGTTGGGAAAACATCAGCAGACGGTAAGTTTTCATTGGAAGCGACAAGATGTATCGGCGCTTGTGGACTTGCACCTGTGTTAACAGTAAATGAAGATGTTTACGGAAGACTTGTTGTTGAAGATATTCCGGGCATTGTTGCTAAATATCAAGGTTAGACATTAGGAGGGGAACGAATGAAATCTTTAGCTGAACTCGCAAAAATCAGAGAAGAAGCTCTTAAAAAAGTTGATTTGAGAACTGAGCGCAAAGGAACGAGAATTGTTGTTGGTATGGCGACTTGCGGCATCTCAGCTGGCGCTAGACCAGTCCTTGCAGCTTTAATGGATGAAGCTCAAAAAAGAGGCCTTAAAGATGTTGAAATCACTCAAACTGGCTGTATTGGCGTCTGTAGATTAGAGCCGATGATTGAAGTTTATAAAGAAGGCGAAGAAAAAGTGACTTATGTTGAACTGACCGAGGAAAAAGCAAGAAGAATTATTGCAGAACACATCGTTAACGGAAGCATCGTTACTGAATATACAATTGGCGCTGCAGAGTAGTTTTTGAGGAGGTAATTAAATGGATTTTTATAGAGCACACGTGCTTGTTTGTGGTGGAACGGGATGTACATCTTCAGGTTCTTTATCTATTGAAGAAATGTTCAACAAGCAATTACAGGCAAAAGGATTAGATAAAGAAGTTAAAGTTGTGAGAACTGGCTGTTTCGGTCTTTGTGAAGCTGGTCCAATCTGTATCGTGTATCCAGAAGGATCATTCTACTCAAGAGTGGAAGAAAAAGATGTTGAGAGAATCGTTGACGAACATCTTCTTAAAGGTAGAATCGTTAAAGATTTACTTTTCGTAGATAAAGTTGCTCCTGTGACAGATATCGCTACATCAATCAATGATGTAACTTTCTATAAAAAACAAAAAAGGGTTGTCCTCAGAAACTGTGGTGTTATCAATCCTGAAGTAATTGAAGAATATATCGCTTTTGACGGATACAAGGCGCTTGGAAAAGCATTAACTGAAATGACACCTGATCAAGTTATTGATGAAATCAAAAAATCAGGTCTTCGTGGCCGTGGGGGCGGAGGGTTCCCTACTGGACTTAAATGGGAATTCACTCAAAAGGCTGCTGGCGACATCAAATATGTTGCATGTAATGCTGATGAGGGAGACCCAGGTGCATTCATGGACAGATCTGTTCTTGAAGGTGATCCACATGCAGTTATCGAGGCAATGGCAATTGCTGCTTACGCTATTGGTGCGGAAAAAGGTTATGTATATATCAGAGCGGAATATCCAATCGCTGTTAAGCGCTTAGGTATTGCAATTGCTCAAGCAAAAGAACTGGGCTTGTTAGGACAAGACATTTTCGGAACTGGATTCAATTTTGATCTTGAAATTAGACTTGGAGCTGGTGCATTTGTATGTGGTGAGGAAACAGCTCTTATCGCTTCAATCGAAGGCGAAAGAGGAATGCCTAGACCAAAACCACCATTCCCAGCACAAAAAGGTATCTTTGGAAAACCAACGCTCATCAACAACGTAGAAACGTATGCTTCTATAGCACAAATTATCTTAAACGGTGCTGATTGGTTTACTTCTATGGGAACTGAAAAATCACCAGGTACAAAAGTATTTGCTCTTGGTGGAAAGATCAACAACACTGGTCTTGTTGAAATTCCAATGGGTACAACTCTTAGAGAAGTTATCTTTGAAATTGGCGGTGGGATTCCAAACGGAAAAGAGTTTAAAGCGGTTCAAACAGGCGGTCCATCAGGCGGCTGTATCACTGCTGACCATTTGGATACACCAATTGACTTCGATACACTAACTGCTCTTGGATCAATGATGGGTTCAGGCGGGATGATCGTCGTTGACAGCGACAACTGTATGGTTGACTTCGCTAGATTCTTCCTCGACTTTACAGTAGATGAATCTTGTGGAAAATGCGTACCATGTCGTGAAGGTACTAAGAGAATGCTTGAAATCTTAGATAAGATTACATCAGGCAGTGGAACTTTGGAAGATTTAGATAGATTAGAAGAATTAGCATACTCAATCAAAGACTCTGCACTTTGCGGTCTGGGTCAAACAGCACCAAACCCTGTATTATCTACTATGAAATACTTCAAAGACGAATATATTGCGCATGTTGTAGACAAAAAATGTCCAGCTGGCATGTGCCAAGACTTACTTCAAGTCGTTATCGGAGAAGGCTGTATCGGATGTACAGCATGTAAACGCGTTTGTCCAGTTGATGCAATCACTGGTGAAGTTAAAGGCGTTCATGTTATTGATCAAAGTAAATGTATCAAATGTGGTGCTTGTATCCCTAAATGTCCTAAGAAAGTTATTGTTAAGCAATAATTTGGCTTATGTCGTTTAACCAGATTTTAAGAAAGAGGTGTACGAATCGTGAGTAACGTATCTTTAATGATAAATGGCGCACAATATGAAGTGCCAAGCAATTTGACCGTATTAGAAGCTGCAAGAAGTGTGGGTATTGACATCCCAACACTGTGCTTCTTAAAAGACATCAACGAAGTTGGTGCGTGTAGAGTTTGTGTTGTTGAAGTTGAAGGCGCGAGAGCACTTCAGGCTTCATGTGTGCTCCCTGTAAGAGATGGTATGGTCGTTAACACAAACACAAGCAGAGTTAGAAATGCAAGAAAAAACACTGTTGAGTTGTTACTTGCTAACCACAACAGAGAATGTACAACTTGTGTAAGAAGCAAAAATTGCGAATTACAATCCGTTTCAGAAGAACTCGGAATTAGAGATATCAGATTTGAAGGCGTTAAGAGAGAAGGAAAGTTTGATGACGCATCTTTCTCAATTGTAAGAGATTCAAGCAAATGTATCCTTTGTGGACGTTGCGTAAGTGCATGTAAAAACGTTCAAGGTATTGGTATCCTTGACTTCCTCAACAGAGGATTTGAAACAACTGTAGGGCCAGCATTTGAAATGAGCATGAACGATGCACCATGTATCTACTGTGGTCAATGTATGGTTGTTTGTCCAGTAGGCGCATTGAGCGAAAAATCTGCTATAGACAAAGTTTGGTCTGTACTTGAAGACAAATCAAAACACGTGGTTGTTCAATCTGCTCCAGCGGTTAGAGCGGCACTTGGCGAAGAATTTGGCTATCCAATCGGAACAAATGTAACTGGTAAACTTGCTACAGCGCTTAGAAGATTAGGCTTTGCTAAAGTCTTCGATACAAACTGGGCAGCAGACGTTACCATCATGGAAGAGGGAACTGAACTTCTCGGAAGACTCCAAAACGGCGGAAAACTGCCTATGATTACGTCTTGTTCACCTGGTTGGGTTAGATATATCGAATTCAACTACCCTGATTTATTAGATCACTTATCATCTTGTAAATCACCACAAAACATGTTTGGTGCTTTGGCTAAGAGCTACTATGCAGAAAAAGCTGGCATAGATCCTAAAGATATCGTCGTTGTATCTGTAATGCCTTGTACTTCTAAAAAGACTGAAATTGAAAGACCTGAACTTTCAGTAAATGGCTTAAAAGACGTGGATATCTCTATTACAACTAGAGAACTTGCAAGAATGATTAAAGAAGCTAGACTTGAGTTTGATAGACTTGAAGACGGTACTTTCGATCCATTCATGGGAGATTACTCTGGTGCTGGAGCAATCTTCGGCGTAACAGGTGGTGTTATGGAAGCGGCTCTTAGAACTGTTGCTGACGTATTGACAGGCCAAGACCTTGAAAACATCGAATATACAGCTGTAAGAGGTATCGAAGGCATCAAGGAAGCCACTGTAAATGTCGCTGGTAAAGACATTAAAATTGCAGTTGCTCACAATACTACAAATGCAGGCATTATCCTTGATAAGATCAGAAGCGGCGAAGCTGACTATCACTTCATCGAAATCATGGCTTGCCCAGGCGGCTGTGTAAACGGTGGCGGACAGCCAATCGTTCCTTCTAACATCAGAAATGTCCTCGATATCAGAGTAGAGAGAGGTAAAGCACTCTACTTAGAAGATACAAAACAAGCTGTTAGAAAATCTCACAAAAACCCTGAGATTAAAAAGTTGTATGATGAGTATTTAGGAAAACCAAATAGCCACAAGGCACATGAATTACTTCATACTCATTACTATCAAAGAGAACAATATCCAATCAAAAAATAAGGTAACTATTTTATAAAAAGGCATCCGTTTGGTAAACTGAACGGATGCTTTTTTTTTATTTATCATTACATATATTGACAACCAACTGGGAGTGTATTATAATCGAAATTACATAAACAAGTTTTATCAAATGCATTTATAAAATTGGTTTCAAAATAATTTTTTGTTATTTTGAAGAGGGTTACTAGAATCTAATTTAAGGAGAAAGAACACATGAAACATGATATTTTTTCACTCAAGGGTAAAGTGTGTATTGTAACAGGGGGATATCAAGGAATCGGCGAAGTGGTGGCTGGTTATATTGCAGATGCAGGAGCGGATATCGTCATATTCGACTTGGCAGATGCCAGTGAAGTTGCACAGAAAATCAGTGAAGAACATGGCGTTCGAGCTGCGGCGTTCAAATGCGATGTAACAGACCCTGAAAGCGTCAAGAAATGCATTGAACAAGCAGCAGAAAAAATGGGAACTTTAGACCTTTTATTCAATAACGCAGGAATTTGTCTGCACAAACCAGCTTTGGAGTGCGTGCCAACAGACTGGTATAAGGTTATTGATGTCAACTTGAATGGTGTCTATCATGTTGCACATGCCTTTGGCAAATATCTGGTGGATCATAATAAGAAGGGCAATATTGTCAATACGGCGTCTATGTCAGCGACTATTGTCAATATTCCTCAAAGACAGGCTTCATACAATGCCTCTAAAGCGGGAGTCGTTCACCTTACAAAATCACTTGCAGTGGAGTGGGTGGATTATGGCATTAGAGTCAATTGTATCAGTCCAGGGTATATCAGAACAGCACTTACCGAAAAAACCAATCCTGAGTACCAAAAGGCATGGATCGAGTCGATTCCATATGGAAGAATGGGAACACCGGAAGAATTAGCGGGTGCAGTAATCTATCTTCTTTCAGATGCTTCAACATATACTTCAGGCAGTGACTTAATTATTGACGGTTGTTTTACTATTGTATAGTACAGTAATCTTGTTAAATGGCGTTGCTGTGTAAACAGCAGCTGTTTATATAATCTATTATTTTAAATGGAGGTAAATAATGAGTAAAAAGTTTATGGCATTAATGCTGGTTGCTGTGTTGGTGATTTCCGCTTTAACGGGGTGTGGAGCAAAACAATCAGAGGCAACAGCAACTAATGCCGGGGATAATGGTGGTGAGAGTGCAGCAACAAAACCTTACAAAGTTGGGATTACAATTCAATCTCTTGAAAACAGCTACTGGGCTGGAGTCTTCGGTGAAGTTGAAGCTCTGATGAAAGAAAAGGGCTGGGATTACACGGTGTTGGCTTGTAACGACAACTCAGCAACACAAATACAACAAATTGAAAACTTTATCACAAACGAAGTTGACTTGATTATGGTTCATCCATCGGATCCAAATGCAATTGAAAGCTACTTGGCAAAAGCCAGAGAAGCTGGTATCAAAGTTATGTGCTGGGATGATGCCATGGAAAACACAGATCTCAACTGGATTCTTGACAACACTGAATTGGGATACACAATTGGCAAGGAAGCGGCTAGCTTTATCAATGACCACTATTCAGCTGACAACAAAGCACAAGTGGCAATTATGAACTATCCGCAAACACCGATTTTATTGGAAAGAGAAACAGGTATTTTAAATGCACTTGAAGAAATCGCAGTAGGCAACTACGAAGTTGTGGCACAACAGCCGGCACTTGATGCACAAACAGCGTTGACAAACATGGAAACAATTTTCCAAGCATATCCAGATGTCAAAATTGTCTGTTCAATTGGAGCGGGTGGCGATATCGGCGCAAATGAAGCCTTCATGACAGAAACAGGTGGCAAAATACCGGAAGATATGGGGATCTTTTCGGCAGATGCAACACAACAACAGTTAGAAGCAATTGTCAATCACCAAGCGACAAGAGCATCTGTTGGATTTGAGGGTTCAAATAAGAAAACTGCAGCAGCAGTTGTGGATTTATATGAAAGATTGCTCAAGGGCGAATCCTTTGCAGAGCAAAACCTCGTAAGACCATTGACTGTTATTGATATCAACAATGCAGCAGATTTCTTGGCAGACTACAAATAAAAAAAGCCTAGTTAACTAATACAGTGGCGCTTTGGACATCTATGGTTCAAAGCGCCTCCTCTCCAAATAAAAAGAGCGTGGGAAAGACTATGAATGACAATTACGTATTACAATTACAGCATATTCGAAAAGAATACCCGGGAGTTGTGGCGTTGAAGGACGTATCGTTGGAAGTCAAAGAAGGCGAGATTCTCGCTCTGATTGGTGAAAATGGTGCTGGAAAGTCAACGTTGATTAAGACCTGTTCAGGTGCAGTTATACCGACAGCGGGTAAAATTATCGTCAATGGCAAGTCGTTTTCGCATATGACGCCTCAATTGGCAGCAGAAAACGGAATCGCAATTATATATCAGGAATTTAACAATGTTAAGGGATTATCTGCCGCAGAAAACCTCTTCCTTGGGAATCCAATCAGGAAGGGAATTATGATCGACAGAAAGGCTATGGAGCGTGAAGCTGAGAAGGCTTTCGCACAGCTAAATGTGAAGATTGATCCAAAGGCATTGGTGGGAGATTTGACGGTGGGGTATCAGCAAATGATTGAAATTGCAAAGGCGATTCAACAAGATGCAAAGATACTGATAATGGATGAACCGTCTGCGCCACTCACAAGTGCCGAAGTTGAGAGTATGTTCAAAGTCTGTGAACTGCTGAGGGCAAGGGGTGTGTCCATAATCTACATCAGCCATAGACTTGAAGAGATATATCGCCTTTCAGATAGAATTGTGGTCCTGAGAGATGGCGAATATATTAAAACTTTGATTACGAAAGAATCGCATGTTGATGAATTGATTCACCTGATGGTGGGACGTGACCTCAACGAAACTTATCCACCTCGCGAACACTGTATCCAAGAAGATGTTCTGCTTGAATTGAAAGATGTCTGTGGAAATGGAAACGAAAATATCAGTTTTAAACTGAGAAAAGGTGAAGTGTTGGGCCTAGGTGGTCTAATTGGCGCAGGAAGAACAGAACTCTCCGAGATTTTGTTTGGTGCGGTTAAAAAGACTTCAGGAAGCATTGTCTTCAAAGGCGAAGAAATCAATCCGAAGACGCCGAGAGAGGCCATTGATATGGGAATTGCACTTGTTCCAGAGGATAGGAAGCGCCACGGGGCACTTCTGGGCATTTCCATTAAAAATAACATTAACATGCCAATATATAGAAAGATATCGAGAGCATCGGTTATCAACTCTAAAAAGGAGATGACCATTGCCCAAAAGTACGAAAGGGAATTGTTAATTAAAACGCCAACACTGAATCAGCTGGTGAAAAACCTAAGTGGCGGCAATCAACAAAAAGTCATTATTGGAAGATGGCTTGCTGCAAATTCAGAATTGATTATCTTCGATGAACCCACACGCGGCATTGACGTAGGGGCAAAGTTCGAAATATATAAGCTGATGAATGACCTCTTGAAGCAAGGGAAGACCATTTTGCTAATCTCTTCAGAAATGGAAGAGCTGATGGGGATGTCTGACCGAATCATCGTATTGGCTGAGGGGAAAATTACTGGGGAACTCAGCAAAGAAGAATTTAATCAAAACGCAATTATGCGGATGGCTTCATCCGTTTAGGAGGGAAATGAATGAAAAGCACATCAGTTAATGTTATTAAGGAGAAGGCAATATGGGTGGTATTCGTCATATTGTTTATAGGGTTCGCAGTTGCCAATCCAAGATTTCTATCATCGAATAATCTATTTACCATTGCAAGGCAAGTATCCATGCTCGGGATTGCGTCAGTGGGCATGACATTTGTCATCCTCATAGCTGGAATTGATCTCTCAGTTGGATCGGTTATTACGTTGGTCAATGTCGTTGCAGCATACCTCATGGTGAAGAGCGGCATGGGCATGGTAAGCGCTTCACTGCTGGCTGTATCGCTGGCAGTTATTGTGGGACTCATAAACGGATTTATGATTTCGACAATTGGAATTCCTGCGATTATCGCCACATTTGCAACTCAAATCGTCTTTGCGGGGATGTCATACCTCATATGCGGTGGAACGCCGATTTATGGGTTTGATGAAAGCTATAAAATTATAGGTCAGGGATATGTTGGCCCTGTACCAGTACCGGTAATCATTATGGCGGCCTGTTTTGCACTGGGGTCGTTTATATTGAATAAAAGTTATTTCGGAAGAAGTTTTTATGCAGTGGGCGGAAATGAAGAAGCTTCTAAACTGTCTGGAATTCGCGTCAACAGGACGAAATACTTGGTCTATGCACTGTCTGGTCTATTTGCGGGTCTTGCGGGAATCGTCATGCTGTCCAGAACGAATTCGGCACAGCCAACAGCGGGGTTGGGCTATGAATTTGACGTTATCACCTGTGTCGTCTTGGGGGGCGTATCTGTTTCAGGTGGTTATGGAAAAATGAGCAATGTCATTGCTGGGGTTCTCATTATTGGGATTTTGACAAATGGAATGGTTCTCTTAAACGTCTCTACCTACATGCAAATGGTGGTGAAGGGCATCGTCCTTGCCTGTGCAGTTGGGTTTGACAGTTATCAGAAGAAAAAAGCCGCTAGGGGTTAATCTTGTTAAAGATAGATTGAGAAATGATAAAATTTCAGGAGGTTCAGTGTGAAATATTTACTTGGGACAGATATTGGGACATCGGGAACTAAGACAATTTTAACGGATTTAAGTGGAAATGTCATCTCGCAGGACTTGCAGGAATATGATGTCCTCACGCCAAGACCGCTTTATGCAGAGCAATGGCCAGATGTGTGGCTCGATGCAACAAAGACGTCCATACGCAATGTCGTGAAAAAATCAGGGATTTCTCCTGAGGCTATAAAGGGCATTGCCATCAGCGGACTGTACGGTGGTTCGGGAATCCCGTTAGATGAAGAGATGAAACCCGTCCGCCCATGCATGATCTGGATGGATGGAAGGGCAAAGGCAGAGACCAAATGGGCACTGGAGACAATCGGTGAAGAAAAACTAAAGAGAATTACCCATAATGGCGCAAATCCTTATTATGGGTTTACAAAGATTTTGTGGATGAAAAATAATGAACCGGAGAATTGGAAAAAGACAAAGATGTTCCTGCCGCCCAATAACTATGTCATCTATAATTTTACAGGCGAAATAGCCATAGATTACTCTTCAGCAGGGAATATAGGCGGCATCTTTGATATGAACGAGAGATGTTGGTCGGAAGAGCTACTTGATGAAATGGGTATTCCAAAAACAATGATGCCCGAACGAATTATAGAATCAACAGATATCGTCGGTGGTTTGACAGAGGAAGCCGCATTGGAGTTGGGTCTTCAAGCGGGGATGCCTGTAATCGCCGCGGGGATTGACTGTGGTGCGGCAAACATCGGTCTGGGTGTTTTAGAACCTGGCATTTATGCGGCGGCTATTGGGACGTCCATGTGTGCGGCACTCATATCCGACAAGCCAGTTGAGGGACAGGGGCTCATCATTTGGCCATATCTTTACAAGCCAAAAGAACTTTCTTACTATTTCGCAGGTGGTGCAACCTCTGGTGCAATCGTCAAATGGTTTAGAAATACGCTGTGTGAGTTTGAATTGGAAGCCGAAAAAAATGGCGGACCAAATGCCTATGATGTTCTAAATGAGCAGGCAGAAAAGATAAAACCGGGCAGTGAAGGGATTGTCGTATTGCCTTACTTCATGGGGGAAAGAAGCCCAATTTGGGATTCAGACGCAAAGGGAACAATCGTGGGGTTATCCCTCAGCCATACTAAAGCGCATCTCTACAGAGCGTTTTTGGAAGCTGTGGCATATTCACTTAGAAATGCTATGGAAGCCACTGGTGAGTCGCTCGGCGATTACATTATGATCGCAGGTGGGGTCACTAAGTCCAAATTGTGGAAGCAAATTTTTGCCGATGTCACTGGCTATCCAGTGGTCTGTCCAAAAGGGGACGTAGAGGCCAATATGGGTGATGTCATGCTGGCGGGAATCGGCACGGGACTGCTTTCGTTTGAAGAGGTCAAGACATGGCAAGTTCTCGATGAAAAAGTGATGCCAAACATGGATAATCATAAAATTTACAGCCAATATTATGCAGTTTATAAATCAGTGTACAATAACCTTAAATCTGATATGAAAACGCTGTCAGACTTAATCTGATATAGTTGTCTCATTTGTATCAACCCCCAAAACAAGTCTTTGGCTGTTGCCTCCTCAAGGAAAATAGCTTAAGACTTGTTTTTTTTTAAAAAATATGGGCATACATAAGTATTAACAGATAGCAATCACTCTTTTACAATAAATAAAAGAGATTTATAAAATATTTTGTTGAAACTTTAGAAAATTACTTTTATAATTATTTTAGACTGAAAAAGTGGAAATATGCAATTGTATAAGGCTATTGTATATATGATAAATACAAAAAGAAGAAAGGAAAACGCATCTATTTTAAGGGGAGATGCAAACGTGGGTAAATATGAATATTACCGATATAAAACTCAGCAATCGAAATCGAATTTACTTCTATATCCGGGATAAGGGCATGGCCACTACCAAGGATATTGCTTATGATTTAAAACTCAGCTTGCCAACAGTGACTCAGAATCTCGAGTTCTTAGCAGACCAAGGACTGATTAACTCAGAGCAGAAGGTGGTGAAAAAATCAGGGGGACGCCATCCAATTGCACATTCTTATGTGCCAGATGTAAAAGTGGCCATAGGGTTGGATGTTGCCAAACACCATATTATCAGCACTATTGTTGACCTAAGTGGAAACGTCGTCAAATATGTTCACAAACGTCAAGACTACGAGAGAAGTGATGCATACTTGAGATTATTGGGGCAGACAGTTGAAGAAATTATAGAGAGTGTCAACCTCGATCCAAATAAAATACTGGGTGTGGGAATTGCCATGCCAGGTCTTGTCAGTCATGAGGAAGATCGGGTGGTGGATGGACGTGTGATAGACAATACTGGCATGACCTGTGCGGAAATTTCAAAATACATTCCCTATCCGACGAAACTCATCCACGATTCATACGCGTCTGGATTTTCAGAGAGTTGGATGTCATCTGACATTCACAACTCCTTTTATATCAGTCTATGTGACAGTGTAGGGGGATCAGTGCTGGTCAATGACAGTATCTTCATGGGAGATGGACTCTACAGCGGTGAAATTGGACATGTGAACCTAGTGCCAGATGGCAAACTTTGCTATTGCGGACAAAAGGGATGTTTCGATTCTTACTGCAATGCAGAAGTGCTGTCGTCGCATACCGACGGCAATCTCGACTTGTTCTTTGCCCGTCTCAAAGAAGGAGATGAAACACTGGGCAAGATATGGGATGTATATCTGGATCATTTGGCAGTTGCCATTAATGACATCCGAATGCTCTTTGGCTGTCGGGTCATACTGGGCGGCTACGTGGGTGTGCACGTGGAAGAATATCTGAGCACCTTACAGGAGAAAGTTAGCCTAAAGAGTCCGTTTAGCGAAAATGCAAAGGAATTCTTAGTGCCATGTAAGAAGAAGAAATCAGCAGTGGCAACTGGTTGCGCCTTGTATTTTGTGGACGAATTCTTTGGAGATATGCAGGAATAAACAAGGGCATCACTGGCATAACATGCTGGTGATGCTCTTTTACAATAAGGTGGAGAGGGCGTTAATTAAAGGCGGCAACAAGGCATTCTGTCAAAAAAAGAAAAATTCATATCCAACATTTCGGTATTAATGGTTAAATGCTTCAATGTTTGGTTTAAAAAACATTCTAAATAGTTTACAATAATAGAGAACCCCCTTTTCGCAGATGAACTCTGAGAAGTTTAAAGGGGTGTTCATAAATTTAGAAGGGAAGTCAGATATGAAGGGAATTTTGATTGCAATAGACGGCGTCGATGCCAGTGGAAAGGAATCTCAGTCAAAGGCACTTTACAGCCGATTAAAAGAGGCTGGTTACAACGTGCTGAGAGTGAGCTTTCCAGATTATGATTCGGAGTCTTCATCACTTGTTAAGATGTATCTTTCAGGTGCTTTTGGAGAAGACCCCAATGCCATAACGCCCTATGTTGCGTCTACATTTTATGCCGCAGACAGATTTGCGAGCTATACGACAAAGTGGAAGGCATTTTATGAATCAGGCGGCATTGTCATTGCCGATCGGTACACCACTGCAAACATGGTGCATCAGGCTTCCAAAATTAGAGATGAGAATGAGAAAAACGTCTTTTTGGACTGGCTTTGGAACTTGGAATATGAAATTTATGGAATTCCCAAACCCAAGCAGGTCTTTTTTATGGACATGCCACCAGAGTACAGCACCAAGCTCATGGATGGAAGAAAGAACAAATTCACTGGGGATGCTCAAAAGGACATTCACGAGAAGGATAAAAATCACATACGTGAGGCATATGAAAATGCTCTGTATGTGGCGGAAAAATACAACTGGGAACTCATAAGATGCGTCAGCGAGGATACCATCAGAAGCATTGACACAATAAGCGATGAGATCTACTTGAAAGTGGAGGCGATTTTAACAACTTGATGGACAGATTTCTTCGATTAAAATTGAACACAGAGGCCAAAGATGCTATAATGAATGTGACAATTGTTAAATAATTAACCCATAGGGTTTGTTGTTAGAGAGTCCTTAAAAACGGGAGGAAATCATGCAGTTAAAGCACATTATGGAGCTCATTGACGCTGAGGCGATTGCACATCCATGCGGACTTGATTACGATGTCCAAACCGCATTTGGTTCAGACCTCATGAGCGATGTCTTGGCCTATGTGGAGGAGGACACGTTGCTGATAACTGGGCTGACAAATCAGCAGGTAATCAGAACAGCAGAGATGCTGGATCTCAAGGCGATTTTATTTGTCAGGGGAAAGAGACCATGTCTGGAAGTCATCGAATTGGCTGAGGAAAAGCAGATCGTCCTCATGACGACCAAGCAGAGCCTATTTAATGTTTCGGGTATTCTTTATCAAAATGGTTTAAGCGGCATCAAACTATAAGGTGAGGCTATGGATAAATACGAAAAAAACGAGACAAATGTCGCAATGCGACTTAATTATCGTGTGGAAAAAAACGATTTTTCAAGAGCCGGAGAGGCCTCCAGCAAGATTAAAAAGGTCTTGCGACAGCTTGGAATTGACGCAAATATTTTGAGACGACTTGCAATTGCCACCTATGAAGCTGAAATCAACTTAGTGATTCACTCAGATGGAGGCGGCATAGAGGTATTTATTAAACCGGATTGTGTGGAACTGTACGTTGAAGATTGTGGGCCGGGAATTGAAAACATAGATTTGGCCATGACACAGGGGTATTCAACGGCAGATACAACTGCAAGAGAGATGGGATTCGGAGCTGGGATGGGGCTTCCCAATATGGATAAGGTCAGTGATGATTTTGTCCTCGAATCGGAAGTCGGAAAGGGAACGAATATCAAGATGGTCATATACTATTAGTGTGATTTAGGTGAAGCGTTATTAATTGGAGGCATAAATGAGAAACTACTGGCACTCAGTTATTCTCGAAAAAGATTATTGCAATGGTTGCACACATTGTCTTGACAGATGCCCAACTCAGGCAATTCGAGTTGTCGATGGGAAGGCGAGGATTATTGAATCAAGGTGTATTGACTGTGGCGAATGTTTAAAAGTCTGCCCATATCATGCGAAAGGCGCTCAGGTGAGCAGCATTGATGCACTTAAAAATTATAAATATACAGTTGCCCTCCCGGCAATTTCGTTTTATGGTCAATTTCCGCTTGAATACGATATGAATACGATTTTCAATGGTTTGATTCAACTTGGCTTTGATGAAGTGTATGACGTAGCGCATGCGGCAGAGCTGTTATCCGTTTATGAAAACAAGATGCTGGACAAAGGCAATGTCAACAAACCGTTGATTTCAACATATTGTCCCGTTATCACAAGGTTGATACAAATTAGATTTCCAGCGCTGATAGACAATATCATAAAACTGGAATCGCCAATGGAAATCGCCGCTAGAATTGTGAAAAAACGGTTGATGAAAGAAGGGTTTGCCTTTGAAGACATTGGCGTATTTTATATAACGCCCTGTCCAGCCAAAGTCACGAGCATCAAAAATCCCATTGGGCTGGATCACTCGTTTATCGACGAAGCCATTTCCACAGAAGAAATTTACTACAAGCTCATGAAAATTATTGATAAGATTGAGGGCAATAGGTCCATACAGCACGCAACTGGCAAGGGGATAGGCTGGGGGCGAGTGGGCGGACAGAGTTATTCCATGGAAATTGAGGATTACATTGCCGTTGACGGCATTGAAGAGGTCATCAAAGTTCTGGAGTCTATGGAACTTGGAAAACTCAACACTTTGGATTTCTTTGAGGGATACGCCTGTGTGAACGGCTGTGTAGGAGGACCTTTAAACGTTGAAAACACATTTATTGGTAAGAATCGCATCCGCAAGCTCTCAAAAAAATACGGCATGGAACATCCGATTCAAATAGATATAGAGTTGACACCTCAGAATTTCGAATGGGATCTTCAAATTGAACCAATGCCTATTTTTAAACTGGACAACGACTTCAAAAAAGCACTTGAAAAAATGGCTAAAATTGAAGAGATAACTCAAACCCTCCCGGGGATCAACTGTGGTGCATGTGGTGCACCGAGCTGTCGAGTACTGGCTGAGGACATTGTAAATGGAACGGCGTCAATAGAGGACTGCATTGTTTTATATAAAAAGAACAGATGAATGTGAGGTAAGGTTTATGAAAGTTTGTGAATTGATTGACAAATATCCTTTTGAACTGCTTTCCACGGGTGATTTAGAGAGAACGATTTCAAATGTGTATTCATGCGATTTACTGAGCTGGGTCATGGCTAAGGGGAAAAATAATACTGCTTGGATTACCGTTCAAACACACAACAACATATTGGCGGTGGCGTCGCTTCTCGATTTCTCCTGTGTGATTATACCAGAGGGAATTAAAGTTGAAGATGAAATCATTGAAAAAGCAAAGGAACAAGAAATTGTGATTTTGTCCACACCACTTGAAACTTATGAAATTTTTAAGATTATGTATGAAGCCGGAATAAGATAATGAAACTCTACTATGACCTGCACATTCATTCGTGTCTATCGCCTTGCGGCGACGACGATATGACGCCGAACAACATTTTGAATATGTCCTTGCTCAAAGAACTTGACGTGATTGCCGTGACAGATCATAATACGGGCAAAAACGTCAGGGCAATTATGGAGCTATCTAAGGATTTTGACCTTTTGTTGATACCGGGAATGGAAGTGCAGACGAGAGAAGAAGTCCATATGCTTTGTTACTTTCAGAGCGTTGAAGCACTGGAAGCCTTTGAAAAGGCACTGGATGCCAAGCGATTTGAGATTCCCAACAGACCGGATCATTTTGGGAATCAACTCATACTGGATAAAGAGGATCATCTCGTTGAAGTGTATCCTTATGCGCTGATTATGTCCATTGACATCAGTGTGGAGCATTTAATTGCGCTTTGCAAAGAGCACGGAGGCGTCTGCGTTCCAGCACATGTGAATAAAAGTGCAAACAGCATATTGGCAAATCTCGGATTTATCCCAAAAGAACTGGGCATCAAAACCATTGAGATTCATCGGAAAAGTCCTGTAAATGAAACCTTGATAGACGGATATCAGAGAATCTACAACTCAGATGCACACTATCTAGAGCATATTTCCGAAAGGGAAAACGTCGTGGACGTGGCATCCAAGGACATACTGAGTATTTTGAAATATTTAAGTGGAGAGGATTAGCATGAGAGAATTATCATTGCACATATTGGATATAGCACAGAACTCCATAAAGGCAGAGGCAGAGACCCTTAGAATTGTCGTCATCGAAGACCTTGAAGCAGATCGCTTGATTATCAAAATCAAAGATGATGGAACGGGAATGGATTCTGAGACAGTGGCTAAAGTTGTTGATCCCTTTTACACAACGAGGACGACGCGTAAAGTTGGACTTGGAATTCCGCTGTTCAAGAGCTCTGCTGAAGCGTGCGACGGTTATTTTGAAATCAAATCACAATTGGGAACAGGGACGGAAATCATAGCTGAGTTCAAATACAGCCATATTGATAGAGTCCCTCTGGGGAATATGCCGGAGACCATTGTAACCATTATAAATGCCTGTGACAACATGGATTTAATTTACACACATACCATCAATCACAGGACGTTCACACTGAATACAAAAGAGATAAAGAAGCTGTTAGACGGTGTGCCAATTAGCAATATTGAAGTCATTGCATGGCTTAGAGAATACATTTCAGAGGGGCTTCACGAACTGAAGGGAGCATGACATGAATTTGAGAAAAACCGGCATTAAACTCATACTTTTGACAATCTTGCTTTCCATATTGGCAAAGCAAGCTGCAATTGGAGGACAGCTTGCTTTGGCGCTGACGGTGTTCGGCATCGGAGCGGGAGTTGTGTTAATTGTCGTGGGAGATTTTTCGAAGATGGACTGATTCAATTTACAAATTTTGTTTTGTAAAGACCTTATGGGTCTTTTTTTTATTGCTATTGCAGAGCAATTCCGCAAAAACGAAGGACAATTTGAAGGTGAAATGAAGCTGTATTCAAAAAAAAGGCAAAATAAGATGTTAAATTATTGTTAATTGACAAAAATAGATTTATTTTATGGGCAATATGAGATAAACTATATAGGTTGTGTTATACTTGCCGCATATAATAGGAAGAGAATCATTGCGGCGAGATGCTAAGTTTATGAAACGGAGAAATATATGTCAAATGCAAAGGGTATTATAAACATCGCTGTCATTGCCCACGTCGATGCAGGAAAATCAACACTGGTTGATGCATTTTTAAGTCAAAACGGCGTATTCAGAGACAACGAGGTCATTCCCGATTGTGTCATGGACAGCAATGATTTGGAACGCGAACGCGGTATTACAATATATTCTAAGAACTGTTCTATCATGTACAATGATTACAAAATCAATATAGTGGACACACCGGGCCATGCTGATTTTTCATCGGAAGTTGAACGTATCATGAAGACTGTAGATACTGTTATTCTGCTGGTAGATTCAAGCGAAGGGCCTATGCCGCAAACGAGATTCGTCCTCAAGAAATCTCTTGAAAGAGGATTGAGACCAATTTTGTTTATCAACAAAATTGACAAGAAAGATCAAAGAGCTGAAGAGGTTGTCAACTTGACATTCGACCTGTTCGTCGAACTCGACGCAACAGATGAACAGCTTGAATTTCCAATTATTTATGGGATTGCAAAACAGGGAATTGCAAAACACAGCATGGAAGATGAAAGCGATAGCTTATCACCTTTATTTGAGACCATTATCTCACATGTTGAACCATATGCTGAGAGTGCAGAAGTGCCACTCAAGATGCAAGTATCCTCATTGGATTACGATGAATACGTAGGAAGACTTGGAATTGGCAGAATCGTTCAAGGAACTATTCACCAAGGGGATTCCATCGCCATCTCCAAAAGAGACGGCAGCACTGAAAGAGGTAAAGTGGGCAAACTTTATGTCTATGAAGGGCTCGCTAGAAAAGAAGTAAAAGAGGCAATCGCTGGGGACATGGTAGTCCTGTCTGGAATAGAAGATATCTCCATTGGAGAGACCATCTGTCATCCAGACTTTATTGACCCAATGCCTATGATTGAAATTGAAGAACCAACCCTGTCGATGAACTTCTTAATCAATGATTCACCGTTCTGCGGAAAAAGCGGAAAGTTCGTCACAAACAGACATCTTAAAAACAGATTGGATAAGGAACTAGAAGTCAATGTTGGCCTTCGTGTTGATGCATTGGATAGCGTTCAAGACGGCTTTAAAGTTTCTGGTCGTGGAGAGCTTCACTTATCTATTTTACTTGAAAACATGAGACGTGAAGGATACGAAGTAGCCGTCTCAAAACCACAAGTACTCATGAAGACTGTTGACGGCATTTTATGCGAACCAGTTGAAAAAGTCATCGCCATTGTTCCTGATGACTATTCTGGTACTGTCATTTCTCAGCTCAACCTCAGAAAAGGGCAAATGGAGATGATGTCTTCAGATGATGGCTACACAAAAGTGGAATTCTTAGTGCCAACAAGAGGTCTTTTGGGTTACAGAAGTGAATTTATCAACATCACCAGAGGAGAGGGGATTCTCCTGAGATCATTTTATGAGTTTCAACCGCATAAAGGTGAGATTCCTAAGCGAAATAATGGTGTTTTGATTTCACAACAAGGTGGAACAGCAATGGCATATTCACTTTATAATTTATCTGAGAGAGCCGTTATGATGATTGACGCTGGAACAGATGTTTATGAAGGGATGATTATCGGTATCAACTCTCGAAAAGAGGATATGACCGTCAATCCGACTAAGAATAAAAAACTGACAAATACAAGAGCATCGGGATCAGATGATGCCATCAAGTTGTTGCCGCCAAAAGTATTTAGCATGGAAGAGGCATTGACTTTTATTGAGGAAGATGAACTTTTAGAAATTACACCTGATGCGTTGAGACTCAGAAAGAGAATTCTCAATGAAACAGACAGAGTAAGGGCTAGAAATAAAGTCAACAAAGAAATGACCAGCAAAGAAGTAGGATAGAGCATTTTTATCCTCAAATTTTTAAAGCTGAAATTTAAATCAACAAAAATTGAAAACTTTATGGCAGTTAAAGCCGTCACTTATAATAAGTGGCGGTTTTTTTATGCTCTAAACGGAGATGGTGGAATAAATTTACATGGAATAAATTGACAAAACATCACAAAACAGTTATGCTTATAACATGGTAAAAAATAACAATTAAAAAGGGCGTTTGGAGGGCATAACTATGTTTACCACTGAAATGACAATCTTATTTCCACTGATACTTATCATTCTGGTGAGTTCACTAATGCTGATGGCTTTAATGGTTCATGATGGCGTACTGGAAATAGACTTTAACAGCAAGTTTTATGAGACTCTTTATGGGATAACCGTAAACAGCGAATCTTCAATTGATTCAACAGCAATCAACATTAAGAGAAATATTCATAGCAGGGTATTTACCAGCGATAAGGAAATTGTGGAAGTAACTCCATTTTACAGTTGGGAAGATGAGGAGACTTTCGAAAAGCACATTCAATATGAGCATCACAATCCAAGAGTTTATCTCTTTGGAAAGTATGGGATAGAGCGTATCTTGAATTTAGAGTAAAGGAAGGAAAAGATGTGGACAGAAAAAAAACAGGACAAAGCAAAACAAAACGAAAGTACCAGAGGCAGCATCACCATTTTTCTTGTGATTGTCATTCCGCTCATATTGATTTCCTCCATTTTCATATACGATCGGATTCAAGTGAAACAGAAACAGAGTGCGGCGTTAAAACTGAGCATTGCTTGCAGTGAAGCTAGACTCTCAAGATACAATTCCTTTTTATTTGAGCGGTATGGACTTTTGGCATATGTCAAGGATGACACCCTTGAAGAAACACTGCAAGAGGTCTTCAAAGAAAATAGAATGGAAGATGGTTTTGAAATTGAAATTACGGAACAGCTCTTGTCTGACCCCTCTAACTATCTCAAAGCGGTTAGAGAAGCAGCGCCCTCTGTTATTGGAGAGATTTTGGTAGATGAAATTATGTCTCAGCTGGAACAAAATGAGAGCGTAATGAAAGCACAGAAGCTGATTAATGACAAAATACAACGGTACAACAAATTTGCAGAAAAAATTGAAAGGACTGATGCTTATGAGACGCTGAAAATAATTGTTGAAACCAAGAATTCAGAGGAATTTCAAAACAAAATCAATCTTTTTAGAACGCAAATAGACCGTGGAACAAGCCGTTATTATTTAGAATATAATATTTTAAATGAAAGTGAATACGAAGCACTCCAAAAGATTGGAGACGATCCATTGGTGAGAGATTTATATACAGGGACATGGAGTCAAGAACAATTACAGGGCATTAACGAGCAATTCTTAGATGAGACAAACGAGCTGTATAAAATTTATATTTCACTAAATGAAGTCAAGAACAAGATTTCTGCCAAACAGAGACAAAAAGAGATTAATGACAGGA
This sequence comes from Firmicutes bacterium UBA6806, assembly GCA_002452745.1. Classification (GTDB taxonomy): domain Bacteria; phylum Bacillota; class Clostridia; order Peptostreptococcales; family Acidaminobacteraceae; genus Fusibacter_A. The sequence goes on from DKFC01000012.1 coordinate 176,828, forward strand.
GTCTTCAACAGCTTTACAGGGTGATTCAAAGCCTGTATCAAATGGATCCCCTTCCGATTGAAAGTATCACTTATTGCCAAGACGAAATTCAGAGACTGATAGAGGATGGAAACGTCATTGACGATGAACTGGATGTGTACTATGAAGATATGGAAACTATGGTCTATGATTTGATTAAAGATAATAAGGAGAGTCAATCCATTATAGATGGACTCAAAGAACTGGGTGAAGCCTTAAAACAAATGGCCGTGTCAAAACTTGTCTTTGAAAACTTGACGCTTCCAATCAAAGCAGAAAATGAATACAGCGAATCAGAAGAGAACAACCGTGCTTTTTCTCAGGAGGCAAACTCGTTGCCGCTTAGAGACAAGGTTATGATTTGCGAATATTTAATGACCGTCTCCAAGAGCTTGGTTAATCAGAAGGTACGGAATTTCGATCCGCTGAATGTAAAAGATGGCATCAAGTATAAGATTCACGGAGAAGTTGAATACCTACTGGGGCATTGGGAGAGCGATCTACAGAATTACCAAGAGGTATGGATTGAAATATATGCCATGAGGACAGGGTTTGACCTCATTGGAATCTTAATGGATGGGGAAAAGCGAACAGAGCTGCTAGAATTGACGGCGGCGATTCCATATCCGTGGAACATCGTGGCTTACGGGGTATCACTCACTGCATGGTCAGCCGGAGAAGGGCTTTATGACATGAAGCTCATAGAAGCTGGAAAAGGGGTTCACCTTATCAAGGCAAAAGATGAATGGCTGTTGAGTGCCAGTACTCTCTTTAGCGGCAACGTACTGGAACAGGTAAAAGAGGCGATTCCAAGAGAACTGCCAAGCACCGGAAATGGCAAAAAAAATAAAGACGAAAAAATATCTCATTTGGACACGACACTGTACTACCAAGATTACCTTAGACTCCTGTTGGTGGCGCAGGGACTTGACCGGACAATCCTGCGACATATGGAATTGGTGGCTACTCAGATTGATAAGGATAGCAAGGAAGTCATGAGTCTTGAAGATATGTCTATAGGGCATAACATTACCATAAAGCGCACGTTTAACTATCTCTTTCTAAATGAGCTCTCTCCGTTTGAAGTGGAATTCACAAATGGATATGATCAGCTTTTTCAGAACAACTAAATGGCATCTGGAGTATTAAAAATGAAGCGGGATAAAAAAACAAAAAATAATAGAGGATCTGTTACGCTTGAAGCTACAATTTCTTTTTCAATTGCACTAGTATTGATTTTTTACCTGATAGGCACCATGGTTTCAGTGACAATAAATGAAAAAATCAATGAAATTGCCTTAGAGATAACTGGTGAAATGCAGCTGTTGGGACTTCCCTTTATTGAAGATGAGAACATCATCGTACAAGTGGCAAAGACACAAATGTTTGAACAGTTGATCCTAAGCAGATTTAGAATGAGAATCAAAGAGGAGAATTTAAGCCCCTTTATCAAAGTAAATGGTTTGGAGAGCTCGCTGAAGTCAGATTTCCAGAGTGGTGGTACCATGATGTTCCACTTTTCCTATGACTTTAAGCTACCCACCCTCCTCAAAACCCAAGAAATTGTCTACCCTTATATCGGGGTGATTCATGCAGATGGTCTCAAATTTGAAAGTACCGTTGTCTACAGGACAAATACAGGGAAAAAATACCACACGGGAGAATGTCAGCATTTAAGCCAGAGCAAAATTGCAATAGACCTTGAAGAGGCGAAGAAATTAAAACTTGGTGCTTGTAAACACTGCAATCCTCCCAAATCGGATGAATAGACGAACTAGATAAATGCAGTCAGAAAATTGCAACAAGACAAATGCAAACGGCATGTCCAGACAGAGAGAGAAGAAAATCGCGTAGACTAAACAGACGAAAGGATTGTAAAATGATTCATGAAAAAACGCAGAAGCGCTACATTGTCAAAACAGTACCTCTGGAAAGAGCAGGCAGAGAACTGAGTATTTTAAAGGCATTAAATGGAAATGGATACCCTTATTTGCTGGGGTATGAAATCGTCAACGGCGTAATGGAGATTAAGATGGCAGAAGTGGAGGGCACCTGCTTGGGAGAGACGAAGCTAGATGCGTATAATTGGATTGAGATTTTCAAAAGCCTCGTTCGAAAAATTGAATACCTCCATCAACAAAACATTCTGCACAGGGATATCAGCCCCAATAATATCATTATTGACAGTTGCCTAGAGCCCCACTTGATAGATTTTGGGAGCGCCGCGTTTCTCACTGGCATATCTGAGGAGACCGAAATTGTTGGCACGCTAAAATATGCTGCACCAGAAGCTGTTTTTAATCCAAAGGGCTATCGAGAGAGCAGTGACTATTATGCCCTTGCAAAAGTATTTTTGGAGAAACTGACGCCATACTATAATCATTTGCCGCCGACTTTTTTAGAATGCCTGTCGAAGTGTACGCAGATTATTCCAGAAAGGCGATGCAAGAATGGTGCAGAATTGCTTATGCTGTTGTGATTCTAAATATTAAAGCCTATTTTAATACAATCTTAATCAAAGGATGATATGATAAAAGCAACTATTTTAACTGGCATCAGAAAAAAGGAGTGCATATGAAGGCCAAAATATCAGTTGCAATGAACTTTATCCTCATCATCTTATTGAGTGTATCTGTATTCTTCTTATGGCAGATTAACGAAAAATACCAGCGCTTATCTTTGACGCTTCTGAATCCAGAAGAGGGGCAACATAGAACTTTTGTCCAGGGACAGTGGTTGGAGGGGAAGAACTTTATCGTTGAAGATGAAAGAGTCTTTTTATCTCTAAGTGCCTTCGAAGCTGCAATAGACAGCGAGGTGACACTCTCTGGAACTGGGCAGCGAATTTATGTGAAGGTAGCCAATATAAGACATGATTTTGAAGATGAAATGCTAACTCAATATATTGAAGCAAATTTAAATGATATCAACATCCCGCTCCTCTACAGGGAGTCAGTGGCTTATCTGGATATGGAATTAATTGAAAGGCTCTATCCTGTATCCCATCACTATTTTGCGGAAAGCGACAACCTGATTGTATTTTCAAACGAAGGCATTCGGCGAGGTCGTATTTCACCGCAAACAGACAAGTATCAAATGGTCAATGCAGAGTACTTTAAGACCGACACATCTGCAAATGAAGAGAACCTTTGGATTTTGACATCAGAAGCAAGCGAGCGAGACACCTCCTACTATGAAGCAGTGGATGAAACGGGAAAAATCGTGTACATCAAACGAGGGAAGGTCAGTGATCTAGGTGCCGTTACAGTGGAGCAATCTGAATTCAAATCGGTTGAATCTAAAGTAGCCCAGCCATTCAGCTTGACATTTGAAGTCATCGACCGGTATGAGGATAATTTTAAGAAATCTAAGACTGCCTTTGATGAGGGCATCCACGTGGTTTCACCGACGTGGTTTAATCTCAACATAGAGGGCATCGTCATCAACAGTGCCGATTATAACTATGTGAGGACTGCCAAACATCAGGGTGTGACAGTTTGGGGACTCTTTAAGAATAACTTCGACCCCAAATGGACTGAGTCATTGGTAAATTCAGAAGCATTTACAAAAAAAGCAGTGGCACAGATGCTTCTATACTCTGCAATTTATGATTTAGATGGCATCAACATCGACTTTGAAAATGTTTACTTGAAAGACCAACGGGCATTGACGGCATTTGTAACCGAATTATCATCCGCAGGAAGTCGCCACGGACTGACTCTGAGCATGGATGTGACCAGACCGAAGGGCAGTGATACGTGGTCAAAAGTCTATGACCGATCAGCCCTTGCAAAGCAAGTGGACTACATGGTGCTTATGGCCTATGATGAACACTGGGGATCAAGTCCAATTAGTGGTTCAGTGGCCTCGATGGGATGGACAGAAGACTCTATAACCATGTCACTGGAGGAGATTCCAAGAGACAAACTCGTACTCGGCATACCTCTTTACATGAGGGTTTGGCATGAGACACCTGTCTCTGGGAATAAGTATAAGAAAGTTGGCTCTCAGGCCATCACTTTGGCGGCTTATGACAAACTCAGAGATGAAAAAAACCTCAGTCCCGTTTACGACAGTGATTCGGGTCAGTACTATACTGAGTACTTTGAGGGAAAAGACAAATACAGGATTTGGATTGAAGATGAGAGTGCTCTCTTAAAGAGATTGAATATGATGGACGATTACAACTTGCCAGGTGTGGCAACTTGGAGACGTGGTTTTGAAAGAAATGATACTTTCACTGTCATATTTGAGGCTCTTAAGTTGAAAAAATGACAGATTAATTTCAAAAATGAATGATTTGATAAAAAAAGTTTCAAATTTAACAAAAAAATCACTTAAATTATATTGCAATTCCACTGGAGATTCGCTATAATTATCTCAAGAAGAATAATTGTATACAATCATACGTTAATGCTAGTGGGCATTTAAAAATAATTTCAGTGAGGTGAATATTATGAAGAATGTTGTAAAGGGAAATCAATTCAAAGTAGATTATTGTAAAAGATGTGGCGATGAAAAGAAAGTGAACAAATTTGGTTTGTGCAAGGGCTGTGAAAACGAAGTGGATTATGAATATTCACTGATGTACGAAACAAAAACAAGAGAGCACTAAACTTAATATCGAACACGATTAAAGTAAAATGGCAAAAGTCCCAAAGGAATCCTTTGGGACTTTTTTTCTGCCATTGACATGCTGCGCCAACATTTGATACAATTTTGATGATTTCAACGAGGAGGCGCTATGAGAGAAGCCGTCATAACCGACGTTAGATATAGAATGACACTGACAGCGATTCGATCGCTGGGTAAGAAGGGAATCCCGATAACCGCTGTGGAGTTTGAGGATTCAGAACCCGTTGAGCGAATGGGATTTTATTCAAAGTATGTGACCCACTGTCGAATTGTGCCAAACCCAAGTGTAGACGAAGAACTCTTTGTCAATGGACTCATGACTATTGGTAAAGATATTTATTCAAGAACGGGTGAAAAGCCAATTCTCATTGTAACTGGCAGTAAGTCCATGGCAGTTCTCACTAAGAATTTTGTGAAACTGCTGCCCTATTATGAATTTAACTTGGTGGATTTAGAGACCTATTATGAAGCAAACAATACGTATAAGCTGTCCAAAATTGCGGAGATGGCGGAAGTTCCCTTTCCAAAGACGACGTTTTTAAAAGAGGATGAGACAATTTTTATGTTGTCGCAGAGGATTGCCTACCCTGTGGTCATTAAATATAGAGAAGGGGAGAAACTGCCGCTTAAAGCCCATGAACGCTATAAGATTGTTCACAAGGCAGAGGAATTTGTCAATCACTATTCAATCATGCACAGCATCCAGCCGCAGCCCTTGGTTCAAGAGTACATTTCAGGAGCAGGCTATGGCGTTTCGGTGGTGTTTGACAGCAGTCATCGACCAGTGGAAATATTTTGTCATAAGCGTTTGAGGGAATACCCAGTGAGTGGTGGGCCCAGCACATTATGTGAGAGTATTTGGGATGAGCGCATGGTGGGATATGCCATAAAACTATTGGCAGCTCTCAAGTGGAAAGGGTTTGCCATGGTGGAGTTCAAAGGAGACTTAAAAGGCGATTTGAGGCTCATGGAGATAAATCCGAGATTTTGGGGGAGCATGCCTCTCTCACTCATAGCAGGATGCGATATGCCCTTTGCCTACTATAAATCTGCCATGCAGCTAAAAACCAAGCATCTTGGACACGCACAGTTTAGAAATCGGTATCGGCTTCACACGAAAATGCAATATCTCGTTCAGGATACTTTGGCGACTATTGGCTACTTCAAGAAAGGCCATTACAATCCACTGATTTTAATTCGATTTATGATAGATATTCTCGATCCACGGGTCAAAGACGGGTTGTTTACACTGGATGATGTTCAACCGGGGATTATGTACATTAGGCAAGCCCTATTTAATCGAAAGAAGAAGGCGCCATAAACAAGAGGAAGGCCTTATCAACAAGTGGAAGACTCCCTCAACAAGTAAAGAGTTCATAATTATAGAATAGAGAAGCGAAAGGAATTGTTTGATGAAGATAGATTTTCATGTTCACTCTGCCTATTCGGAAGATTCTTTTCAGAAATTTGATGAGATTATTCAGCAGGCAGAACTCAGAGGGCTGGATGGAATTGTCATACTGGATCACAACACAATAGAGGGAAGAGATGTGCTAAGTCAGTATTTGGACAGGCATTATGGTGAAATTCCAGTTGACGAAAGGCTTCTGGTGATTCGGGCGGGAGAGTATTCCACAGAAGAAGGGCATTTGGTCGTTATTGGACTAAAGACGCCGATTGAAGATGTGCTCAGTCTCTCTGGCAAGTGGTATGCCTGCAAAGATGTGGTAACCGAGGCCAAACGGCAGGGGGCAACCATTATACTTGCGCATCCTTACAGATGGAAAAAGAGACTTCCAAGTCAATGGCTTTTGGAACAAATTGACGCAGTGGAGGTTTTCAATGGTCGGACTTGCTTTGTAAAGGGAAATTGGTCTGCCAATGAAAGAGCTGTTGAATTGGCAAAGAAGATGAATCTTCCAATAGTGGCAGGCAGCGATGCGCATTTGCCTAGAGAAATTGGGCGAAGCTATGTGACTTTTGACTGTGAGAGAGAGGCATTTGACCCGCAGAGACTCTGGCGATACAACTCAGAAGCCCACGGACATCTGGGACATCCCATCTACGAAGTCATCAGTCAGATTTATAAATTTTCAGTAAAAAAACAGTATGGTTCAATTCCCAAACAATTGGTTAAGGCTGTCTATGGCAGCTTGGTTTATCTTTATGCCCATATTGTCCCCTCGAAATTTCTCAGGGGAAAAGTTATGGTGTATCACGCAGCGGATGAGGAGCACAGATGATACTATTTGAAATACTTCGGAAAATAAACAGACATGTAAAAAGACAGAAAAAAATAAGAGCGGGGAGATATCTGTCACCAGTGAGGCGAATAGAGCGTGTGTATCCCCTAAAAGGTGAACGCGTTTGTGCCATGACCTTTGACGATGGGCCAAGTGCCCTGCCACCCAGCCCACCTGTGGAGAAGTCCGAAGAAAAGGGGCTGACAGAGGTACTGATGGATACTCTAGACCGACATGAGGCTGTGGGAACTTTTGACTGTGTTGGGAGTACCCATGAAAATTATCCGGACAAACGTGGGAAACTGCACACCGCCAAATGGGGGGGCACGGCTCACGATCACTACCCTGATTTTGAAAGAGACCATATGGCGGGCATTATCAACCAGCCTGAACTTGGCAGTAAAATTCTGGCAAGAGGGCATGAGATGGCAAATCACGGCGGAAGGCATGTGATCTTCGGGCCGATGAAACTGATTTATGATTCGAGGGAAGCACTTAAAGACCTACCGGATGTGCTGTCGGACTTGACCCTGTTTCACAACTTTGCATATGATACCTTTGGCAAGTCACCAACCTTCTCTAGGCCGCCGCACTACATAGACGGCATACGTGGCAGATACAGTGCCTATGACGCTTATGCCCACATGGGGTATCAGTATATGGCAGCCAGTTTTGATGGAGGTGGGTGGAAACCGAGCAAGGGCAATTATGAGGAGGATGTCAACCTCATGGTCACGCCAATGGAGAAGGCGCTCTCAGAAAATCCCAATAGCTTGAACGGACAGATTATCTTCCAAAAAGATGGTTTCAACATGTCCTTGCAGACGCCTATTGCACATGCGCTTGAGAGGCAACTCGAGCTCTTGAAATCAAATGGATACCGCGTTATCGGCGTTGATGCGCTCGTGTCGATGTCTCCTTTTGAAGACTATGGGGAAGGTCATGAGAATTTTGAAATGGCAAGAGATTTAGTCAACGCTGGTTTCATTGTGGCTTATCAAAACAACAGTTTTCAACCTGATCGCCTGTTGACATTTGGCGAATTGGTAACCATGACCACGCCCAAGGATCTCCATGTGGCACTTTCCAAACTGGAAGGGTTTCCGCTTAGATCGGACTTCGATTACGAGGCGTGGGATTTAGAGCGCATACAAGAGGCCAAAGTTATGCTGAGACGGTCACATCCTTATTTTTGGCACTTTAAATACGCCGTCTCAAAAGGGTATTTATCCGAAATCAGAAGTGACTGGGATGTGGATGATAAAGTGAATCCCATGCTCTTGAAGGCATATCTAACAGGCGTCATAAGAGGTTATGCTCAAACGGCCTTTGAAGAGAATCAAGTCAGAGCCTGTGAACTGCTCCTTGAAAAATTAGAGGGCAGGAAAGAAGCGCAAATGACTAGAGAAGAGGTTTTGCCATTCTTGTATGAAACACTGAAAAGTGTGAATTTACTATAAATTCTTATCTATTTTGAGGACTTTGTGTTATAATAAACAGTGATAGTACCGTGAGGACTATACGCTTTTAAACAATGACTCAAAAATCGAATAATTGTTTATTCGAAAACTACAAAATCTGCTCAGAGCATTTTGCCAGGGACGGAAATAGCAAAAGTTATGATAACATAGCTCTTTTTGTCTTGGACAGAAGGAGCTTTTTTAATGCCGTTAATATGGAGGGACCTATGAAAATTGGATTTATTGGCGCCGGAAAAGTCGGTCAGACATTTGGTCGATATCTAAAGCAGTCGGGACATGAGATCACAGGCTATTATAGCCGGACTTATGATCATGCGGTTGCAGCTTCTGAGGCGGTAAATGGAAAGGCCTTTGAAACGGTGTCAGCTCTGGTTGAAGAGACGGAAATACTCCTTATTACGGTTACCGATCAGGCAATAGCAGAAGTAGCTGAGACATTGAAGAAAATTGATTCTACTTGGAACGTCAAAGTCATCGCACATATGAGCGGTGCAATGCCCGCCTCTATTATGGCGCGAAGGGATTTGACCTACTATGCATCGGTACATCCGCTACAATCTTTTGCAGTTGTGGAGGATGCATTTGAGCAAATGGGGAAAACCATCTTCAGCGTAGAAGGCGATGCAGAGGCAAAAGCCCTTTTTAAGTCGCTTCTCAATCATCTGGGAAATGAGGTCATCTTACTGACAGAAGCGCAAAAGGTGGATTATCATATGGCAGCCGTCATTGCGTCCAATTACTTGGTGACGTTGATGGATTTCGGCATCTCGAGACTTGGCGAAATTGGAATTGATGAAGCAATCGGATTAAAAGCGTTATTACCACTTATTAAAGGCACTTTGACGAATCTCGAAACGCTTGGAACGGAAAAGGCGTTGACCGGACCTATTGCAAGAGGTGATTCCAGAACGGTTGAAGCGCACTTGAAAAAATTAGACGGCGAGGCGAAGACGCTGTATAGGGCACTTGGACGTGCGACGGTTAAAATCGCACAGAGAAAGGGCCTTGAGGCGGGAAAAATAAAGACGCTCGGCGATCTCTTGAAGGAGGAATAACATGGTATCGACAGCAACATTTTTGGAGATGAAAGCAAAAAAGGAAAAAATAACTGTACTGACGGCTTATGATTACGCCACGGCGACTTTACTGGATCAGGCAGGTGTAGACTGTCTTCTGGTGGGGGATTCACTTGGAAACACCATGCTAGGCTATTCTGATACCCTATCCGTGACAATGGATGACATGGTGCATCACGGAAAAGCTGTGGTCAGAGGGGCTAAAAATGCAATGGTCGTTGTGGATATGCCCTTCTTATCCTATCACATCAGTGCTGAAGAAGCGGTTAGAAACGCAGGTAGATTGATAAAGGAAACGGGCTGTAAAGCCATAAAACTGGAAGGTGGATTTCAAGTAAAGGACAAACTGGAGGCAATTATAAAGGCTCAAATTCCAGTTATGGGGCATTTGGGACTCACACCGCAATCAGTAAATGTCCTCGGAGGCTTCAAAGTTCAGGGAAAATCTGAAAGTCAAGCTCAAAGACTCATCGAAGAGGCGAAAATGCTTGAAGAAGTTGGCTGTTTTGCAGTCGTACTGGAATGTATTCCCGCAAAGCTGGCGGAGATTATCAGTGCGCAAATCAGCATTCCCACTATTGGGATCGGTGCTGGTGCGGACTGTGATGGACAAGTTCTGGTGATTCAAGACATGCTGGGCATGTATTCGGACTTTAAACCGAAGTTTGTAAAGCAATTTGCCGTTTTAAAAGATACCATCAATGATGCGGTTAAAAATTACTGTGATGAAGTTAAAACAGGTGCTTTTCCAAGTAAGGAGCACACATTTAAAATAGATGACAGCGTGCTTGAAAAACTGTATTAGGATAAGGAAAAAACACGCAAAAGCAAGCACTATAAATTTGAAGATGAGAGACGGGCTCAGGACAGGTGTGAGCCGTTATCTCAGAGGGAGAACAGCATGAAAATTGTTTATACGGTTCAGGCTTTAAGAGAGGAAGTCAAACGTGCAAAAAAAGAGGGAAAGAGCGTGGGACTAGTGCCCACAATGGGATTTTTACATGAGGGACATGTCTCTTTGATGAACGCGGCAAGAGAGCAGACGGATTTTGTCGTGGTCAGCATCTTTGTAAATCCCACACAGTTTGGCCCTAATGAAGACCTCGAAAGCTACCCAAGAGATTTTGAAAGGGATTCAAGACGCTGTGAAGATGCCAGTGTGGATATCATATTCCATCCAAGTGTGGAAGAGATGTATAAGGGTAGATACAGCACTTATGTAACTTGTGAGGGTGAAATTACCAAAGTGTTGTGTGGTGCGTCAAGACCGGAACACTTCAAAGGGGTTACAAGTGTCGTGGCGAAGTTGTTTAATATGGTGGCGCCGAACAAGGCATTCTTCGGACAAAAGGATGCTCAGCAAGTGGCGGTTATTGAGAAGATGGTCAGAGAACTCGATTTTGACCTTGAAATCGTCCCATGCCCAATCGTAAGAGAAGTTGATGGGCTTGCGCTGAGCTCGAGAAACACTTATTTATCAGATACTGAGAGAAAAGAGGCTCTGGTTTTATCAAATGCCTTGAAACATGCCGAAATGAGAATCCTTGATGGAGAGAGAAATGCAGAGAGAATTATAAGCGAGATGAGGGCAATCATTGAATCTGCCCCATCTGCTGAAATCGACTATGTGGAAATTGTCAGCGCACAGACCCTTGAAAGTGTAAAAGAGCTGTCAGGGGACACGCTGATTGCAATGGCGGTTAAAATCGGCAAGCCAAGATTGATTGATAATTTGAGAATAATGATTTAGGAGGCAACTTTCATGTTGATAAATATGTTTAAGAGCAAGATACACAGAGCTGTGGTCACTGAGGCAAACCTCAATTATGTGGGCAGCATCACCATAGACCAAAATATTTTAGAGGCGGCGAATATCCTGCCGGGTGAAAAGGTTCAAATTGTGAACAACAACAACGGCGCAAGGCTGGAGACATATACCATAGCTGGTGAAAGGGGGAGTGGTGTCTTCTGCCTAAACGGAGCGGCGGCAAGACTGGTTCAGCCAGGAGATATCGTCATCATCATCGCCTATGCCATGATGGATTCAGAGGAAGCTAAAACATTTGAGCCAAGTGTCGTCTTCTTGGACAGCAAGAATAAAATTGTCGAAATTGACCACGTGGAAAAGCATGGCGAGATGAAAAACTACGCGTAAAATTACAAGTTTGATGAAGCCTCTTTTTTGTGTTAGAATGTTCTAGGAACAGACTCAAAGTGGTTTGAGTTCACATTAGATTATGAATATCTAACGGATTTATCAGATGTTAGATCAACTGGAGCGTTTATGAAATTTGAAGCATTGTACAGTTTTTTAAATAGAGAGCAGGTGTTGTTGGATCAACCGATGAGCCTGCATACTTCTTTCAAGATAGGCGGCACTGCCCCAGCCATTGTCACTCCCAAAACGGCAGATGAAATCAAACAGGTCATTCAGTTCTGCGAAGCGTCTGAGCTGCCATATCACGTCATGGGCAATGGATCGAATATCCTGGTAGATGATGATGGCGTTGAAGGGGTAGTCATTAAAATAAGTGATACCATGAGTGGCGTAACGGTCAGTGAAAACCAAGTGATTGCAGAAGCGGGGGTTTTACTCTCGAAGCTGTCCAAGAGAGTTCTCAGAGAGAGTCTTCAAGGGTTTGAGTTTGCATCTGGAATTCCGGGAACGCTGGGTGGTGCAATCTTTATGAATGCTGGCGCCTATGGTGGCGAGATGAAAGATGTGGTCAAATGGGTGGAAGTTCTGACGCCGGATGGCATGGTCAAAACCATAAGTGGCGAGGATATGGCGTTTGGCTATCGAACCAGTGTCGTTCGAGAGGAAAACTACATTGTCCTCAGAGCGGCTCTTGTGTTTACAAAGGGAGACTATCAAGAAATTCTCTCAATCACCAATGACCTCACTGAGAAGAGGGTGACAAAGCAACCACTAGATCTGCCGAGTGCTGGGAGTACCTTTAAAAGACCTGAGGGCTACTATGCGGGAAAACTCATTGAAGATGCAGGGCTTAGGGGCTTAAAGTACGGAAATGCCATGGTATCTGAAAAGCACTGTGGGTTTGTTGTAAACACTGGCGGTGCAACTTGCCGTGAAGTGATGACTCTCATCACCACCGTTCAAAAGATTGTTCACGACCGTTTCGATGTGACACTGGAGCGTGAAGTTAGAATTTTTGGAAAAGAATAGCTGAAAGATAGATGTGTGTCGATAGATGTGCGATAAACATTAGAGCAATACCTCCTTATAACAATAGGGAGGTATTTTTTTATAAAAGACACTCGAAAAGTAATCCGACGGTTTTGGTTCGTTGTTGAAAATATTGTAAATGGATTTGATTGAGTATGAAGACAGCTGGGTATCCTTTAATTAAACTTACAAGCGGATGAGGATGGGTGTGCGATGAAACTAAAGAAGAGCAAAATAGCGGTTTCGATTCTTATAATATGCCTTTTAGTCGCCGTGTTTGGAACGATGGCATATGCTGGCGGACAAAAGAACCTCGAAGGAGGGGAAACCGTCAAAGTTGAATTTCCAAGAAGTCCTGACAGTTATGATGACAAGGAACTGACTGGATATTGGGAGATTATAAAATACAGGATTCAGCAAGATCCCTTTAATCTAGTGGGAACGCTGATTTTCTTCTGTGCCATCACTCACATGATGCTGACTAGTATTTTTCACAAGAAGGCGCATGAGCTGGAGGAGAAGTACGAAAAACTGATTGAAGAGGGGGTCAAAGACAAGAATTCTTATTCCATACTGGCCAGCGTCATGCATCTACTGGGCGAGGTGGAAGTTGTGTTTGGCATATGGGCGGTTGCCCTTGCGGCGGCTATTGCCTTTTACTACGATTGGGGAACTTTTGTGGACTACGTGGACGGACTCAGTTATACTGAACCGCTCTTTGTCATTGTGATTATGACCATTGCATCCAGTAGACCGATTCTCAAACTCTTTGAGATTATCATGTGGCGAATTGTCAATCTATTTGGAAGTACACTAGAGGCATGGTGGCTCACAATTTTAATTTCATCTGCAATTTTAGGGGCATTTGTCACAGGGCCAGCGGCTATGACCATTGGCGCGATTTTACTGGCGGAGAAATTCTATAATTTAAATCCGTCAGAGCGTTTAAAATACGTGACGTTAGCACTCTTATTCGTCAACATATCCGTGGGTGGCTTTCTCACCAATTTTGCCTCACCGCCTATTCTCATGGTCCAGGGCGTTTGGCATTGGGATATGAAATTTATGATGGTGACTTTTGGCTGGAAGGCAATTATTGTAATTTTCCTGTCAACAGGGCTTTATTTTTTGATGTTTAAAAAAGACCTTGCCGATTTGCATGGCGCTTATGAAAACTATAGATATAAACGCTACATTCAAAGGCGATTTATCAGTAAGAAGGAGCTGGAAAGTTCATTTGAACAGTTGGCTCAAATTGTCGATCGAAAGGTGTCCTACACCAACGAACTAGATGCCTACAGCATGATTTTGAGAGAGAATATCAAGGAGCTGGCCTCCGAGAAGCTCACACCTGAAGAACTCAAACAGTACAACATTGATACGGCAATAGACGAAAAGTTTGACGGCATCAAACTGGAGGAGATGAAGCGAACCATTCCCGGACTGCTTCCCAAAGAGCAGCAACCTCAGTATATGGACCCCAACTGGGATCAAAGAGAAGACCACGTGCCTGTATGGGTGATGATTGTGCATATCTTCTTCTTGATTTGGACAGTGGTCAATGCAGAAGAGCCTGTTCTCTTCTTATCTGGATTTCTGTTTTTCTTGGGATTTTATCAAGTGACTGCCTTTTATCAAAATCGTCTGGATTTAAAACCTGCTTTGTTAGTCGCCTTCTTCCTTTCCGGCATATTGATACACGGGACTCTTCAAGGGTGGTGGATTGCACCACTTCTAGTGAGCCTTCCAGAAGTTGGGCTGAACTTGATGTCGATTTTCCTGACGTCGTTTAACGACAATGCCGCCATTACGTATTTAAGTACTTTGGTGACGGATTTGCCAGCGGAACTGAAATACGCTATCGTAGCAGGAGCGCTGACAGGTGGCGGTCTCACGGTGATTGCAAACTCGCCGAACCCGATTGGTCAATCCATTTTAAAAAAGCATTTCAATACAGGCATATCAGGGGTGCTCTTACTCAAATACGCCTTAATTCCAACTGCTATTTCAGCGCTGATTTTTAACTTGTTGCGATAGTTGAGACAATAGATGCAGAAAGGAGTTGCGGATGATTGTATATGAGAATCGCATAGAGTCGAGTTTCCACGCTGTGGATTTAGCTGTGATGGACATATTGGGCGCACTGAATACAAAGTGTCCGCACATCAGCAAACAGCGGCTCTTTAAGATTAATTTCATGCTTAGAGAGCTATTGAACAATGCTGTTGAACATGGCAATGGCTTCAATGTTGAGAAGGAAGTGTACTGTTTGGTGGAATATGATTCCAACAGTCTGAGGTTTGAAATTTCAGACGAAGGCAGTGGTATTGATATGAAAGCTCAGTCAGCAGATAGGGGGATTAAAACCAGAAACCGAGGGTATGAAACCATATCGGCAATGGATTTCACATACACAATACAGGAAAATACCGTTTATGTGACATTTGATTTGGACAAGGAGGAATAGTCATGCAAAAACAATTATACGGAGATACAGTAAAAATCACATTGTCAGAAGGCCTCACCGCAAATAACATCCCCAAATTCAATGAGGATTTATCGGCAATGATGCCTGGAAGTGAAGAATACAAGGATTTCATACTGGACCTTGCAAACATAGACAACATCGACTCAGTTGGGGTGACATTTGTCATCGGCTTGTTTAAAAAGATAAAGGCGCAGCAAAAGAAGTTCATGGTGGCTGGTGCAAGTGAGGATATTAAAAACCTGTTTAAACTGATGAAACTCGATCAGTTTTTTGAAATGATTGAATAAGGTATGGGGGTGAGGTTGTGGCTTACTGCATATTGATTGCTGATGATGCGACGATGAATAGGATGCTTGTCAAGAAAATATTATCAAGCAGTTTGGACGATGTGGTTTTCGAAGAGGCTGTAAACGGGCAGGAGGTTTTGGACATTGTGGAGAGAACCACGGTGGATCTCATCATCCTCGATTTAATCATGCCCATCATGGATGGTTATGAGACGTTGAGAACGCTGAAAGCGCACGAGATTCACCACGATATTCCAGTCATTGTCAACAGTGCCATCACGGAGATAAACTCCATTGAGAACACCCTTAAGGATGGGGCTGTGGATTATTTTACCAAACCGCTGTCGCCAAATGACATGAACATCATCTTGCCTTTGAAGGCGAGAAATGCACTGCAACTCTATGAGCAAAATAGGACGATTATCGAACTGAACAGGCTGATTCAGGAAGAGCTAAAAAATGCCAACACCTTCGCCAACATCATGTTGCCTAAGTCAGGCAGCCTAAAGGGCGTTGACTTGCACATCAAGTACCATCCATCACTGGGAATTGGCGGCGATTTTTTTGATTGTTTCGAACATGATGGCAGGATTCACTTTATGGTAGCAGACGTAACTGGGCATGGGATCGCCGCAGGGATGGCGTCTTCTATGGTAAAAATTCTCTATAGAAAAAGCGCTGAGAGAGAGGGCATCATGCCACATGAGATCTTAGAGGAGATGAATCGATCTATCTTTGAAATCTTTGATTTTGCAGGGAGGGACAACTACTTTGTCTTCACAGCTTTTGTTGGCGTTTTGGATGGCAACAAGTTATATCATGCCAATGCGGGACAACCCTATCCTATGATTTTTAATCAAAGTGAAAATACCTTCGATCCCATCATGCAAAACGGGTTTATCGTGGGCATGATGGATGAAATAGGGTTTGAGACAGAGGAGATGCCCATGGAGAGGGGCGATATGATATTTCTCTACACAGATGGCTTGTTCTGCACTGGAGAAGCTGCGGATTTTACAGGATGGGAGAGGGTTATTTCCATTGCAAAACAGCTTGATCGAACGCTGTTTAGAAGTCCTGCGGAGTTTTTAGATGAGATATTCTATGCGTTTCACATGATACACAAATCTCAAGGGCTTGACTTTACAGATGATGTTGCGATGATGGTTATACAATTAAAAGGCTAAAAGACCTATATTTTTAATGAATTTTTAAGTTGACTCTCATGTCCAAATAAGAAATATCACTCATAATAGTAAATAAGAAGGGATACTGTCAAGAAGCAGTATTGGTTATAGAGCAGATTATGGAGTTGATAAAGGTGAACAGAGAACGATTTTATGATTCGCAGGGATTTCGGGTGATTCTGCTGGTGTTTTTGAGCATTGCGCTCATTGAGATCATATTTGTCGCATCGGGATTCATCATCAATAAATACTTTTTTAACATCATCAGTGTGATGGATTGCATTTCCGTATTCAACTGGATTGTGATGATGAGTTTCTTGCTGATAGAGAAATTTGGACAGGTGAAGGCAAGAACCAATAGATTTTTACTTAGAGGGACGCTGGCAGTCTCTATTTTGTCCAGCATGTTGATTTTTATCTTTGCAAATAGAAGCTAATTTCGCTTTGAAAGTGTGAAAGACGCGAGACCATAAATTGATGAAGACTGAGGCAAATGCTGAGGTCTTCTTTGTACTTTGTGGAGACTTTTTCATAAAAATAATCTGTGATGCCGAATGATTTTTACACAAACATGGTATATAATATATAGAATCTCCCCTTGGAGCATCTTAAGGGGCAAACCGAGCAAATCGAATGAAAGCGAGGTCCGTATGAAAATTAGAGCTGATTATCACATGCACTCCAGATACAGTGGAGACTGCAAGAATGAAATAGAAGATGTCATCAAAAGGGCTTGTGAACTGGGGCTAAAGGAAATTGCCATTACAGATCACGGGCCAGCACACGACGGTTATGGGATTAAACGACAGGACTACTGGAAGATTAAAGCTGAAATTGACCTATTAAAGCCCAAGTACCCGCAGATTCAAATTCTACTTGGACTAGAATCGAATATTTTGGGTACAGAGGGCGAAATTGATTTAGACGATGAGATGCGGGAAATCTGTGACTGGGTAAATGCTGGATATCACTTTGGCAGTCGCTTAAAAAAGGACTTTGGCTTTCACTTGGTGAATTTTATGAGTCGTTTTTCAAAGCACTTTTATCAAAAGGCAGTTGAACAAAACACAAGTGCTGTGGTAAACGCCATGAAGCGCAATGAGATTCACATGATTACCCATCCTGGTGCAAAAGGGCCAATAGATATTCACAGAGTGGCCCAAGCTGCGGCTGAGACTGGAACCATGCTTGAAATCAACAATTCACATGGACATTTAACCGTTGACGAAATCAAAGTGGCAAAGACCTATGGGGTAAAATTCGTCGTGTGCAGTGACGCCCATAAGATAGAAAAGATTGGGATTGTGCCAGAATCCATAAAGAGAGCTGTGGAAGCAGGGCTTACAGTGGAAAACATCTACAATGCAGAAAGTGAGTGAGGAGGGCATATGAATTTTATTATTATTTCCGGTCAGTCAGGTGCGGGAAAGAGCCAAGCGAAAAAGGTGTTTGAGGATTACGGCTATTATTGCATCGACAACCTGCCACCTTCGCTAATTCCAAATTTTATTGAGCTTTTGGAACAAAACTCTGAGGACATCAACAACATTGCACTTGTGATAGACATCAGAGGCGGCAAATTTTTTAAAGATTTAGAGGACAACCTCAAACTGCTGACGCAAAAAAATTACGATTATAGAATCTTTTATTTTGAAGCGAATGACGACGTCCTAATCAAGCGATTCAAAGAGACGAGAAGAAGTCATCCGCTCGATCCCTCCGCTAGGATTGAAACTTGTATCGAACAGGAGAAGGAAATTTTATCAAAACTGAAAGAGGACTCCGACTTTGTCATCAACACAAGTGTACTGACGCAAGCACAGCTCAAGAGTCAAATATCGAGATATCTGGAAATCAAAGATGATTCTCAGCAGATTGCACTGACAGTGATGTCTTTTGGATTTAAAAGAGGCGTTCCGCTGGATTCGGATTATGTATTTGATGTGCGTTTTTTGCCAAATCCCTATTATATAGAAGATCTTAGAAGCCTCACGGGAAATGAGTTGCCAGTGAGAAGCTATGTCATGAGCTTTCAGGAGAGTCAGGATTATCTAGCCAGGATTAAAGACCTTCTAAGCTACGCTGTGCCCATGTTTGTTAGAGATGGCAGAAGTCAACTTGTGATTTCGATTGGCTGTACAGGCGGTCAGCATAGGTCAGTTACCTTTGCAAATGAGCTTTCAGAATTCTTTATTGAACTGGGATACAATGTTGTGACCGTTCACAGAGATGCCAAATAGAACGACAAATTAGAGATGAAATGAGGGGAAATCATGCTAAATATTGTAGCCATAGGCGGTGGAACTGGCCTGTCGGTTATCCTGAGAGGGCTTAAGGAAATCTCCACAGAAATTACAGCAGTGGTGACAGTTGCAGATGATGGCGGCGGTTCAGGGGTTTTGAGAGAAGACCTTGGCATGTTGCCACCGGGAGATGTGCGCAACTGTATTTTGGCACTTGCCAACAAGGAACCGATTCTTCAAGACCTTTTTCAGTATAGATTCCCAGAGGGAAGGTTGAAGGGGCAGAATTTTGGAAATCTGATGATTGCGGCAATGGTGGGGATTTCCGACAGTTTTGAGTCCGCTATCAAGAAAATTTCAGATATATTTGCCATAACTGGAGAGGTCTATCCAGTTACAGAAGACGACATGATACTCTATTCTGAACTGGAAGACGGAACGATTGTCGCTGGCGAGTCCAATATTCCGCTTGAAGTGATTAAGCGTGGTACAAAGATTAAGCGGATTTGGATTGATCCATCAGATGCGACTTGCAATGAAGTGATTAGACAGCGAATTCTCAGCGCAGATGTCATTGTTCTTGGGCCGGGTAGTCTGTTTACCAGTATTATTCCCAATCTCTTGGTAAAAGATGTCGTTGAGGCCGTCAATCAAAGCAAGGCCTCAGTGTTCTATATAGCCAACATCATGACGCAACCCGGAGAGACAGACGATCTAACAGCCGGACAGCATCTTGAGCTCCTCTTTAAGCACACAGACCTCGAGCATGTTGATTTTATGGTGGTAAACGAAGGTGAAATCAGTCAGGATTCCATAAAGCGCTATGAGCGAGAAGAAGCCGTTCCCGTTTACTGTCAAGATTGTGATGGTGAACTGGAATCTTTAAAATCGGTGACTCCAATTATTGGCAATTTTGTCGAGATTAAAAAGGGCTACATAAGGCATGATGCCCTTAAAATTGCAAGGGAAATTCAGGCGAATGTCGAAAGACCTTACAAGCCTAAACAAAAATAGGGACATCCTATATGAAATCAAATAAAGTTGAAACAGCCAGATTGCCACGCAGGAAGACGCTTAGAAAGACAGTGACTTATGTGTGGCGATTTACATATAAAGTTGAAGCTTTATAAATAATTTTTAATATTTGGTCACTGTCATCTGGAAAAAGGCCTTTTTTTAGGATATAATGAAGGAGATTGCAAACCGTGTTGCCATGTGGTTTGCAGAGGACTCAGAAGATTGGACAGTGTGATTTGCAAAGGATAAAATTCCTTTTAAAAAATTCACCTTATTAGCCCCATTACTGAAGGATTTATTGATAAGGAGGAGATTTTTTATGGCAAAGAGAGTACCCGAACCGTTTAGAATTAAAATGGTGGAAAAAATCAACATCATCCCGAAAGAACTCAGAGAACAAAGACTTAAGGAAGCGGGATATAATCCGTTTGCACTTAGAGCGGAAGACATCTATATAGATTTGCTGACTGACAGTGGAACAGGTGCAATGAGTGATAGACAATGGGCCGCTATTATGCTTGGCGATGAGTCCTATGCTGGAAGCCGTTCCTTCTACAAATTAGAAGCTGTTGTTCAAAAAATCACAGGCTATAAATATGTCATCCCTGCACATCAAGGGCGCGGTGCAGAACAAGTGGTTCTGCCAAATGTCATCAAGAAAAAGGGAGACTATGTCCTCAACAACATGCATTTTGACACCACTATGGGACACGTTTTATTAGCTGGGGGCAATCCGATTAACAAAATTGATGCCAAGGCATTTGATACAGAAAAATACGATGATTTTAAAGGCGATTTCGATTTGGAAGCACTGGATTCATTTATCGTTGAAAAGGGTGTCGACAATATCGCATGCCTGATTATAACCGTCACTTGTAACTCTTCAGGTGGACAGCCGATTTCTATGTCCAATATCAAATCGGCAAGTGAAATCGCACATAAGCACGGCCTGAAGGTATTTATTGATGCTGCGAGATACGCAGAAAATGCTTATTTTATCAAGACGAGGGAAAAGGGATACGAAGATAAATCTATCCTTGAAATATCACAAGAGATGTTCAGCCACGCTGACGGATTCATGATGAGTGCCAAAAAAGACGGTATTGTCAACATGGGCGGCTTGATTGGCATCAGAGATGACGAGGATCTTTATAATGCATGCCGATCGACTGTCGTTCCAATGGAAGGCTTTCCAACTTACGGTGGCCTTGCTGGAAGAGATATGGAGGCGCTTGCCGTCGGTCTTGAAGAGGGATTGGATTTCAGCTATCTGGACTATCGCATCAATCAAGTTAAATACTTGGGTGACAGATTGATGGAAGCTGGCGTGCCAATTCAATATCCTACAGGTGGACATGCGGTGTTTGTAGACTGTAAAAAATTATGTCCTCAAATTCCTTTCCACGAGTTTCCAGCACAGGCAGTTTGTAATGCTGTTTATGTTGAGAGTGGCGTGCGACCAGTTGAAATTGGTTCATTTTTACTTGGCAGGGATATGGAGACAGGCGAACCACTTGAATCTCCTTTGGAACTCATGCGTTTGACGATTCCAAGAAGGGTTTATACCAACGACCACATGGACTATGTCGCAGATGCGGTGATTAAAGTTGCCCAATATGCGCACACGCTGAAGGGATTTACTTTTGATTATGAACCAAAGGTTTTGAGACATTTTACGGCGAAGCTAAAGCCTGTTGAATAGAGATCATTAAAGAATGGGATTATCGACTTTCGATAGTCCCTTTTTTATGGGCTTTACCTTTTTTCTTTTGACATATTTTATGGTATACTAGAGGATGAGAAAGAAGTGTTAGGAGGTGCTTGGATGAAGAAGGTCTTTAGTGCAGGCGGTGTCGTTTTTCTTAAGAACAGCGTTTTAATGCTCCAGAAAATCAATGGGGATTGGGTGCTGCCAAAGGGTAAAATAGAAGATGACGAGACAAGTGAAGAGACCGCTATGAGAGAGGTCAGAGAAGAAGCCGGCATCAAAACCAAAATCATCAGTCCCATTGGAGAAACCTCTTATAAGTTTAAGAACTACTGGTCTAACAACCATGTGATAGAAAAAAACGTCGTCTGGTATCTGATGAAGGCCCTCAGCTCCTCACCGCATCCACAGAGGGAAGAGGGGTTCATAGATGCAAAATTTATACATGTCAACAACGTGGTGCAGCTTGCAAAGTACGATGACGAGCGCGATATTCTCGTAAAGGCACTCGAAATCATAGAATCCATAGAAGGTGAATAATGTCGTTTTCATCAAAATCAAAAAATGAACTTGCAAGAATTAGAACTGAGGGCAAATGCTGTAATAGAGCAGAGCTGTCGGGAATTATCAGAGTGAGTGGTGCGCTGGAATTTGGCGGCTTTCAGAAAATGAACCTGCGTATAACAACTGAAAACCCCGCCGTGGCACGACTCATTTTTATATTGCTCAAAAAGACCTATAAAATTCATACAGAAGTCATTATGAAGGAAAATAAAATTCTCAACAAAAATCACTTTTATGAGATTTTTATTGAAACTGCCAATGAAATTCTGTTTGACCTTGAGATTTTGAAACTGGAAGAGGGGAGCATGGTACTAAGCGATGGCGTCCCTGAGACCCTGCTAAAAAAGGCCTGTTGCAAGAAGGCCTATCTCAGGGGCATCTATTTAGGCGGTGGATCGCTCAGCGCTCCAGAAAAGAGCTATCATTTGGAACTGATTACTCACAACGATTTCTTCGCTCAGGAGCTGGCAACTTTTATCAATGAAAATTATGACCTAAGTGCCAAGTGCACGCCGAGGAAAAAGAACTACATTGTCTATATTAAAGAGAGCGAAAAAATAGTGGACTTTTTAAACATCATCGGTGCGCATCAATCGCTTTTGGACTATGAAAATGTGCGCATTATCAAGCAGATGAGAAACAATGTCAATCGCGTGGTGAACTGTGAGACGGCAAATCTCAACAAGACCATTGAAGCGGCTTACGAACAAATGAGAAAGATACATCTGATAGAGGCGACGGTGGGGATTGACAGTCTGCCTGAGAAACTTCAAGATGTGGCCTATTTGAGAATGGACAATCCTGAAGCCTCTCTCAAAGAATTGGCAGAAATGATGAATCCCCCTGTGGGACGTTCAGGTGTCAATCATCGTTTAAAAAAGATTATGGAAATAGCAGAAGATTTGGAAAAAAGAGGAGAACATCTATGAAAAAGCAGATAATCTTAATCGTGAGCTTGCTGACAATTCTATTGTTGACAGCTTGTTCAGAGGATTCCACCTTATTAAAGGGAAATGACCCAGATGTGAAGAACTGGGAGCTCGTGGAGAATAGTGGCAAGAAGTCTGTTGTGACACTGTGCGTTGATGGTGTCAGTGAAGCGGGAAGAGAGTGGCTTCAAACGGAATTTGCAGACTATTTAAAATTGACTTACGAGATTGACCTAAAATTAGTGGAGCAAACACAGGCAAAGACCTTTGAAATTCTCGCAAATGATCAGAGAACTGAAAACCAGTCAGGTCAGTATGACTTGATACTGATAGAGGACAGAGGCTTCAAAAAGGCCTATGAGAGCGGCTATCTCTACGGGCCATTTGCGGATAAACTGCCAAATTATAAGACTTATTTAAATCCCGGTGATTTTGAAGTGCTTTATGATGAAGGCCTGAAAACAAATGGATATGAAGTGCCAATTGGCAAGCAACAGCTGACGTTTATCTTCAACGAGAATTATTTTTATGAAGTGCCTGAGACCTATGATGCCCTCTTTGAGCTGGCAAAGGGCTTTAAGGGCCAGTTCACCTACCCAAGTCCTCAGTCAACGGCAGAAGGCCGCAGTTTTATTGTGGGCTACCTGTCACAGGGACTGGACTATGACAAACTCTACTCAAAGGCTTATACAGAGGAAGAACTCTACGAGCTAGTGAAGCCAAAACTGGATAAACTGGCGGCTGTTGGCCCAGTGCTGTATCAAGAGGGCAAATATTACCCTAAAAGCATTGCTGAAATGGATCAACTGCTCTTTGACGAGGTGCTTATCTTCTCAATGTCTTTGGATTATGACTATGCAACAGCTAAGATGAAAGCATACGAATATCCTGAGGCGGCTGATACGTTCGCCCTTGCGGAAGGGACAACAGGCCCAGTGGCACATATGGGCATTTTATTCAATTCGACCAATAAATCGGGGGCTATGCTGGTGTTAAATGCCATGCTCTCACCTGAGATGCAAGCGTCAAAATATGATACGAGGAAGTGGAAACAACTTCCCATATATGATCCAAACTACGCCCCGCAAGAGGCCTATGTGGATATTAAGAAGATAAAGATGAAATCGACAACTCTAAAACAAGATGAGATTCTCATAAGCAGAGTCCCTGAGATCAGTGACTACTATCAGGATATGATGATATCACTCTGGACAAAGCACGTTTTGGAAGTGAACACAACAGCACCCGCAGAGGGGCAATAGAAAAGAGGTAACACATGACTGCACCATCATTTGTACATTTGCACCTTCACACCGAATACAGTCTGCTGGACGGGTTTACTCGAATTGATCGTCTGTTTCAGCGTGTGAAGGAATTGGGGATGGACGCCGTGGCCATAACGGATCATGGGGTCATGTTTGGTGTTGTGGAATTTTATAAGACAGCAAAGAAGCACGGGGTCAAACCGATTATTGGCTGTGAAGTCTATACGGCGGCTAGAAGGCGATTTGATAGAGAACCCACTCTTGATAAAAATGCAGGGCATTTGGTTTTGCTTGTAGAAAATGAAACAGGCTATAAAAACTTGATAAAATTAGTCTCAGCGGGATTTACCGAGGGATTTTATTACAAACCGAGGATTGATTATGATCTCTTGGCTGAACATACAGAAGGATTAATCTGTCTTTCCGCCTGTCTTGGCGGTGACGTTCAGCGCCTGATTTTAGAAGGTGATTTAGAGGGGGCAAAGGCAATAGCCCTCCGATTGAATCAACTGTTCGGTCAGGGGAATTTCTATTTGGAGCTTCAAGACCATCAGATGAAAGAGCAGAAAATGGTCAATCGCCAACTTGTGAGGCTTCATGAAGAGACGGGGATTCCACTGGTTGCCACAAACGACGTTCACTACCTCGATAAAGAGGATGAAGGGGTTCACGATATACTGCTCTGTATTCAGACTGGAAAGACACTCAGTGATGCAGAGCGCATGCGTTTTCCAACGAAGGAGTTTTATCTCAAGTCACCAGAGGAGATGCAGAAACTCTTCGGTTCGAGACCAGATGCACTGGAAAACACGGCGAAGATTGCACAGAGATGTGCCTTTGACTTCGATTTCACTCAAACACATCTGCCCGAATTTTCGCTTGAATCAGTGGACGCCAAGGCCTACTTGCGAGATCTCTGTTTTACAGGCCTTCACAAGAAGTATGAGCCCACTGACGACCTTGTGGAACGACTTGAGTACGAGCTTTCCATCATCGATCAAATGGGATATAATGACTATTTTCTAATCGTGTGGGACTTCATCAAGTACGCCAAGGATCACGACATCCGAGTTGGGCCGGGACGAGGCAGTTGCGGCGGCAGCATTGTGGCCTATGTCCTCGACATAACAGAGGTAGATCCAATCAAATACGACTTGATCTTTGAGAGATTTTTAAATCCTGAGCGTGTTACCATGCCGGATATAGATATAGACTTTGAGGATGATCGAAGGGGAGAAGTTATCGAATACGTCATCCGGAAATACGGTAAAGACCATGTGGCACAGATTATTACGTTTGGAACTATGGCCGCTAGAGCTGCTGTAAGAGATGTTGGCAGGGTGATGAACCTTCCGTATCAAGATGTGGATCGCATCGCCAAGGAAATTCCCATGGAACTGGGGATGACGCTTGAAAAGGCACTCAATGTAAATCCTAAGTTAAAAAAAATTTACGATGAGGACTCAGAGGCCAATCAGCTCCTAGATGCAGCCATCAGTTTGCAAGGTGTTCCACGGCATGCGTCAACACATGCCGCAGGGGTTGTTATCTCAAAGAACACAGTGGATGACTACGTGCCCTTGTACATGCAGGATGACAACATTACGACTCAATTTAACATGATTCTCCTAGAGGATTTAGGATTGTTAAAAATGGATTTTTTGGGACTGAGGACATTGACAGTTATCAAAAATGCATTACAATTAATTGAGGAGACAGAAAATTTAAAGATTGATATAGACCAGATTCCCTATGAAGATCGTCCCACCTATGAGATGATTTCAAAGGGCGATACCCTGGGGGTTTTTCAGCTTGAATCCGCTGGATTTAGGAAGTTTATGCGCGAGCTAAAACCGTCGGGGCTTGAGGATATCATAGCCGGGATATCTTTGTACCGGCCGGGCCCAATGGACTCCATCCCACTGTATATAAAGAATAAGAACAACCCAGAAGGCGTGACGTTTAAGCATCCCAAACTCAAACCCATACTGGAAGTCACCTATGGCTGTCTTGTGTATCAGGAACAAGTCATGCAAATTGTAAGGGAACTTGGCGGTTACAGCTACGGACGAAGTGATATCGTCAGACGTGCCATGAGCAAGAAAAAAATGGACGTCATGCAGCGTGAACGCCAGTACTTCAAGCATGGGAAGGTGGCAGAAGATGGAAGCGTCGAATTGGTTGGCTGTGTGGGAAATGGCGTCAGTGAAACAATAGCCGATGAAATCTTTGATGATATGATTGACTTTGCCAAATACGCGTTTAACAAGTCTCATGCGGCTGGATATGCCATTTTGGCCTATCAAACAGCCTATTTAAAAGCACATTATCCTGTGGCTTATATGGCGGCGGTTATGACCAGCGTCATGGGAAGTCATTCTAAACTGGCGCTCTATATACAGGACTGCAAGGACAGAGGCATTAAACTGTTGCCGCCATGCGTCAATCGAAGCATGGCAGGGTTTTCTGTGGAGGATGGCAACATTAGATATGGTCTCAATGCCGTTAAAAACGTCGGCAGGGGGATTATCGAAGCCATCGTCAAGAGTAGAAACAACAAGCCGTTTAAGGATTTTCTGGACTTTTGCGAGTCTATTGAAGCGTCAGAACTCAATAAGAAAGCGGTTGAAAGCCTTATAAAAGCGGGTGCTTTCGATGCATTTGGCGCATATCGGTCTCAGCTCCTAGCCGTCTTCGAAAGGACGGTGGATGGCGTTCACGCTCTCAAGCGAAAGGGGGCAGAGGGACAGTTTTCCATCTTTAGTATGGATGTGCTCTCCGAAAGCTCTGAGGAACTGGGGAACAGACTTCCAGAAATACCCGAGCTGAGATTTGAAACACTTTTGCAATTTGAAAAGGAAATGTTGGGTATATATCTTACCGGACATCCCCTTGATCCATATAAAAATCAACTTAGGAAAATTTCGAGTTTTAACCTTTCAGAACTATCTGCTTCTTTTGAAGAGGGAGAAACACCCCTTGTGGCAGATGGCGCACCAATAACGGTGGCTGGAATTGTCATCTCAAAACTCGAAAAGATAACCAAAAACAATCAGAATATGGCGTTTATCACTGTTGAAGATTTGTATGACCAGATAGAGATTATCGTGTTTCCAAAAGTCTATACGACTTGTGAGAAACTGCTCTATAAGGACTCTATCATCGCCGTGAGCGGTCGAATCAACATCAAGGAAGACGAACCGCCAAAGCTGATTGCAGATCGAATCAGAGCTGTTTCAGCAACGGATGATGAGGCTGCTGTTCAGACGGAAAAGAAGGAGAGTGCCAAGGTTCGCCGAAGCAGTGGTGTATCCAAGCTCTTCATAAAATTCGAAGAACCAGATGACCCTCAAATTAAAGAGGTCTCTAGGATTCTCGAAAACCATGCGAGACAACTGCCGGAGGGTATTCCTTCGGAAGTTATCTACTATATATCAACCATCAAGAAAAAACTAAAGGTTAACGGTCAAGTTGTGGTGACTAAGGATCTCATGGATCACGTTGAACAAATTGTGGGGAAGAACAACGTTGTACATCAATAGGGTTCGAACAGTTAATGTTCAAGAAGGAGTGAAGGACATGAAAAAGATAGGCGTACTTACAAGTGGCGGTGATTCGCCGGGTATGAATGCTGCCATTAGAGCAGTGGTCAGAACCGCAATTTATAACGGACTTGAGGTTGCAGGTATTTACAGGGGCTATCAAGGTCTTTTAGAAGGCGATATAGAGCCTTTAACAGTTTCGTCTGTGGGCGATATCATCCACAGAGGCGGAACGATGCTGAGAACTGCCAGATGTCTGGAGTTTAAAACAGAAGAGGGATTCCAAAAGGGACTTCAAATGCTAAAACTGTTTAAAATAGACGGATTGGTGGTTATCGGAGGAGATGGTTCATTTAACGGTGCCAAACGACTGGCAGATGCCGGCTTTCCGACAATAGGTATTCCGGGAACCATCGACAATGATTTGGCATATACTGACTACACCTTGGGCTTTGATACAGCCCTGACAACGGTGGTCAATGCCATTGGAAACATCCGTGATACATCGTCATCTCACGGAAGGGTCAATATAATTGAAGTAATGGGTAGGCACTGCGGTGATATTGCACTCTATGGGGGCCTTGCAGGAGGCGCAGAGGCAGTAATCATCCCAGAAATTGACACTGATATTGACGAACTGTGCAGAACGATTATTAGAGGCAAGAAAAGAGGCAAACTGCACAGCATCATCTTACTGGCTGAAGGCGTCGGAAAGCCCTATGAAGTTGCAGAACAGATTACGAGTAAAACTGGCTCTGATGTCAGAGTGAGCATCATTGGCTATCTTCAAAGAGGGGGAACCCCTACACCGAGCGACAGGATTTTAGGGTCTAGACTTGGCGCTTTTGCGGTGGAGATACTCAAGAGCGGCAAAGGTGGCAGAGCAGTTGGAATCAAAGGAAATGATCTCGTGGACATAGATATCACTGAGGCACTGTCCATGAAAAAGGACTATGACAAGGAAATCTATGAACTTGCCACTATATTGGCAATTTAATGACTGCAATCAAAATGTTATATCAAACTGTGTAATCTTGTGTGTGTGGAGTGAAATTATATGTTTTTTAGGAGGATATTATGTTAAGAAAGACCAAAATTGTATGTACGATTGGGCCGTCCAGCGAGAAAAAAGAAATATTCAAAGAACTTGTCAAAAACGGCTTAAATGTAGCAAGACTTAATTTTTCTCATGGAAGCCATGAAGAACATTTAGGTCGCATCAACATGATTAAGGAAGTTCGTGAAGAACTTCAAACCCCAGTTGCCATTCTCTTGGATACAAAAGGCCCTGAAATCAGGACTGGAAAATTCAAAGAAGCAGTGTATACTCTTGTTGAAGGACAAGAATTTGCGCTGACAACTGAGGAATATCTTGGCGATCAAAACAAATGTCAAATCTCATATGAAGGTCTGCCTCAAGATGTTGTGGCTGGCGATAGAATTTTAATTGACGATGGATTGATTGAACTCGAAGTTCTGTCAGTGGCAGGCAATGAAATCAAGACTAAAGTTTTAAATGGCGGCGATATTAAAAACAACAAAGGGGTCAACGTTCCTGGCGTTAAAATCAACTTGCCAGCCATCACTCAAAAGGATATTGACGATATCAAGTTTGGTATCGAGAACGATATAGATTTTATTGCGGCTTCTTTTATTAGAAAAGCTGCTGATGTTCTTGAAATCAGAAAAGTCCTTGAAGAAAACCACTCACACGAAATTCACATTATCTCCAAAATAGAAAACCAAGAAGGCGTTGACAATCTGGAGGAGATTTTAGAAGTTTCAGATGGCCTTATGGTTGCAAGGGGAGACCTTGGGGTCGAAATTCCAACTGAACTTGTTCCAATCGTCCAAAAGAAAATGATTGAAATGTGTAACCGCGAGGGCAAACCAGTTATCACTGCAACACAAATGCTGGATTCTATGATTCGAAATCCTAGACCAACTAGAGCTGAGACAACAGATGTTGCCAATGCAATCTTTGACGGAACAGATGCAGTTATGCTCTCAGGTGAGACGGCTGCTGGTAAGTATCCACTTGAATCAGTTAAGACAATGGCAAAAATCGCCATGGCTGCTGAAAATTCACTTAACTACAGAGAAATGCTCACCAAGAGACTTGCTCTGGCTCAGGAAGCTGGCGTCACTTATGCAGTGAGCCATGCAACGGTTTCCACTGCACTGGATCTTGACGCGTCTGCAATCATCACGGCGACTTCATCTGGCTTCACTGCTAAAAACGTATCTAGACTTAGACCAAAGTCACCTGTTATTGCTTGTACTGTAACAGAAGGCGCATGCAGAAGACTTGCTGTTGTCTGGGGGGTTTTCCCACTGGTAATCGGCGAAGCGTCGTCCACTGATAAAATTTTCGAAATTTCGGTTCAAAAAGCCAAAGAGCATCAGTTTATAACAGATGGAGACTTAGTGGTTATCACAGCAGGGGTTCCAGTTGGCATCTCTGGAGCGACTAACCTCATGAAAGTTCACTTGGTTGGCGAAGTACTCATCAAGGGAACTGGCTTGGTTAAAGACTTGGTTAGAGGCAAAGCGTGTGTGGGAAGTACTGTGGAAGAACTTCAAAACAAATTTGAACCAGGCGACATCATCGTCGCAACTTCTACTGACAAGGATATCGTTCCATTTATGGAAAAGGCATCTGGACTCATCGTCGAAGAAGGCGGCTACACATCACATGGTGCAATTGTTGCACTTAGCCTTAAAAAACCATGTGTCGTAGGTGCAAACAATGCCACTGAGCTTTTAAAAGATGGCATGGACATTACGCTGGATTCGGCAAAGGGAATTGTTTACGCTGGAAAAGCAAGGGTTCTCTAATTGAATAAAGTTGTTGAAAACGGACTAAAATAGTGACGAAAGAGGCCATCGAGAAATTCGATGGCCTTTTAAGTGTCATGTTAAGTGCCAAACCTAAGTATCCATTATATGCGTCATCTTTGATTAAATTTGAATCGACTGGTGAATGCTTTACATTATGTAAATTGAAAGAAATTATCTGGTTTGATATAATAAAAAAAACACATGACGGATTTGGAGGGTATATGGATACAAGAGTATTGGGTAAGAGTGGACTTAAAGTGAGATGTATCGGATTTGGCGGCATACCGATTCAGCGATCAACCCCAGAAATGGCCAGTGGGATTATAGATCAAATGATTGAAGAAGGGATGAATTTCATAGATACGGCAAGAGGATACACGGTGAGTGAGTCCTATATTGGACAGGCACTTGCAGGTGGCAAGAGAGATCAGTTTATCTTGGCGACAAAGTCTCCGGCGAAGACTTATGAACAGATGAAGGCAGATATTGAGACGAGTCTTTCAAATCTCCAGACAGATTATATAGATTTATACCAGTGTCATTTGGTGAAGAGCAGAGAACAATATGAAGAGATTATGAGTGAAAATGGCGCTTACAAGGCCATGTTGGAAGCTAAACATTCGGGCAGAATTGGTCATATTGGCATAACAGCGCATAACGCGGAATTTCTCATGGAAATTCTGGAGGAAATGCCTTTTGAGACCATTCAGTTTCCATATAATCTTGTAGAGCGCCAGGGTGAAAACCTTTTTAAACGTGCCAAAGAGCTTGATTTGGGTGTTATCATCATGAAGCCAATGGCAGGTGGTGCAATTGAAGATGGTGAACTCAGTTTGAGATTTATACTCGAAAACCCAAACATTGATGTCATCATACCGGGCATGGAGAGTGTAGAGCTCGTCACGAAGAACGCCACAGTGGGCAATCACTACTTGTCCCTCACCAGTGAAGAACATCAGCAAATTGATGACTTTAAAGAGGCAATGGGCAATCGCTTTTGCAGAAGATGTGGCTACTGCCTTCCATGTGTTAAAGGAATTGACATTCCAACTCAGTTTCTCCTCGAAGGATACCTCACGAGATATGGCCTAGAGCAGTGGGCAAGAGAGCGATATGCCAGTATTCCAGTCAATGCCAGTGCATGTATAGAATGTGGTGCGTGTGAGCCCAAATGCCCTTATAATTTACCGATTAGAGACATGCTCAAACGGGTTCATGCGAATTTTACAAAATAGAGTCTTAACTTTTATTCAGCGCCTTATTCTGATTGATAAGGCGTTGTTTTATTATATCCGATAGCGTCCATACTCTTTTTTTGCTTTGGGGTGCTTTGTAGGTAGAGTCCCAAGCAAATAATGAACATTCCCAAAATTCGTTTGGGGTCAAATATACCCGAGAGTGCAGCATCAAGGATTAACCCCATGGTCATTTGTCCTAGGAAGGGCAGTATCACAATATAAAAGGCCCTAATTCTAACGGTGAAATAGTTGAACAGCATGAGGGTAATACATCCAATGAGCCCACCTAGAAAGTAATAGGGTGGGATGGTATTTAGATTTCCCATGAAAGTCAATCTTCCATCCAGTAAAAACCATAAAAACACTGCGGAGAGTGAGGCGGAAAGATAATTATACCAAGAGGCCTTGATGCTCCCATAAACAAGTGCATTTTGACCGTTCATCATAGGGGCAACGATGACCAAAGTCCCTATAAATAGGGCATATGCATAATAGAGTATCATGTAATTGCTCCTTTCAGATTTTATAGAAGAAAATAGACGCCTATGGCAATAATAAATAGGCTGATGAGTTGTTTCACCGTTATGGGGGTTTTCTCTTTTCCAAGTAACCCAAAACCATCAATAAACAAAGACGTAATCATCTGCCCAAGTAGGCTAATCCCCACCATGAGTGCAACACCAATTTCTGCAACGGTGAGATTGCTGAGGACAATAGTCAGTGCACCTAAAATGCCCGGTACAATTAAATGATAGGGGCTTTTCTTGCCTCTGGCTGGAACATTGACACCGAGAATAAGACAGAGACTAAAAAACAAAAAACCTATGAAATTGAAGAAGAAGCTGCCTACATAAATTGAAGTCACCGAAGCGAGAAGGCTGTTGAAAAACACCATCAGGGCCAGAAGGAGTCCAGTGGCATATGCGGATGAATAAGGCATGCGGATATAAACCTCACTTTCTATAACTCAAAGTTTTGCTAAAACTTTTATACGACATACTTTATATTCTTATTATAATGGCCAAAAAAAGGATATAATATGACATATGTCATGTTTTGTACTGTATTTTTTATTTAGGAGGAAGCGGTGAAGCTGATTAAGCACCCTAAGCGGATTTTAGAATATGTCAGGCAGTTTGAGCTTGAGAAGATATTAAATGACGAGATGATTTCAGAGCTGGAACTCTGTGAATTTCAATCGGGAGAGGTCGTTTTGGAAGGAGGGACGCCACTTGACTACTATTATTTTTTCCTCGAAGGGAAATTGAAAGTCTTTCAGAGGCAGTTAAACGGTCGCAACCTTCTCATCCAATTTTACAACCAGTTTGATACATTAGGAGATGTGGAGATTTTGCAGGACTTAGATGTGACCTGTACAGTGTCCGCACTGGAAACATCCTATCTGTTTCGGGTGGAGGCTCAGCAGATGAAACGATTTGCCGAAAATCACGTCCCCTATTTAAAATTTATTGTAAATTCACTTAGCGTCAAGTTGAGACATGCAGATGAAAACTATGCGTTTAATCTTCTTAATCCCGTTAAAAATCGCCTTGCAAGTTATATCCTATGGCATTTACAAACTGGAGAAGGCGAAGTGGTTTTAAAAGAGTCTTTGCTTGAAATTTCTGAGTTTATTGGAACCACGTACAGACAGCTACACAGGGCATTTTTATCACTTGAAGAAGAGAGGGTAGTCAAAAGATCTGTGGGGCGTGGACTTGAGGTTTTAGATATAGAAAGGCTCAGGGAACTTGCAGGTGAAATCTATCATCTCTTTTGAGGGAGGCTTGAAGGAAGTAAAAAAACCCCAAGAGCAAACTGAGTGAATTTGTTCCTGAGGTTTGAAATATCATATCCTATAAGCAGATAGGCCTTAATTTTAAGGTTCCAAGTTGATAAACTCTGGGTTTGGCAGTGGCTCTGCTAGGTTGTACCCATAATAATCTGAGATCACTTCTCCGTTGATGGTGATTATAACCGATTCCACACTGGCAAGCGAATTAAACGATTTAGAAAGGCTGAGCATCATTTGGCGAATATATTCACTATGCCCATTATAAGCCTTTGAAAAGGCCTGATTAAAGCCTAAAATCAAAGTGCCACCGTCATAACCAACTTGTTCCAACGTGACGTCTTTTGGCACAGTGCTGTTGATGTAGGCCTGAGACGAGGTGTATGCTTCGCCAATTTGTGGCGATTGAAGCACTTTAAATAAAAGGCGAGCCTGCTCGGCGATTTCTTCTGTTCCTGTGAATTCTGGTGAGAGCTCCTCTAGTTTTAAAGGGATTAACAACATATAGTCAGAACCTTTATTGTAACTGAGATAAGCTAAATTTTCACGCCTTGGCATGTAAGTCTTGGTTAAATCCACTCCGCCAAATGGCTTGGATTTGCTGTTGTCTATATAGAAGTTGGCTTTGTCTACGAAGTCAAGTGATGCTAGTGTTTGTGTAATGGCATCCACTGCAACTTGGAATTTATCTTCAAACCCTGAATACTCAGGCGAGTAGATATACACCGAAGCGTCGCCTCCTTTGATGGCGAGCTTAGAAGCATAAGGCCAGATGGCATCACCTTGCAGGAGCCCGAGGACAGAAGAAGGCCCCTTGTCCAGTTCTTTGAGGGTTGCCCTAGAGCGATTGCTAGGGGAAGCCACAACTCTCGACACCGGGATGAGCAATTTATAATCATCTGTTGGATAATAAAGCGACATGGTCAGTTTTCCGTTTTCTGCTGTTTCAAGCGCAGTCAGTGCTTTTTTGTCAAATTTTTCGTTTGATAAAATCGCTGTGAGACTTTCTTCAAACACAGGGCCATCAATGACGATTTTATACTGGTTTGGCTTTAGTGAGTCTATGATGGACTGCATGGAGAACGCCACTTTGTCAGAACTTGCGTCAGCATTTTCTATATGCGGAGAAAGGTCTGAGAGTTTAGACGTGTTAATCAGTTGATCGCTGTCGTAAAGTTTGACTTCCATTTCTGCAAGAAGGGGTTCGGCAAACTTATAAGGTGTACTTTCTATTGAAAATTCAATTGAGTCTGGTGTATAATCAATTGAATCAAAATGCGATTTAAGATGGTATGTGGTTGCGATATTTGGCTCTTCAGCAGGCGATTCAATAACGGGCTGAAAGAGGTTGATGGTGAGAACGTCTTTGCTGAGTGGCATCGCCGTAACCAGTAAAAATAAAATCAGAATAAAAATCATATTGGAGAGAAAACGAAACATATATGTCCTCCTCGTGTATTTAATGCGATATGCGTTCAAAAAATGTTCGTTCATATCTATTATATGATAATTTGACAATAAAATATACGGTAATTTAACAATAAAACTTCAAATGATTTACAGTTGGTGAAAGGATGCTCAAATGGCAGGTAAAAAATACGGAAAAAAACAGGACAAAAAAGCAAATAAAGGGAAAAACATAACGGAAACTTCCAGTCTGATTTATAAAAAAGATGATTTAATTGAACTGAGAATTGAGGATTTAACAGAAGAGGGAAATGGTGTGGGAAAAATAGATGGATACACTGTTTTTGTTCACAATGCTCTTCCAGGAGATCATGTTGAGTCTAAGCTCATCAAAGTCAAGAGAGGCTATGCCATCGGAATCGTTCATCAAATGCATGAAAAGTCATCAGAGAGGATTGAAGCGCCATGCCCATATGCGTCTAAATGTGGCGGCTGTCAGTTGCAGGATTTATCATATGGCGGTCAAACGAACTACAAAGAAGGGCATATCAAGGCTTCACTTTCAAGAATCGGACAAGTTTCAGAGGTAGAAATGCATTGGGATGGCTTTCGGGGAATGGAGAATCCATTTCATTATAGAAACAAGGGAATCTATCAACTCAGCCCAAAGAGAGACTTGGCAGGGTTTGACATGGGATTTTACAGAACGAGAAGCCATGATCTAGTGGATGTGAAGAAATGCATGCTCCAATCGGAGACCGCAAATGAAATCATGGAGAAGTTTAGAGTGGCACTTGAAGGCAGTGGGCTTTCTATTTATGATGAAAACACTGGCAAAGGGGCTATGAGGCGAGTGATGATTCGGACGACAAATGCCTTAAATGATATTGATGAAGAGGCTATGCTCGTCCTCGTCACGGCAGAGGTATCGGCAGAGATTATGCGCTTTGCAAAGTCTTTGGCGGCACTTGATGGCAGAATCAAGTCCATTTACCTGAATATAAACAGTGATCCGGGCAATACCGCACTTTCTCAAAATTATGACCATGTCTATGGCAAGGTGCATTTAATCGACTATATCGGCAACACAGCCTTTAAAATATCGCCGCAATCGTTTTTTCAGGTGAATTCAAGGCAGACGCAGGTGCTCTATGATGAAGTGGTGTCCTGCATAAGGGAACTTGAAAACAGTCACTCCGTACTGGATCTTTACTGCGGGATAGGTTCAATCGGTGCTTACGTGTCAAAACACATACCAGAGATTGATAAAATCGTCGGCGTGGAAGTGGTGGAGAGTGCAGTGGAAGATGCAAGGGAAAATGCACTGCTCAATGGTCTGACCAATACAGAATATCACACGGGAGCGGCTGAGGATGTAATCACTGCCCTAAAGGAACAAGGCGAAATGCCAGATGTAGTCATCCTAGACCCACCGAGAAAGGGATGTGATGAAGCGCTGTTGCAGACGCTCTGTGAGATGGATGTAAAGCATATCGTCTATGTGTCTTGCAAGCCGAGTACGCTTGCAAGAGACCTTGCTTACCTTGGGGAGAGAGGGTTTGTGGTGGAAAGGACAGTTGGGGTGGACATGTTTCCGCATTCTACGCACGTTGAGACCGTCTGTCTGCTAACCCATATATCTAGTATGTAAAATTAGTTCAGACCACATATGTTGTGGTTCAACATTGCTGCGGTCTCGATCCCGCCCGAGACGGTGATACTGATGCGGTCGTGCTGCTGACTTATAAAACCCTGAAAGTAGCATAAAATCAGGCTTTCAGGGGGGGATAGGTTTTGCTAAATTGTTCAAGTACATTAACCACGTGGAAACCGTCTGTTTGCTGACAAGAAAATAGATGTAGTTGCCCTTGAGAATGGCGTATTTGCGGTGTTTTCAGGGGTTTCTTTATTTTTTGATTGAGGGTAAAGTTATGGATTTTGGGTGTGTTTTAAGTGATTAAGGAAAAAGAGCTGAATTGAACTCACCCATGCAAATGTAGTTTTGCTTTAAGGGTTTAACCGTTTAGCAAATGAAGTAGTTGTTTATGGTCATATTCTGGGTTGAGTGCATATCAATAATTTCCAATTGTTTATTGCTATTGTTCGTTTCTACGATTATAATATATAGTATACATTAATAAAAATTAAGAAGGTGGGTTCATGGACTATATCACAACAAAAGAAGCTGCTGAAAAATGGGGTTTAACCGAACGCCGTGTACAAGTCTTATGTAGGCAAGGGAAGATACCTGGTGTAGCCCGTCTTGGCTGGGCATGGGCCATACCTAAAGATGCTAAGAAGCCAGAAGATGGTAGGTACAATAGGACTACTGACAAAAAATAAGTAACGGAAGGTGAAGTAATATGGCGATGAAAAAGAGTGAACTATATAGTAAATTATGGAAAAGCTGTGACCAGTTAAGAGGTGGAATGGATGCCTCACAATATAAAGATTATATTCTCGTGTTGTTGTTCATGAGATATGTTACTGATAAATATTATGGAAAAAAAGATGCACTCATCGAAGTACCAGAAGGTGGGAGCTTTCATGATTTAGTGAAGCTAAAAGGTGATAAGGAAATTGGCGACAAAACCAACGTTGTCATCAGAAAAATGGCTGATGCTAATGACTTGGTAGGCGTTATTACTGTTGCTGACTTCAACGATGCTGATAAGCTTGGTAAAGGAAAAGAAATGGTTGACCGCCTTACCAACTTGGTGGCAATCTTCGAAGATCCTGAGCTTGATTTTGGTGGAAATGGTGCAGATGGAGATGACATTCTTGGTGATGCTTATGAGTATCTAATGAAGCACTTTGCCACTGAATCTGGAAAAAGTAAAGGTCAATTCTATACCCCAGCTGAAGTATCTAGAATCATGGCTAAGGTTATTGGTATAGAGAAGGCTAAAAGTCAATCTCAGACCATATATGACCCAACATGCGGAAGTGGTTCATTACTATTAAAAGCCGCCGATGAGGCCCAGAGAGGCGTTACCATCTACGGCCAGGAAAAAGATGTTGCCACAGTAGCATTGGCAAAGATGAACATGATTCTCCATGGAAATGAGATAGCTGAAATTCAGCAAGGTGATACCATTTCATCCCCTGAGTTTAAGAATCCTGACGGAACCCTCAAAACATTTGATTTTGCTGTAGCAAATCCTCCATTTTCAACAAAATCGTGGAGTAGTGGATTAGATCCCCAAAATGATGAGTTTGATCGCTTCACTGGGTATGGGATACCACCGGCAAAGAATGGTGACTATGCCTTCCTTTTGCATTTTATAAAATCATTAAAGAGCAGGGGTAAAGGTGCGATAATTCTACCCCATGGCGTACTTTTTAGAGGAAACGCAGAAGCGGAAATTAGAAAGAATATTATAAGAAAAGGCTACTTCAAAGGGATCATTGGTCTGCCTGCTAATCTTTTTTATGGAACAGGAATACCGGCAGCTATTCTAGTAATTGATAAGGAAAATGCTGAAGCGAGAAAAGGCATCTTTATGATTGATGCCAGCAAAGGATTTATTAAGGACGGGAACAAAAATAGACTTCGAGAGCAGGACGTCCATAAGATCGTAGATGTGTTTAACAAACAACTTGAGGTGCCAAAATTCTCAAGAATGGTATCTGTTGAAGAAATCGAGAGCAATGAATACAACCTCAATATTCCAAGATATATTGATAATCAAGAAGAAGAAGATATTCAGGATATTGCTGCTCACCTTCAAGGGGGAATTCCTGCAGCAGATATAGATGCCCTACAGAAGTATTGGGATGTTTATCCTACGATGAAAGAAGCCCTATTTAAGATAAATGGAAGAGAAGGCTATTACGATTTAAAGGTTGAAAAGGAAAATATCAAAGAAGCAGTCTTTGAACACCAAGAGTTTATACTTTACTCTGAAGAAGTTAATGCCATTATTAATAGTTGGGCAGAGCGACACAGGGACCGTTTTCTAAATATAAATTCAGACATCGATCCCAAAGTACTGATCCAAGATATAGCAGAGGATATTTTAGAATCCTTCTCTTCAAGAACGCTTATTGATAAGTACGATATTTATCAATATATGATGGCTTACTGGCTGGAAGAGATGAAGGACGATGTCTATATGATTGTAGAAAATGGATGGATTCCAGATAAGGATCTTGTACCAGAGCACCTGGTTATAGACAAATACTTCTATGAGGAAAAAGCAGCTATTGAGAGTCTTGAAGCTGATAAAGATGAGATAACCAGACAGAAAGAAGAGTTTGAAGAAGAAAACAGTGGTGAGGAAGGTTATCTTGAAGAAATTAAAAACGATAAAGGCAATATTACAAAAGCTAGCTTGAAGAATCGCATCAAAGATATCAAGGACGATTCAGATTCAGTAGAAGAATTGGAAGTCTTGGAATCTTATCTGAAGTTGGTAGATGATGAATCTGATGCAAATAAAACGGTGAAAGATGCCATTAAGGCGCTTGATAAAAAGGTTAATGAAAAATATAAAGTGCTCACTGAGGATGAAATTAAGACTCTGGTAGTCGATATGAAATGGATTCCTTATATCTTGAGCGAAGTGAATAATGAGATGGACCGAGTTTCTCATCGTTTGGCATCAAGAATTAAAGAACTTGCAGAAAGATATGATGAGACATTGTCTGAACTTGAAGATAAATTAAAATCCTATCATGAAAGAGTTGAAAAGCACTTGGAAAGGATGGGGTTTGCATGGTAGATGAAAGAAATGTACCGGAAGGATGGGGAATTAAAAAGTTAAGTGAAGTAGCGCCACTACAAAGAGGGTTTGACTTACCGACTGGGAAGATTAAGAAAGGGTCTTATCCTGTTGTGTATTCTAATGGAATTAGTAACTATCATAGTGAGTTCAAAGTAAAAGGTCCTGGTGTAATAACTGGAAGATCAGGAACTATAGGAAAAGTACATTATGCAGATGATAACTATTGGCCTCATAATACTGCATTATGGGTTACGGATTTCAAAGAAAATAACCCCCGGTTTATCTATTATCTTTATACCTATGTAAATTTAGAGAAGTTTGCATCAGGTTCAGGAGTGCCTACGTTAAATAGAAATGATGTTCATTCATTTGAGGTGTTAGTACCCTCTTGCTCAGAACAAAAAGCAATAGCAGAAGCTCTATCGGACACAGACAATTTGATTCAATCCCTTGAAAAGCTGATTGATAAAAAGAAAAAAATCAAGCAAGGAGCGATGCAGCAGCTTTTAGCTGGGAAGAAACGACTTCCAGGCTTTAGTGGAGAGTGGAGTAAAGTAAAAGTTAAGGATATTGGATATGCTTACGGGGGATTAAGTGGTAAATCTAAATCAGATTTTGATGGCGGAAACAAACCATACATTACATTTTTGAATGTAATGAATAATACAATTATTGAAATAAGCAGCCTGAGATACGTAAGTGTTAAATCATCAGAATCACAAAACAGAGTAAGTACAGGAGATTTACTATTTAATACATCATCAGAAACACCTGAAGAAGTTGGTATGTGTTCGGTATTACTTGGCGAGATAGATGAACTATATCTTAATAGCTTTTGCTTTGGTTTTAGAATATATGATCAAAATCTATTTGATCCACTTTATCTAGCATATTTTTTTAGGAGTAATGAGGGAAGAAAATTATTCTTTTCACTAGCTCAAGGAGCTACAAGATATAATCTTTCAAAAAACTTATTCTATAAAATTGAATTTAAACATCCAATTATCCAAGAACAAAAAGCCATAGCTCAAGTTTTATCTGATATGGACGCTGAGATTGAAGCACTGGAAGAAAAACTAGAGAAATATAAAACTATAAAACAAGGGATGATGCAAGAACTCTTGACAGGGAGGATTCGGTTGATATGAGTGGTGTAGGTCAAGTGGAAAGAAAAACTCAAGATAGAATCGTCAAGCTTTTTTCTGATACGCTTGACTATACCTATCTTGGAAACTGGCATGAAAGAGAAAACAATGCTGCAGTTGAAGAAAAGTATCTAAGAAAATACCTGGTTCGAAAAGGATATACTCCTGATCTTATAAATCGCGCAGTAGATAAGCTGGTCAAAGCAGCTGGAAATCAAGTGGATAAGCTATACTATGCCAACAAGGCAGTTTATTCTCTGATTCGATATGGTGCTCAGGTAAAAGAGCATATGGGAGAGAACAACCAAACGGTGTCTTTTATAAACTTTGATGATGTGTATGACAATGACTTTTATATTGCTGAAGAAGTCTCTATCAAAGGCGAACATAAAAAGCGTCCGGATATCGTTCTTTATGTTAATGGTATAGCACTGGGAGTCATTGAACTAAAGCGCAGTACAGTTTCAATTTCTGAAGGCATAAGGCAAAATCTGGATAACCAGAGTTCCAATTTCATCAGACCATTTTTTCATACCATGCAATTGATCATGGCAGGAAATGATACAGCAGGTATGCGTTATGGAACCATCGAAACCAGGGAGAAATATTATCTGACCTGGAAAGAGGACGATAAAGCGGATGACAGATTATCATTAGAAGTTGAGTCAATCACTGAATCACTTGATTATGTTCTGGACAAGCAGATTGTAGGGATGTGCCATAAAGAAAGACTTTTAGAGATCATCCATGACTTTGTTGTTTTTGATAGAGGTGTAAAGAAGCTATGTCGTCCTAATCAGTATTTTGGTGTGAGAGCTGCTTCACAAAAAGTGAAACAGCGTGAAGGCGGCATCATTTGGCATACCCAAGGTAGTGGGAAAAGCTTGACGATGGTTTGGTCGGCTAAATGGATCA
Source organism: Firmicutes bacterium UBA6806 (assembly GCA_002452745.1). Lineage (GTDB taxonomy): Bacteria > Bacillota > Clostridia > Peptostreptococcales > Acidaminobacteraceae > Fusibacter_A. Next base: position 218,763 of record DKFC01000012.1, read on the forward strand.
GAGAAAATATTTCTGATTCCAGAATTCTGATCATCACAGACCGAGATGAACTGGATAAGCAGATCGAGAAAGTATTTAAAGGGGTAGATGAGGATCTTTACCGAACAAAAAGTGGAGCCGATCTGATTGAGAAGCTCAATGCTACAACCCCCCTGTTATTAGGTTCGCTGATTCATAAGTTTGGCAGAAAAGAAGGAGATTTGAAAGAATCAGATTATGATCAGTACATAGATGACCTTAAGAAGAGCCTTCCAAAGGACTTCAAGGCAAAGGGGGATATCTATGTTTTTGTTGATGAATGTCATAGAACACAATCTGGTAAGCTCCATGATGCTATGAAGGTCATTTTACCCAATGCCTTGTTTATTGGTTTTACCGGTACACCTTTACTTAAGAAAGATAAACAAAAAAGCATTGAAGTCTTTGGTGGCTATATCCATACTTACAAGTTTGATGAAGCGGTAAAGGATAATGTCGTACTTGATCTCCAGTATGAAGCTCGGGATGTAGATCAAGATATTACTTCCCAAGAAAAAATCGACAAATGGTTTGAAGCAAAAACAAGAGGACTCACAGATTATGCCATCGTTAAATTAAAACAACGATGGGGAACACTTCAGAAAGTACTTAGCTCAAAGTCCAGATTAGTGAGAATCGTGAATGACATCATATACGATATGGAAACAAAGGATCGTCTTCAAAATGGAAGAGGAAATGCCATGCTGGTGGCGGGTAGTATTTACGAGGCTTGTAAGTACTATGAACTTTTTCAATCTGAAGGATTTAAGAAGTGCGCCATTGTCACATCCTATTCTCCTAATATTTCTGATATAAAAGGTGAAAGCACTGGGGAAGATCAAGAGACAGAGAATATTGAAAAATACGAGATCTATCAAAAGATGCTTGATGGGAAGAATCCAGAAGATTTTGAAGAAGAAGTCAAGAAACAGTTCATTGATGAACCAGCTCAGATGAAGCTCCTAATTGTCGTTGACAAACTGCTTACAGGCTTTGATGCACCACCTGCAACCTATCTATACATTGATAAGAGTATGCAGGATCATGGGCTTTTCCAGGCTATTTGTCGTGTAAATCGTCTTCATGGAGATGATAAAGAGTACGGCTATATCGTGGATTACAAGGATCTCTTTAAGAGTCTTGAAAAGTCTGTTGGAGATTATACTTCAGAAGCTTTTGATGGATATGAGAAAGAAGATATTGAAGGACTATTGACGAACCGTTTGGATAAGGCCAGAGAAAAGCTGGACACGGCATTAGAAAGCTTGGAGGCACTGTGTGAACCTGTGGCGCCACCAAAAGATACATTGGCTTACATTAGATATTTTGTAGCAAAGGACACACTTGACAAAGATGCTGTAAAGGAAAATGAACAGAAGAGGCTCGCTCTTTATAAACATGTTGTAGCGTTCATAAGAGCCTATGCAGGTCTTGCCAATGAAATGGAAGATGCAGGCTATTCAAAACAGGAAGCGGATGAGATTATTCGTTTAACAAAATACTACGATAATGTTCGCCATGAAGTTATGCATGCTGCTGGTGATTATATTGATCTTAAAGCCTATGAGGGCGGTATGAGACATCTTATAGACTCTTATATTTCAGCAAAAGACAGCGAGAAGATTTCTGCCTTTGATGACATGTCATTGATTGACCTTATTGTAGAGAAAGGCGAAGACGCAGTGGATTCACTGCCAGAAGGCATTAAGAAAGATAAGGAAGCTGCTGCAGAAACCATAGAGAATAACGTAAGAAAACTCATCATTGATGAAACGCCAACCAACCCTAAGTATTATGAAAAAATGTCAGTTCTTTTAGATGAAATTATAAAGCTAAGAAAAGAGCAGGTAGTTAATTATCAGGAATACCTTGCAAAAATCGTTGAGCTGGCTAAGAGAGCCAAGGATCCTGGGAAGTCGGAAAGTTATCCTAAGACGATTAACTCCGGAGCAAAAAGAGCTTTATATGACAACTTAGGTCAAGATGAAAGTTTGGTTTTAGCTATCGATGAAGATCTAACATACAACCGACCAGATGGATGGAGAGGTAGTAAAATCAAAGAGCGGAAGGTCAAGTATATCGTTGGAAGATATGTTGAAGATGATGAAAAGCTTGATGAGATCTTTGAAATTGTGAAGAATCAAGGTGAATACTAGAATGAACAGTATCGTAATCAATGACATAGAAATTGAAGTTATAAAGAAAAATATTAAGAATGTTCATCTCTCTGTTCATCCGCCGGCTGGTAGAGTGAGGCTTGCAGCTCCTGAGAATATGGATGAAGAGGCTATTAGACTTTTTGCCATATCCAAGCTTTCTTGGATCAAGAAACAGCGAAAAGAATTTGATACCCAGGAACGTCAATCTATTAGAGAGTTTTTGTCTGGAGAAAGCCACTATTTCATGGGAACAAGGTATCTACTCAATGTCATTGAGTCCAGTGAAAAACAGCGAGTGGAACTGCGAAATAAGAAGTATATGGACCTTTATGTGAGACCAGGACATACGATAGAAAAACGTGAGCGGATTGTAAGTCAGTGGTATCGAGAGGAGCTAAAGCGCCTAATACCTGAGTATATAGAAAAATGGGAAGATACAATCGGTGTAACTGTTAATGAATGGGGTGTCAAACTCATGAAAACAAAGTGGGGAACCTGCAATGAACAGGATAAACGGATATGGATTAACCTTGAACTGGCTAAGAAAAATCCAAGATGCTTAGAATACATCATAGTTCACGAAATGGTCCATCTACTTGAGAGGCACCATAATGATAGGTTTAAAGCGTACATGGGTGAGTTTCTTCCAAACTGGAAGAGCATTCGAGATGAGCTTAATGAAATGATTTATGAAAGTAGTCAATGGACCTACTGATTGATGAAAGGAATGATTTTTATGGCAGATATAAAATATGAAATTAAAGAAAGCGTGGGTACTCTTTCAGAAAACAATAAAGGCTGGTCAAAGGAACTGAATTTAATCAGCTGGAATGACAGAGAGCCAAAATATGACATCAGAGATTGGGCACCTGAACATGAAAAGATGGGCAAGGGTGTAACCTTAAGTAGTGAGGAGCTTAAAAAGCTTAGGGATTTATTGAACCAAATGGAGTTGTAGAGATTAGTTTTAGGGGGGTGAAGCATTGAAGGCAACAGAAGCAAAGCTACTTGAGTTTATAAAAAAATCACCACAGTTTGTTATCCCAATTTATCAAAGAACCTATTCTTGGTCTAAAAGAGAATGCCGTCAGCTTTGGGATGATATTATTAGAACTGGTGAAAACAAAGGGATTAATGCGCATTTTGTAGGTTCCATCGTGTATATTGAAAAGGGATTATATAGTATAACGAGTCAGTCACCGTTATTAGTTATAGATGGTCAGCAAAGATTGACAACATTATCGCTTCTGATTGCTGCCCTTGCTGATAAGCTGAAAGATCTGCCAAGCGGTGAGCAGGAAATAATCGATGGCTTTTCTCCCAGGAAATTAAGAAACTATTATCTTCGAAATCCTGAAGAAGAGGGAGAGAAATACTACAAGCTAATTTTATCAAAAACAGATAGAGAATCTCTGATTGCAATTGTTGATGGCAAAGAAATGCCGAAGAAATATTCTGTAAGAATCAAAGAAAATTATGAGTTTTTCAAAGAATGGATAGAGGATTACAGCGATAGCTTAGAAGTTCTATGTGAAGGGATCGCAAAACTCATCGTTGTTGATATTGCACTTAGTAGCGATCAAGATAATCCGCAGCTTATTTTTGAAAGTATGAACTCTACGGGAAAAGAATTGACCCAGGCGGATTTGATTCGAAACTACATACTAATGGGCCTTGATATAAAGCAGCAATCATTTTTATATGAGCACTTTTGGAGACCCATGGAAATTGATTTTGGTCAGGAAGCATATACCTCGGATTTTGATGGGTTCATGCGCCACTTTTTAACCGTTAAAACCGGAAGAATACCCAGAATCAGCGAAGTGTATGAAGCTTTCAAAGATTATGCCGTTTTGATGAGATCAAAGGATATTGAGATCAGTCAGATTGTCGAAGATATTAGAAAGTTTTCCAAGTATTATTGCAACATGACGCTCAACCAGGAACCCGATAAGGATCTAAGGGTTGTGTTTAACGACATCAAAGAATTACGAGTTGATGTAGCTTATCCTTTGCTCATGGAAATCTATGACGATTACGAAGAAGGTGTTCTGATAAAAGAGGATTTTATTGAAATACTTAGATTGGTTGAAGCCTATGTATTTAGAAGAAATATCTGCTCAATTCCAACCAATTCATTAAACAAGACTTTCTCAACCTTTATGAGGTCAGTTGATAAAATGCGTTACGTGGAAAGTGTGAAAGCACAGTTCATCCTCTTGCCTTCATATAGGCGGTTCCCAAATGATACTGAATTTGTAAAAGAGCTGAAAACCAGAGATCTGTATAACATTCCAAGACGAAGCTACTGGTTTAAGAGGGTAGAGAATTTTAATAGAAAAGAACGTGTTGAAGTGGATCAGTACACCATTGAGCACGTCATGCCACAGAATCCAAATCTATCGGAAGAGTGGAAAAATGAGCTTGGTGCAGAATGGGAAAGAATTCATGAGACTTGGCTGCATACCATAGGGAATCTAACCCTTACAGGCTATAACTCTGAATATAGCGATAAGCCGTTCTCCGAGAAAAGAGACATGGAAAATGGCTTTAAGGATAGTCCGATTAAGTTCAATCAGACGCTTCGTAATGTTGAACTGTGGGATGAACAAGCCATTATGGAAAGAGCAAAAGTTCTAAGTGATATCGCTGTTAAAGTATGGGAAGCACCGAAGCTAGAGAAAGAAGTGCTGGATTTATACAGACCTAATTCCAAAGGGAAAGCAAATTACACCATAGATGATTATCCATTTCTCTCACCTAAGAGCAGCTCCTATGTTAAAGAGATCAGGAAATTATTTGATGCACTGCGCAAAGAAGTTTTAGCAATAGATGAAGTGGTTGTGGAAGAGCATCTGAAACGATATATTGCATTCAAAGCTGAAACAAACTTTGTGGATGTGGTCCCACAGTCAAAAAGACTTAGGCTCTCACTGAACATGCCTTTTACAGAAATACATGATCCTAAAGAAATGTGTGAAGACGTATCGAACGTTGGCAGATGGGGAAATGGTGATGTAGAAATTGGATTCAGCGACATAAAGGAATTGCCATACATCATGAGCCTGATAAGACAATCCTTCGAACGACAAATGACTAATGAAGATGAAGAGTAAAAGGGGTTAAGCACAAATAAAATAAGCATCCGCCTGATTGTCCAGGTAGATGCTTATTTTATTTTCCGAACTTCCGGGAGTTCTGCATAAGGTCAAAAATTTTAAAATTCAAGAACGATTGCAACTCTCCACTTAGTTTTTCGAGATCTTCTTGAGTTATTTCAAATTCGCCTTCTTTGCCCTTTAAAACAATGTATCCATCTTCTTCATCATAAATGATTTTATAGCCAAGTAGGTGGAGCTGCATTTCCATATAATAATCAAAGCTTCTTTTGATTTCTGGATGCTCGTTCCAATCCATTAAGTAGGTCGGTGTGAGTTGAAGTGCATCAGCCAAAGCTTTTATCTTGTCTTTTCTTACGTTCTTTATATCTCCATTTTCATATCTTAGAATCGTAGGTGCACTCACCCCTGCAGCCTTAGCAACTTCCTCTAGAGTTAAGCCCAATTCTAATCTTCGATTTTTTATCTTATCTTTAAATTCCACTACTTCACCCGCTTTCATGAGAATATCATTAACTTTACTATACATTAAAATTTGCGTATTTGCAATATCAACTTATAAATTTGATATAAAAATTGCGTTTACGTATTGACGGATAAAGCGAGATGTATTAGAATAAAATTACGTAAACGCAAAATATAAGTGAGGTGACAAAATGTTTAATCAAAAGAAGTTCAAAGCTTTATTGGTTATGAAGAGCAAAACAATGCAGAATATTGCTGATTTACTAGGGATCAATCAAGCCACGCTATATAGAAAAATTAACGGCAACAGCGATTTCTATAGGCGTGAGATTCAGGCTATTTGTAATTATCTTGAGATTGAAGACCCCAATGAAATTTTTTTTGCTCAAGAAATTACGTAAACGCAAAAAACTAAGTTCTATATGTACAGCAACATAAAAAATAGCAAAAGGAGGAACATGTCATGAACAAATATCTAAAAGAATTATTTGAAACTTATGGTGAAGAGGTGGTTGTTGGAAGGATCTTAGAGCAGCTAAAGCTTTTAGCCTTTAGTGATGACAAAGAAGTCAAAGAAGCGGTTATCGCTGCACTAAATGATGCAGCTTGCGATACGGAGTACATCTTCAATCTTTGTGAATACACGAACCTTGTAAGCTACGCATCAGAAGAAGTATCAATTACGACTGAACCCTGGAACGAAAACTAGGTGGTTACATATCACCAGAAAGGAGGTCATCATGGAGTTTATTATATCCACCGGTAACACCAGACGTGATAAGTACTGGAAAAAACAAACTGTGACTTGGGATGAGTTTGTAAAAAAACTCTCCCGTACCACTTATACAAGAGAGACTCAGGATGAATTCCGCCACATGAAGAAAAAGCAGCAGGATGACATCAAAGATGTGGGTGGCTATATTGCAGCAGAGTTAAAAGATGGGCGTCGTTTGAATGAAAATATCGAATCAAAAACGATGCTATCTCTTGATGTGGACTATGCAAAATCACCAGATGGATATATAGCTGACATTAAACTGAAGTTCAAATATGCTTCCTGCACTCATTCCACCCATAGCCATATATCTGATAAACCAAGGCTAAGAACGGTGGCTCCTTTTTCTAGACCGGTTTCAGCTGATGAATATCAAGCCATCAGTAGGATGGTTGCTTTTGAAATTGGTATGGAGTACTTTGACGAAGCTTCCTTCAAGCCAAGCCAGTTTATGTACTGGCCAAGTACACCCAGTGATGGAGAATATGTCTTTGAAGAGATGAAAGGGCCATTTCTAGATCCAGATGTCATACTGGCAAAATACGATAATTGGAAAGATATATCCTCATGGCCGGGTTCAGATAGACAAACAGACGCTGCGCAAAGGGAGAGAAAGAAACAGCAAGATCCACTCTCAAAGTCTGGTCTTATTGGAGCATTCTGCAGGAGCTATACCATAAGAGAAGCCATTGAAACTTATTTATCTGAGGTCTATGAGCCAAGTGCAGCCTCAGATCGTTATGATTATATCCCAGCGGATTCTTCCGCAGGGGTGTGGATAGAGGATGATAAGTTCTCCTTCTCCCATCACTCCACTGATCCGGCATATGGGATGATGCTAAATGCTTTTGATTTAGTTCGCATCCACCATTTTAGAAACCTTGATGACAAAAGTCCGGAAGACACGCCCACATCTAAGCTACCTTCCTATAAGGCCATGATGGAATTTGCATCAAAGGATGAAAAGGTCAAACTCCTTCTTCTTCAAGAGAGGCAGGCTCGGGCGCTAGAGGATTTTAGTGAAGAGAACGATTGGCAGAAAAGATTGGAATATGAGTCCCGCTCCACGGTGCTTAAAAACAATCTGCATAACATCACGCTAATTCTACAGAACGATCCAAATCTGCAAGCATTGGTATTTAATCAGCAGCTTGATGGTATGGAGATCAAAGGCAGCGTCCCTTGGAACCATCCTTCAAAGTACTGGAGGGATGCCGATGATGCCCAGCTTATTAGCTATATTGACTCCAACTACGGGACCTTTTCACAAAGAAATTACCAAATTGCTGTAGCCAAGGTCACCGATGACAGGTCCTACCACCCCATTCGGGAATACCTGGACTCTTTACCGGAATGGGACAAAGTACCAAGAGTGGACACCTTGCTCATTGATTATCTCGGTGCTGATGACAATAAGTACGTCCGTGCTGTTACAAGAAAAACCCTGTGCGCTGCCATCAGCCGTGTTCAGAATCCTGGGTGCAAATTTGACTCCATGCTTGTCTTAAACGGACCGCAGGGCGTCGGTAAAAGTACCCTGATCTCAAAGCTTGCTGGCGAATGGTTCTCTGACAGCTTAAACCTTGGAGATACAAAAGATAAAACCGCAGCAGAGAAACTTCAGGGCTACTGGATACTTGAGATTGGTGAACTGGCAGGTCTTAGAAAAGCTGAAGTAGAAACCCTGCGTTCTTTCCTCTCAAGACAAAACGATATCTATCGTGCGGCTTTTGGAAAACGCGCTACCCCTCACCAGCGTCAGTGCATCTTCTTCGGTACTACCAACGCAGAGTCAGGCTACCTTAGAGATACAACAGGCAATCGTCGTTTCTGGCCTGTGAAAACCCCAGGCGGTGGAAGTAAACATTCATGGCAGATTACCGCTGAAGAGATCCAGCAGATATGGGCTGAGGCTCTGGTCTACGTCAAGGCTGGCGAAAAGCTTTATCTGGATGCTTCCATGGAGCAGCTGGCTAAGGCTGAACAGCGTGAAGCCATGGAGTCCGATGAGCGTGAAGGCTTGGTCAGAGAGTACCTTGATACCCTTCTGCCTGATGATTGGGACCAGATGGATCTCTTTGAAAGAAGAAATTTCTTAAGTGGAAATGAATTTGGAGCAGCACCTAGAGCGGGAACCATTCCACGCAGCAGTGTTTGCAACATGGAAATCTGGTGTGAATGCTTCGGTAAGGACAGAGCCAATTTAGGTAGAGCAGACTCCAACACTCTTGCAGCTATTCTAACGAAACTCGGCTGGGTAAGGCAGGATAAAAAAGAACGAACGACACTTTATGGTCCACAGTATATCTTTGTACCTAAAAGCTGTTCCTAGTAGTGTTCCTAAAAATGTTGGTTTTGGGTACATGTTCCGGAGTTATGGATGTTCCTTAAAAAGTGGTTAGGAACAAATTATGGAACAACTCAAAGTCCACTGGCGGCAAGCCTTAGGAGAGGATGTGTTCTTATATTCCTAACAATTATTATTAATTTAAAAATAAATAGAATAGACCCTATATACAGTAATACCCGAATATTCGCGCGTATAGGGCTTTTAGAGATTTGAGAACAACAAGAACAGGAGGTTGATCAGATGAAATCAAATGGATATGAAGCAAGATGCCAAAAGCGACTTGAAGAATGGTATGCCCCAATCAGTGATTGGTATTGCACAGATGTGATTGATATTGAAGAAGAAGCATCAGATACAGATCTATTTACCTGCGAACTCTGCGGATGCAGCAGAGTGAGGTTTGTCCACGTGATGGAACATGATGACTACTTTGAAGATGTCCGAGTAGGTTGTATCTGTGCAGGAATCATGGAAGGGGACGTTCTAGCAGCAAAAGAAAGGGAGCGCCTCATGAAGAACAGGGCGAAGAGAAAAAGGAACTTCCCCAATCGAAAATGGAAAGAGACACCTTATGGCACTTATATCCTTATGCATAAAGGTTCGTGGATAAAGATGATCCATAGTAAATTTAACGATCAACACTATGGCGTCAGCTACAACGGGGAAATTGTATGGAAGTATAAAGGAAGGCCTATAACAAATTTCTTATCAGCAACGTATGCCGCCTTTGATCTTGTGGATCCAGTTGAAAGGATAATGAGGCCGTGAACATAAGAGCTAGAGTACATGACGTGCTAGATGAGACACCAGAGGTGAGGGGTTTAGGATCAATGCAACTAGGATTCGGTTCATCCTATCGTGGGTGGAAGGAAGCCTATTACAGACTTTATGAAAGGGGATTAGAGATGACAGCTAAAGCATATTTATCACAGGCCATGTGGTTGGATAGCATTATCATTCAAAAGCTAGAAGAGCAAGAAAGACTTCAGGCATTAGCTGAAAAGATGACACCTTCCTATGCTGAGGTAAAGGTATCAAATGGACAGCATATGAACACTCGTGAAGAAAACAATGTGAAACTCATTGATCTAAAACACGAAACCAATGAGATCATTGACCGACTTGTGGATTTGACTCAAGAAATCAGGTGTAAGATCAGACAAGTGGAAGACCCACTGGATCAGCTTGTTTTGGAAATGAGGTATCTCAACAAGAAAAGCTGGAATGAGGTTGCTGAAAGTTTAGGATATGACAAGCGGTATACCATGAAACTTCATGCAAGAGCTTTGAAAAAAATCGATAGTATTTTAAAAGAGGACACTAAAAGACATAGAAAGACACCTGGCAACTATGATAGAGTACAAGGTGTAAAGTAATATAAAAAATGGTAGAGCCTGATGGACAAAGGTCCTGAGGGCTTTTATATTTGAGAAGCCTTTGTGGGAAAATCCGCGAGGGCTTTTTTCATGGAAAGGATGGAGAAGATGAAACCGGAATGGAAAGAACTAAGAAGAAAACCCTCAGTCGAAGACCTTAGAAAAAGACTTAATCGCTTAAATAAAATCCATCAAGAGCATGAGAGTCTAATGCGAACCATGCTGGAGTTGACCCATGAAAAAGTGGAGAACACGCTTTATGGGAAAGATCACTTGGAAGAAAAGGATCTAGAGAGTTCATTGGTGTTTGTTGAAAGACAAAGAGAAGCCCTGGCGAGTCAATACAAGCTTGAACTTAAAAGGCTTTACCGATTCTTAGAAACGGTGAAAGAGCCTGAAGTAAAGCTGATACTGACACTGAGGTATGCTCATTTTTTAAGCTTTGAAGAAATTGCTGAGGTCATTGGAATGGGTGTAGAAAAAGTAGCAAACCTTCATGAAGCGTTTATCCTTGAGAGGTGATCCAAATGCCGAGACGACCAAACATTCCGTGCAAGCATCCTGGATGTAGCAGGCTGGTACCACCCGGGACAAAGTTCTGTGAGGAACATGGTGAGCTGCACCGAGCGGATGCCAGAACCACTAAGGAGAAAGGTTACGATGGTCGGTGGAGAAAAGCGAGAGCCAGATACTTAAAGCGCCATCCCATTTGTGTTCGGTGTCTTAGGGAAGGGAAGTATGTCAAGGCTACGGTGGTGGATCACATCAAACCCCACCGAGGAGATGAACAACTCTTCTGGAACGAGAGTAACTGGCAGGCGCTGTGTAAGTCTTGTCACGATAAGAAAACCATGACTGAAGATAGATTTCAAGAATATAAGTACTAATGTTACCCCATAGGGGCGGTCTAAATCCCTACAATCTTTTCAGCTGGAGACCGCGCCCCCCTCTCGTGTGAAAAAACGCAGAATTTAATAGGGGGGATACCTAAAAAGGGCTTAACCGCCTGAAAAAACTAAATGAAATAGCGAAACTACAATGAAAATTAAGCCATAGTGGGTGAAGGGTTTCGCTAAATAGTTACTACATTAGCTGTGAAACAGCTGCCTAAAGCAGAGTTTTGCGGCATTTTTTATGCAATGAATTAACGAAAGGATGTGAAGCAGGTGACGAACTTTCAAGCCAAACAAATAAGAGAACTTCGAATGAGAGGCGTTGGATATCGTGCCATTGCTTCTCTCACAGGACTTTCAAGAGATATCGTTAGAAATTACTGTAAAGCCCATGACCTGGATGGCTTAGCCACTGATGTGAAAATCAACATCAAAGAAAAGATGGAAAAGGGAGAGGCATGCTTGAGCTGTGGCAGGGATTTGAAACAGCCGGCCACTGGACGAAAGCGAAAGTTCTGCTCAGATACCTGCAGGCGGGAATGGTGGCTTCATCACTCAGATAGTATCAAGCGAAAAGAAACTGCCTACTATGAACTGACCTGCACTTACTGTGGAAAAGACTTCAATGTCTATGGAAATAAGAATAGAAAATACTGCAGCCACAGCTGCTATGTACATGATAGATTTTGGCGAAAAGAAGAAGGAAGAGCACCATACATTGGGCCTTCCATGATCGAGGAGGCGTGTTATGAGTGATATGAAATGGCAATCGATACCGGTGGGAGATTTAAAGCCAGCTGAGTATAACCCTAGAAAGAAACTAAAAGCTGGGGATAAGGAATATGAGAAGATCAAGAACTCAATCTTAGAGTTTGGATATGTGGAACCGATTATCGTTAATTACGATATGACAATGATTGGTGGCCATCAAAGATTAACCGTGCTTAAGGATTTAGGACATACAGAAGTGCAGTGCGTAGTTCTAGAGATTAAAGAAGATGCAAAGGTCAAAGCTCTTAATATCGCACTGAATAAAATAGCTGGTGAGTGGGACGAAAAAATGCTGGCGGATCTACTTGTTGATATTCAAGGGGCAGATTTCAATACTGATTTTACGGGTTTCGAGCCTCCAGAGATAGAACAGCTTTTTTCTAAAGTCCATGACAAAGAAATCAAAGATGATGACTTTGATGTAGATGAGGCGTTGAAGGAAGAACCGATCTCAAAGCAGGGAGATCTTTGGCTCCTTGGAAAGCATCGCCTAGTCTGTGGAGACAGCACGATTCCTGAAACCTATGAAAAACTCATGGATGGGAAAAAGGCCAACATGATCCTCACGGACTTGCCATATAACGTGGACTATGAGGGCACTGCTGGGAAAATCAAGAATGACAATATGGGCGATAAAGAGTTCCATGAGTTTCTCTTAAAAGCCTACACCAATATGTTTGAAAATATCGTTGATGGTGGAGCAATCTATGTGTTTCACGCTGATAGAGAGACAGTTAATTTTAGGTCAGCTTTTAAGGAAGCTGGCTTCTTTTGTCACCAGACTTGTATTTGGGTGAAGAATGCACCGGTGCTAGGGCGATCTGATTATCTCTATGCCCATGAGCCTGTCCTATACGGATGGAAACCTACAGCAAGCCATAAGTTTTATGGGGACCGAAAGCATAAAACCATTTGGAATTTTGACAGACCAACGAAATCAAAACTCCATCCAACAATGAAGCCGCTACAGCTGCTGGCTTATCCCATTAAGAATTCAAGCCTCGCCAATTGCATCGTCTTGGATCCTTTTGGCGGGTCTGGTAGCACACTTATTAGCAGCGATCAGACAAACAGGATTTGTTACATGATCGAGCTTGATGAGAAATTTGTGGATGTGATTGTATCAAGGTTCGTGCTCCATGCAGGAACAAGCGCAGATGTTTTTCTTATAAGAGATGGAAAGAAAATCTCCTATGAAGATTTAAAGTCCGTAGAAGCTGAGGCGGAATAAACCTCAGGAACTATTGTGGAGGTGATTTAAATGGGATGACACTAAAAAACCGGTATCGATTATTAGAAGATGGCAAAACCATGGCCGGGACCCTTTCCGGAGGACATACGTTTTTATTTGATAGAGAGGACTTCAAGATTGTAAAATCAAGAAACTGGTATCCAAATCGCAAGTTTGGCGAGAAAGGCACTGTGTATGTCATTGATAGAGAGGGCAATCAGCTCCATCAGATATTACTCAAACCGGCTAAGGGATTTGAGGTTGATCACATTGACCTGGATCCACTCAATAACAAAAGAGAGAACTTGAGGATTTGTACCCATCAGCAAAATCAGTGTAATCAACCCCCTCAAGTGAATAACACTTCTGGTGTAACAGGCGTAAGCTTTTACCAGCCAAGACAAAAATATAGAGCGAGAATCAAAGCATCCCAGTATGATATTCATCTGGGATATTTTCATACCTTTTTAGAGGCGGTACAGGCAAGGAACGAAGGGATCAAGCTGATGTTTGGTGAGTATGGAAGGCTTAATGATGTACCGGAGGCACCAAAATGGATCAAAGATATGGTCTTTGATAAATGCAGCCGTCATTTTGATAAAGCTGCAGTTTAAAACTGAGATTTACCCATTAATAGCCCAGGAATGCTTGACTTATATCTTCTTTAGAGTGATGTATGTAGTACCCAAAACAAAGGAGGTATAAGTCAATGCGTATTGAAACGACATGTGAAAATCGAAAAGAACTGGTGAAAAGTATCGGTGAATTTTTAGGACAGAAACCTAAGTATGTAGGCCCACCGAGTTATGCATACAAGGTGGAAGGCTACACCATTGAACGAGATGGAACGGTGGTGAGTGAAACAGAAATGGATGGTGAAAGGATGAGAGCGCACTTAGAAGAACATGGATTTGCAGAACCAAGACAAGAGCTTGAAAGTCTGGAGGTTACCGTTCCTTTAGAGGATATGGAGGGACCCCAACTTCAAAACTTGATCTACATGATTAGAAGCAAACAGTACCTGCTTAATCGAGTGGTGGGGAAAGACCATTTTTCTATCAGCGATGATTTCATTAATACCCTGGAAACCAATCTACCGGAAACCAAAGAAGACTTCCTTAACCTATGCAGTGAAAGTGCTGAAGCCATATCAGGACTGAGTTTTGAAGACGACAAGGTAACCTTCACATTCCCAGGTTCAGAAAAGCCGGAGAAAAACAGAGCCTATGTTGAACTGGCTGCCATGATGGTGGCCCATGTAAGAGAGGCAAAGCGAATAAGCCCAAAATCCAACGAACCTGAAAATGAAAAATACTACCTTCGGGTATGGCTGGTCAGACTTGGCCTAGGAGGCAAAGGAGCAAAGGACTCAAGGAAGGTTCTGCTTGAAGGATTAAAAGGGCACACCGCCTTTCGTACCCCTGCTGACGCAGAGAAGCATAAGGCGAGACTGCGTGAAAGAAAAGAAGGTGAAAGCCATGACGAATAGGCCAAGGGCATTATTTGGAAGAAAGCTCAATGATCTTGATGAACTAAGAGAAGCTACAGCCCGTGCAAAGCAAGCTGGACAGCGAGGTAGTCTTTATGAAGTGACCAAAGTAGTTTCCTTGAATGGTGATGACTTCAAAGCCTTTGCAGAAGATTTCTTTAATGAGCAACCTTGGATTGATAAGACTGATGGCGGTTCCAATGAAAATGGAGAACTTAGATGCATCCGGGTAATCAACACCGAGACTGGGGAGAGACTTCTTATCTCCAGCGAAGGTTACGATTATTGCCGGTATACAGCCCTAGAAGAATGAAATAAATATGCGTTTTATATGCACATTTAACTTGCTATTACCTGTGTTTAGAGTGATATATAGTACTACCAAAAAGCTTAAAACACAGGTAAGAGAAAGGATGAGAGCAGATGAAAACGCAAACCTTCGGGATTGAAATCGAAGTTACAGGGATTACAAGAGAGCAGGCAGGGCAGGTCATTGCAGATTACTTTGG
>DKFC01000059.1 GCA_002452745.1 Firmicutes bacterium UBA6806
AAAAACTCTAAGGGGGGTAAAATATGATTAAGAAATTAACAAACGCATTGGTATTAATGGTGAAAAAATATTTGCCGAATCCATATATTTTGTGTTCACTGTTGACACTATTTGTCTTTTTAGCTGGAATAATTGTAACGCATAAGACACCATATGAAATGACAACTTTTTGGGGAAATGGATTCTTTGATCTTCTCAAATTTACAATGCAAATGGTCTTAGTGTTATTTACAGGTCATGCATTAGCCAATTCACCTGTGGTGACTAAAATATTAAAAAAACTGGCGAGTGTGCCTAAGACAAGGGTTCAAGCGGTCATGTTCACATGCGTTATTTCATATAGTTGTAGCTACTTAAATTGGGGATTCGGCTTGATTGCAGGCGTTCTAATCGCTAAAGAGATTGCGATTCAACACCATGGAAAAGGGATTCACTTTCCGCTGATTGTAGCGGCAGCCTACAGTGGCAATATTGCCAGAGGCCCATCTACAGCGATTCCACTGGCAATTGCAACAAAAGGTCACTTCTTAGAAGATTCTATTGGGATTATTCCCGTGACTGACACATTATTCAGTTCTTGGAACATTATTATTACAGTGGCGTTAATGGTTGCGATCCCGCTACTTTTTAAAGCAATGATGCCTTCAGTAGAAGATTCAGTAGAAGTTGATTTAACTTTATTTGAAAAAGCTACCCCTGTAGCAGCTAAAAAGAATGCTGAAATGACACCAGCAGAAAAGATTGAGAATAGCAGCATTTTAACGTGGATCATAGGGGTTCTTGGCCTAGTCTATATAGTGAGCTACTTTGCCACAAAGGGTTTCAGTCTAGATTTAAATATTGTAATTATGATATTTTTGATTCTTGGGATATTGGGACACCGTACACCTATAAACTATGTAAAAGCCGCGAATGAAGCTATAAAGGTCTGCGGTGGTATTGCGCTTCAATTTCCATTCTATGCTGGCATAATGGGGATGATGAATGATTCAGGACTGGCGATTGTAATGTCCGAATTCTTCATCAGCATTGCCACACAAAGAACATTTCCAGTATTTACATTCTTAAGTTCTGGACTTGTGAATATTTTTATACCCTCAGGGGGCGGACAATGGGCGATTCAAGGTCCGATTATGATTCCAGCTGCAAAGGCCTTAAATGTAGATATTGCCAAAACTGCCATGGCATTGGCATGGGGAGATTCTTGGACAAACCAAATTCAACCGTTTTGGGCGCTCCCAATTCTAGCCATTGCTGGGCTAGATGTCAAAGACATTATGGGATACTGTGCAATGGTTCTAATTATAGCTGGGGCAATTTTTTGCGGAGGCTTTTTACTACTCTAGTACAGAAAAGAGACACTTGGATTACCAAGCTACGTTTCATAGGCAAAAAAGTAATATAATAAGAGAGAAAATAAAAGACAAAATAAAAGACAAAATAAAAGATAAAGTATAAGACAAAGTAGTATATAAGACACCACACACCAAATCCATTTAACAGACCTTTGTGTGGTGTTTTTCAAATTGAAATGCAAGATAATCTCTATTCGAGATTTATGTATTTTTGTTTTCGAAAATTTGTGGTAATCTTAGGATAATCTGTAGTAAGTCTCTTACTGTCAAGTTTGTGTTGTGGTGATTCAATCTTAACAATGGAAAATCACTACAGATTTTTATTTGATTTAATTTTGCAGTCAATTAAAATAAAAAAGGGGTCATTTGGCAAAAAAAATTGTTGTGATGATGAGCATCAAGGGGATGTCTGGGGGGAGTCTTATGGAGAAGAGATTGGCGTTGGTAACAGAATCAGAAGCCACAAAAGATGAATTATGCAATCAATTAAAGTCGCTGCTTGATGGCTATATGTGTGTTGAAGGATATGCCACAGAAACTGGGATAGAATCACGTATCAGTGCAGACTTAATCGTTTTCAGTTCCATGGAGATGTTTGAAATTGCCAAAGACATGGTTGACACAACTAGCCCCACCATTATTGCAAATCGTTCTCTCAATTTGGCTTACTTAGATCAGCTTTTTAATCTTCCCAATGATACAGATGTTTTAGTTGTAAATGACTCAATATCAAATGCAAGAGAAGTTATAAAGTTATTGATGGAAATTGGAATAGATCATTTGAATTATCGTGCATATGGGCCGGGAGAGCCTTATGATTCCAATATTAAAGTCGCCATTACACCTGCTGAAATGGCTTTAATTCCCCCTGAAATTGAAAACCAGATCAATCTTGGAGCGAGGATTATCGATATCACAACAATCGTTGAAATCCTTTCTCGGCTTGACTTATTGGATAAAAAAGCGCACTTTATAAGCGCCAGATACAATGAGGCAATTGTTAGGCTCAACAAGCATTTATATGATTCGAGGACAGAAGTTCAAACGGTAAACCACTACCTAAGTCGCGTGCTCGATCATGTAAACGACGGGATTATCGCCTATGACTTAAAGGGGCAAATCACGGTCTTTAATGAAACCAGTGAAGCAATATTTGGAGTCAGAGCCAATAGTGCTCTTGGCAAAAAGCTCTCTCAGATCATTCGATATGAAGAAATTTGTGAATTTATGTTAAATGGCTCATCTCCAGATCAGGTTGCTGGCAGCATAGGTGATTGTCAGTATCTTGTTGAGCGCATGGCACTTGAGAAACAACGTGGATACGTCTGTACCTTTAAAAACATGAAGAATTCAAGGGATTTTGAAAAAAAACTCAGACAATCAATGGCGAAAAAAGGCTTCATCGCCAAATATCATATATCCGATATTATTGGCAATTCTCTATCCATGCACAATACGCTGGAAAAGGCAAAACGACTGGCTCAAACTGACTTGAGTATATTGATAAGAGGTGAGAGCGGGGTTGGCAAGGAACTGTTTGCAAGTGCGATTCACAATGCTTCCAATCGGTGTAAGGGACCGTATCTTGCCATAAATTTTAGTGCACTCCCTGAAGAGCTTGCAGAAAGTGAGCTCTTTGGATATGAAGATGGCGCTTTTACTGGTGCTAAAAAGGGCGGAAAAAGGGGCATCTTTGAAGAGGCCAATGGCGGCACCATCTTCTTAGATGAAATTGGAGATATTTCACCACGGATTCAAGTGAGTTTGCTAAGGGTTTTGCAGGAAAAAGAAATCAGACGCGTGGGGGGAACTGAAATCATTCCTATAGATGTGCGCATTATTGCCGCAACACATCGAGACCTTGTAAAGATGTGTCAAGAGGGACAATTTCGAGAAGATTTATACCATCGCTTAAGAAAACTATACCTCAAAATTCCACCACTCAGAGAACATCTAGAAGACCTGGATTTATTAATAGAGTATTTTAGCAAGACGGCACATGGCAAGCAGTTTGAGTTTAGCGATGAAGTAAAGCAAATGCTGTATAAAAACCCATGGAAGGGCAATATCCGTGAGCTTCAGAATTTAATAGACTACTTCCAAGCAGTCTGCACTGAAGAGACCATACAGGTTACTGACTTTCCAGATGATTATGATGATACAAACTCTTATGCGCTGACGCATGCTAGAGAAGTGGCCACATCCAGTGGTCCTTCATCTCCTATGTCAGAAGGAATAGAGCCTGTTTTATCCCAGTACTATTTAAATGACGGAGAGAAGGCCGTACTCATACTGGTGGGAAAAGCCACCGTGCAAGGGGTTGGCATTGGAAGAACCGCAATCTCGGATCTGACGAAGAATCAGCCAGTAGAATTATCTCCCAACCAAGTTAGGCAGCGAGCAAAAACGCTTGAGCAAAAGGGCTTGATTACTCTGTCTATTGGCAGAAAGGGGATGGAATTGACCTCCAGTGGGATTGCCTATTATAGAGCGCTAGAACGCCTTTGAGTTCAACCATGGATTTAGAGCAATAACGGCGATAAATTAGTGGTTAAACAAGTTGATAAATGGTTAGAAAGTGGTTGATAAATGCTTTTTAAGAGGTTGATTTTTATTTCTTTAAAGCAGATGAATTATGGTTGGATTGACCAATGAGAACAAATCATAGCAGTAGAGAGTGTCCCATAAAAAAAACACCCCGTTTATAAGGGTGTTTTTCTATTTTTATAGAGATAAATAGGGCAGCAGGCAAAAGAAATGGAGAGATATACAGCTTTTTTTAATCAAAAACAGTGGATAAAATCGTTAAATTGACTGATTGGCATGATTTATGCTTTTATATAGAACAGGCAGTGGATTTAAACTAGAATTTATATTAGGAGGATAAAACGTCAAACTTTAATCGGAAAGGCAAATAAAATGAGCTGTTGCGTTGGACTTCATGTAAGGACATTCAGTTGAGGAGATTAAGATGATTACGATAATAAAAAATGTTTCAACATATACCCCAGAAAAGATAGGGGTAAAGGACTTGCTTATCATAGGGGATAAGTTTGCATCATTAGATCAGGTGTCAATTCAAGAATTTGAAGGACTATCTGAAACCGTTCTTCAAGTGATAGATGGAACAGGAAAGATTGCCGTTCCAGGATTTATTGATTCACATGTCCATATCTTAGGAGGTGGCGGAGAAGGTGGTTACCATACAAGAACACCGGAAATTTCTCTGACAGATCTCACAACGGCTGGTGTGACAACAGTTGTGGGCTGCCTGGGAACGGACGGTGTAACGAGAGATATGATGTCACTTTTGGCAAAGGCAAGAGGCCTTGAAAACGAGGGTATTACAAGTTATCTTTACACCGGCTCATATAAACTGCCTGTTAAGACATTAACCGACTCTGTCATGAAAGACCATTTGGCAATAGATAAAATAATTGGGGTTGGTGAAATTGCAATATCTGATCATCGCTCTTCACAACCGACCTTTGAAACCTTTGTGGAATGCGTCGCACAGGCGAGAGTTGGTGGCATGTTGTCTGGGAAGGCGGGAATTGTCAATATCCATTTAGGAGATGGGGAAAGGAAGATTGATTTCCTGTTCAGAGCCATTGAAGAAACTGAAATTCCAATCTCACAATACCTTCCAACGCATGTCAATCGAAACGGAGCCCTATTTGAAGCCTGTCTTGAATTTGCCAAACGAGGAGGGACCATTGATTTCACTGGATCAGAAGATTCGGAATTCTGGGAGGAATTGGATGGAGAAGTCAGAGTCAGCAAGGGTATAAAACGACTTATTGAAGAAGGTATAAGTCTAGATAACTTTACACTCTCATCTGATGCACAGGGGAGTTTGCCTATGTTCAATCAGAAAAAAGAATTCATTGGATTAGGCGTGGGCAGTGCAAAGTGTCTCTTAAAAGAGATTAAAGCCTGTGTGATGGAGGAGGACATTCCGCTTGAAGTTGCGCTTAGGGCGTTGACTGTAAATCCAGCTAGAATCTTAAAACTCAAAGGCAAAGGAAAAATTGAAATGCAATTTGATGCGGATTTGTGCTTATTGGATGAAACAACACTGGAATTAACGGATGTTATGGCAAAAGGCAATTGGATGGTGCGCGATGGATATCCTATCGTGAGGGGCACTTTTGAAAAAACCAATTGATACAATTTAGAATGAGGGGGACACAATGGGGGAGAAAATGAACAAATGGCTTAGTTTAGTTTGTGTAACAATGATGATTTTAAGTTTGGTGAACGTCACTTTTGCAGAGGGATATAAAAGCAATGTCAGAACTTATGCACAAAATAATAATATCGCTGATTATACAATCCAGTTTTCACAGGATATTCCATCTGATGGGATTGTACGAACCATCTTGTTTTATTCAGAAGATATTCTATACAAAGATGGCATCCAAAATCTGAAACGGCCTTTTATCGTTAAAAATGGTTACCCGACAGATGAAAAAAACAGGGAGCGTTTAACGGCAGAAAAGGCGGATAAATTAATTGCTGAAAATCGCGCATTGCTGTTAAGTGGAAGTATTTCAGCAGGTGAAAGTATTCAATTTGGAAGAAGTCAGCTGACAGTTGAAGGAAAGGCTTTTGGCAAGAGCGTGTACTATGCTTACATTGCTACAATTGATCGTGATGGAAATGTTGAAATTTATGATACTTGCGAGTACATCATCACAGCGGACTTACCGCAAGCGAAAACAGATGTGATTAGAAATGGAAATGGCGTTGCCTACCCAATTGGCGGAGATACGGTCAAAGTCAACTATGATTACATTGGTAAAGAACTCAAAGTGGGATTGTCATCTGGTGAGAGGCCAAAGATTGCTCTAATCAATAGCTCAAGAGATTATGCAACGTCATTGACCTATGCTTATGATACTGAAGATGATCCGGAATGGGGAAATTACGAACAAATTTTTGGAAATTCAGGCATGGAGATTATGTGGATTCCGCTTAACTATGATACTTTGTATTATTACAAAGACTCGCCTTATACAACATATTATGCGGAGCTTATCAAGTCATGTGACGGCGTTTACCTAATGGGTGGCGATCAAATGCTCCACGCGAAATGCCTGCTCAACGAGGATGGCTCAGACAATGCGTTTATGGAAGCTATCAGATATGTCTACAACAGAGGCGGATTTATTGCAGGAACCAGTGCGGGCTTGCATATTATGAGTGATCCTATCTATAGTATTGGCAAAAATTATGGTACCATGCATATGAATTTGCCAGGTCAATGGGGCAATATCAGCACGTTTAATGAAAATGGAGAAACGGATAGCTGGGTATCTGGGAACAATCTATACACTCATGGAATTGGTCTGATCCCAAAGGGCTATTTATTAGATAGTCATTTTGACGCCAGAGGGCGTTTAGGGAGATTGATTGTTGCGCTGAGAGATCAGGTGGATGGCATAAAAGTGGGTATCGGAGCAGATGAAAGCACTGGCCTTCGAGTTGAAGAAGTCAATGGACAGTTTGTTGGAACAGTTGTTGGATTGAGGGGCGTCTATTTTGTGGATGCAACAAATGCCACTTATAGTGAACCCACTATTGAAATCATCAATAAAATAAACAATTTCTCGGTTGAGGGCATTCGAGTAGATTATTTGACTGCTGGGGACACCTACAACTTTGAAACAAAAGAAATCACGATTTCAAAAGATAAAAAAAATGCAACTGAAAAGGATAGTCAACCCTATACCAGTGCAGATATCTTTAGAGAGTATGAAACCACAAAGGCGCTTCATGCGCTTGCAGAGTCGACCCTATCATCTGTGAAAGGGTATAACCGCAAATATGATGAAGCAAATAATTTTGAAGTGACTTTTGAAAAAGGCGATAAATTTATTGCAAAGACTTCTGATTTAACTTATGGGGACACCTATATCTTAAAAGGATACCATCTTGCCAGTATTTTAGATGTTGACGTTTCTGTCAAGCCGATATCTCAAGCCGAACTTTCCAAAAACGATTATGGTGTACCAGTTGTCCACGGCATTAGACATTACAGCAAAGCATACTCAGCGTGGGTGTGGATTGACGATATTCAAAGCGGTGTAGACCCAGCGACCGTGAATTCAAACACTGTCAAATTGATTAGTGAGAAAAGCACACTTTATAAAGCACCTCAATACAGTGGAGCACCTGATGACGAAATTGAAGTGACCATTGACCAGGATAGCTTTGAAACAGGCGATCAAATTGTACTGGATGGGATTAAAGATTTAACAGGCAATAAATTGACTCCGCAAACCTGGGAAAAACAGGGCGGCGGAGAGTGGAAACGTGTAAAATAGACTTTGCAAAAAACCTATATTGACGTGGGCTTGCTCCTCTGTTACACTTTGAATGTTGTTCTAAAAACATTATGAGGTGAAGTGAATGCAACAGAATCATCTAAAGCGGAGTGTAGGTCTCTTAGAAGCCATGACAATGGTAATCGGTATCGTCATTGGATCGGGAATATTCTTTAAGGCAACGCCAGTTTATTCCAATGCGGGAACGCCATTTTACGGTATTATGTCTTGGATAGTTGGAGGCATAATAACCATGGCGTCTGCGCTTACAATCTCTGAAATTGCAACGGCAATTCCTGAGACAGGCGGTATTTTCGTCTATTTAAAAATGTTATACAATGATCGAATTGCTTTTTTGTTCGGCTGGATGCAGTCAATTTTATATGTTCCAGGTGTCAGTGCAGCACTTTCCATTGTCCTTGTCACACAGGCGACCTTTTTTATGCCAATGAGTGATTTGACTCAAAAGCTACTAGCAATCTTCCTTATTTTCTTTATTATTTTAATCAATGTTTTATCCACTCAATTAGGTGCAAAAGTTCAGCTCGCTGCAACGATTGGAAAGTTGATTCCAATTGCAGTTATAATTATTGCAGGACTGGCAATGGGCAAGGCATCTGGACTATCAGCCATTGCAGATGTCTCAAAAGGTACTTTCAGTATCACTGGATTCGGCGCCGCTATTCTGGGGACTCTATGGGCATATGACGGATGGGTTGGCGTCGGCAATATGGCGGGTGAAATGAAACATCCAGGAAGGGATTTGCCAAGAGCAATTATTTTAGGATTATTGACAATCATTATGGTCTATATCCTAATCAATACAGCCATTATCAACGTGCTGCCATATGAGACGATTGTTGCTTCAAATCAAGTCACTTCGGATACAGCTGTGAGTTTATTCGGAAATTTTGGTGCAAGTTTTATTTCAGTTGGAATAATTATTTCGATTCTGGGGGCTCTAAATGGCTATTTGATGACAGGTGTGAGAATTCCATTTGCCATGGCTCAGGAGGGAATGCTGCCTTTTTCGGGTACACTTGGCAAAGTGGATAAAAAATTCGGAACGCCGACAAATGCACTTATTTTTCAAGGTGTTCTCGCGTCCCTTTACGTTTTGACGGGTTCATTTGAGACGTTGACAAACTTGGCAATGTTCATGGTATGGGTATTCTTTATCATGGCTGTGGCTGGCATTTTTATATTGAGAAATAAGTTCAAGCATTTGGAAAGACCATATAAAGTACCTTTTTATCCTTTGATTCCGTTAGTGGGGATTATCGGGGGACTTTATGTGATTATCAGCACATTGATAGGTGATATCAAAAGCGCAGTATTCGGCATTGCAATCACCTTGATTGGACTTCCAATTTACATTATTCTCGAAAAGAAAAATAAATAGTATAAAGAACTTTCAACCGAGGGCAATTTGGCCTCGGTTTTCTTTTTTAGGTCATAAGGTGCCCCTTTGATTACAGGCGAAAAACATAGTAAGATAGAAATGAGTAATCAGGGGATTTTATTTTCCAACATATCAAATATTGAAAATGCATTTCTTTGCATTTCCATCTCAATCTTAATCTCAATCTTAATCTCAATCTCAATCTCAATCCTGGATTCATAATAGGGGGTATTATGAAAAAAAAGCTTGGAATCGTAACGGCAAGCAGTGAAATGGGAGTTGAATATATTCACCAGTTGAAGCGCGCTTTTGGCGAATCGTTTGATATGGTGACCTACTCTTTTGAGGCCAATGACTTTGAAAGCCTCAGCAACGTGGATGCACTGCTGATTAGTACGCTATCTCAATATCAAATTCTTCAAAAGAGTCTGTCAGAGGATACCAATATCATCATCTCAAAACTTACCATTTCCAAGTCCGGTTATGATCGGATTAAAACGATGGAATTGCCTGCTAATGTCATGCTGGTGAATTTGAGTTTTGAGATGTGTATTGAAACTATTGCCACGCTTCAACAGCTAGGGATAGAAGGGGTTGAAATGACGCCAGTTTATCCTAACATGGAAAAAGTGCCCCAGCTAGATTTTGCCATTACCACTGGGGAGAGTCGGTTTGTGCCCAATCAGGTTACAAACGTGTTGGACTTGGGGCATAGGCTCATTGACAAGGGCACGATTCTTGAAATTGCCGTGGCACTGGATTTAGAGGATCAATTGACAAAACCCAGTGTTTCAGGTTATTTTGACAATTTGGCGTCCTATGAACATGGGGTAGAATTTCTAATTAGTAAATCCAGTCATTTAAACAAGCGATTCAAAACGCTCTTGTCGATTATGGACAAGGGGGTTATCAGCATAAAAGACGATTTGATGATAGAAAACTGTAACGAAGTGGCAAAAAATATGATGGGAAGAACAAACACATTAGTAGGAAGCAGTATTTTGAGTTTATTTCCCAAAATGGATTTTAAAAGATTTTTAAAATCGCCAAAACCAATTTTAAACCAGCTCATGAATGTTGACGGACACTTACTGACAGTTTCTTTCATCCCAATCAGGGGATTGGATGAAACGGAAGACGTCCACGGAATGTACATGTTGCTTGAAAATTTTGAGTCAGAAGAAGACAAGCAAAACATGTTGAGGTTACAACTTGCCAATAAGGGGCATGTCGCCAGATATACAGTGGACTCCATCATAGGACAGAGCGTTAAAACGGAGGATATAAAGCATTTGGTACTGCGCATGGCAAATTCAAAATCTGCCATATTGATTACTGGTGAGAGTGGGACGGGCAAGGAATTGACAGCACAGGCCATTCACAATGCATCACCGCTACGAGACAAACAGTTTGTGGCCATAAACTGTGCCGCAATAGCGCCGCATCTTTTGGAAAGTGAGCTCTTTGGCTATGAAGCGGGTGCTTTTACAGGTGCCGCAAAGTCAGGAAAAATCGGCATATTAGAGCTTGCACACAATGGAACTCTCTTTCTGGACGAAATTGGTGAACTTCCGATGGATCTTCAGGCAAAACTCTTGCGTGTGATTCAGGAAAAAGAAGTCATGCGAGTTGGGGGAAGTAAAATCATCAAGGTCAATTTCAGGGTGATAGCTGCCACCAATAAAAACTTGCTTTATGAGGTAAACAAAGGCAATTTTAGGCAAGATCTCTTTTATCGAATCAACGTATTGCCGATTCATCTGCCGCCACTTAGAGAACGGACAGAGGATATCCCTCTTTTAATGGAGACGATTAAACGACAGGAGGGCTATGATTTTAGGCTGTCAGAGGCGCTTATGCGGTTTTTGATGACTTATGAATGGCATGGCAATATTCGTGAACTCAGAAACTGCATTGAGTTTCTAGGCAATATCGGCAAGGAAGTGGTAGAAGTTGAAGACTTACCCCACTATATTGCATCAAGGCGATTTACATTGGGAAATCCCCATGCACTTGTTGGGACTGTGGCCGATAGATCACAAAATGCTCTACATGATGCCATAGATGAAATTGCATCAGATATTTTTGAACAACAGGAATTATTTGTTCTCAATCTCTTATATGAAAGTTTTAAGAGTCGAAAGCGCCTTGGAAGACGCACCCTCTCAGAACGGGCATTTGCAGAAGGTCTTCATCTGAGCGAATATGACATTCGAGCGATTATGAATCGGTTGAAAGCAAGGCATTTAATTCAGGTTAGCAGTGGTCGAGGCGGGAGCACGATTTCTCCAGAGGGAATCGCATGGCTAAAAAATACATTAGGACATTGATATTATTGGGTTTAAAAAGGGTTAATGGGATTGTTGTATCCCGTTAACCCTTTTTAAAATATTCTGACTATTGGCGGTGAAGAAGTAAAAACGTGCATTTTCCAAGGTGTTTTGAAAGCGTGTGGGTTTGGCATTAGAATTGCGTTATTAAAGGGTGCATCGATGCTTAGAGAAAAACTTTAAGGAGGATAATATGTCTACAACTATTACGAAGAAATCAGTTTTCAAATCGTATAAATCAATGATTCTGTTGCTTATTGGCATTGTTGTTGGTTGTATCGTTGGAGCTGTAATGGGTGAGGGGGCCCAAATCTTTCAGCCGTTTGGTCAGATCTTTTTAAATCTGATGTTTACAGCAGTTGTACCTCTGGTCTTTTTTAGCCTATCAAGTTCGATTGCTCAGATGAGCAATATGAGCAGGCTTGGCAAGATCCTAAAAAATGCTTTGATCGTTTTCATGGTTACAGGAATCATAGCTTCAATTTTTATTATCTTTATCGTTGTGGTAATACCGCCAGCTGAGGGTATTTCCATAGATATGGGCACATATGACGAGGCAAGTCAAATGAACATTATGGATCAAATTGTAAAAGCGCTTACAGTAAGCGATTTTAATTTGATTCTCTCAAGAAGCGCCATGCTGCCATTGATTATATTTGCCATTGCTTTCGGATACTGTGTGAGTCAGGTCTCCAAAGCGAGAAATTTAGAGAAGAATCCCGTAACCGAATTTTTGGATATCTGCACGGAGGCGTTTATGAGAATGATCAATCTCATTATGCTCTATGCACCTATCGGTTTGGGCGCTTATTTTGCGTCACTTGTTGGAACGTATGGCACTGATTTGGTCAGTGCATATGCCAAAGCAGTTCTCATGTTTTTCCCAATTTGCGTCGTGTATTTTCTCACAGGATTTACAGCATATTCTTATTATGCTGGAGGGGTTAGAGGGGTTAAGGCATTTTACAAGAACATTTTACCAGCAGTTATCACTTCACTTGCAACTCAGAGTTCAATTGCAACACTGCCGACGAATCTCAGAGGCACAAGGCGCATGGGTGTACCTGACGACATTGCCAACATCATATTGCCATTGGGCGCAACCATCCATATGGACGGAACGGCTTTGACGACGCTCATGAAAATTTCATTTTTATTTGGGCTGTTTGGAATGCCATTTGTGGGGCTCAAAGTTTGGATTACTGCCATTGCAATTTCAGTCATGAGTGGCGTTGTCATCAGCGGAATTCCAGGCGGCGGCATGATGGGATCCCTCATCATCGTTGGATTCTATGGTTTTAATACAGAAGTAATTCCGATTATCGTTACAATCGGGATGTTGACAGATGCCATCGCAACAATGATTAATGCCACAGGCGATGCTGTATCTGCAATGATGGTAACTCGACTGGTTGAAGGAAAGGACTGGATGGATCATGTGGACACAGAGGCCATCCTAGAGACAGAAGCAATTTAAGGAAAGGTATCGAATATGTATAATTTTGACGAAATAGTAGATCGAAAGAATACCAGCTCCGTTAAGTATGAAGAGATGGATTTAAAATTCGGGCGAGCAGATCTGACGCCCATGTGGGTTGCTGATATGGATTTTAGAGCACCAGAATTTGTTATCGAATGTATCAACAATCGTGCAGAACACGGCATCTTTGGCTATACAAAGCGCATGCCAGAATTTTATGAGGCAATAAAGAGCTGGCTAAAGACAAGACATGGGGTTCAAGTAGAAAGAGAGCAGCTTGAATACGGTCCTGGCGTGGTTTTTCTGCTGAACATGATGATTCGCTTATTTACCGAGAAGGGTGAAAAAGTCTTAATTCAAAGCCCGGTATATTATCCTTTTAAAAACATCATTGAACAAAATCACAGAGTACTTGTTGACAATACCCTTGTACTTAAAGGGGATCGGTATGAGATGGATTTTCAAGATTTAGAGGAGAAGGCTAAGGATTCACAGTGCAAAATGATGTTGCTTTGCAGTCCACATAACCCTGTGGGAAGAGTTTGGTCAAAGGATGAACTGGTGAGAGTGGCAGAAATTTGCAGAGACAATGGTGTTTTGCTCATTTCAGATGAAATCCACTTCGACTTAGTCTATAAGCCGCATGTGCATTACTCTTTAATTGGACTGGATAAGACTTTTGACGATCACGTTATCGTTTGCACGGCACCGAGTAAGACTTTTAACATTGCAGGGTTGCACAGCTCATATTGCGTCATTAAAAATCCTGAAAAAATGACAGCGTATCGAAACGAACTTGGTCTTCTTGATCTGAACCGTTCCAATGTGTTCAGCCGAGAACTCACCCAGTCGGTTTATGAAAACGGTGCGGCCTACGTCGATGAATTAAATGCATATCTTCAGGGCAACATTTTAGCTGCACAGGAATTCATGGCGCAAAATATTCCGCAGATTAAAGTGATTCCAATGGAAGCCACTTATTTGATGTGGCTGGATTGCAGGGAATTAAACTTGACGATATCCGAGCTGGATGACTTATTTGTTCAGAAGGCAAAACTTGCGCTTGACAGCGGATACTGGTTTGGGCCTTCAGGAGAAGGATTTATGCGTATCAACCTCGCGTGTCCTAGAAAGAGTCTAATAGAAGCACTGGAACAGCTGAAAGATGCTATTGAGAAAAAATAATCGACTCATTAAGGCGAATGGGTACAATCGACTGAAAAGCTAAAATGAGTGATTTAATTTGACAAAATGAGATAAGGAGAACAAAAATGAAATTTAACACAAAAGCAATTCATCACAATGCGGTTCATGAGAAACACGTGGGGTCACATGTGACACCGCTCTATCAAACGTCAACTTTTGTCTTTGAGAGCTGTGCGCAAGGTGGCGATCGGTTTGCGGGTCGTGACAACGGCTACAAGTACACAAGACTTGGAAACCCAAATACAAAAGAAGTCGCTGACCGAGTGGCGGCACTGGATGAGACAGATGCAGGACTTTACACGAGCACAGGAATGTCAGCCGTTTCGACTGCGCTCTTAGGGCTTCTAAAAGCGGGAGATCATTTTATTGCATCGGATTGCCTCTATGGTGGGACGGTTTCAGTAATCAATAAGGTTTTGACTCAATACGGTATCGAGATGGACTATGTCAAAATTAATGATGAAGCGGCGTTTAAAGCGGCATTTAAACCCAATACAAAACTCGTCTATATAGAAACACCGGCAAATCCAACACTTGAACTCATAGATATCCCAAAAGTTGCAGAGATTGCACATGCACATGGTGCGGTACTGGTGGTGGATAACACTTTCATGACACCTTATCTTCAAAAGCCGATGCAACTCGGTGCAGATGTGGCAGTTTACAGTGTTACCAAGTATATCAACGGTCATGGTGATGTTGTGGGAGGCATTATTACAGGAAAACAAGCGTACATTGATAGAATCAATAGTCCGCATCTTTTGAACCTCGGCGGAACCGGATCACCTTTTGATGCATGGCTCGTCACAAGAGGGCTTAAAACGCTTGGACTCAGAATGGACAGACACTGTGAAAATGCTATGAAAGTCGCTGAATATCTCGAAGCAAATCCTAATGTGGAAAGGGTTTACTATCCAGGGCTTAAATCTTTTGAACAACATGAACTTGCCAAGACACAAATGAGCGGGTTTGGCGGGATGATTGCCTTTGAAATGAAGGGTGGCTATCAGGCCAGCGAGAAGCTTTTAGATCATCTCCATCTGATTTCTCTCGCCGTGAGCTTAGGCGGAGTGGATTCGCTCATTCAACACCCTGCTTCTATGACACATGCGGCAGTACCAGCTGATGAAAAGCTCAAAGCAGGCATAACAGAGGGCCTCGTGCGCATATCCGTGGGGATAGAAGATATTGAAGACATCCTTGAAGATTTGGAAAAGGGCTTCAGCCACGTTTAAACCCTCTAAAATTCGAACGATAAAAAATTGATTTTAAGAATATTTTAGATGAGATGGCTAGAACAAGTCAATTGGGGACTGTTCTGGTCATCTTTTTGTTTAAAAGAGCATATTTTCAACTTCTTTGTGGAACAGATGTGATTAGCGGGTATAAAAATTTAGAATATTGATAGAATGTCAAAATGTAAGAAATAAATAAGATGGCTACACATCAAGAGGAGGATATAAATTGCCAAATCGAGAAAATATATCAATCAAAACAAAATATCAAACCAAGACAGAATGCATGGAAAATTGCAGAGACATAAAGAAAAAGACGAAACTTGCAACGACCTATTCCAGACAAATAAGCGGTGAGGTATATGCTGACGGACGGTTTGAACTCAGCAGCATGGCAAAGGGTAGTTCTATGTATGAGTTTAAGGGAATCATCAAAGAAGAATCAGATGGCGTTTACATGGTGGGTGACATTATTAAGAAGCCCTTTGCTTTAAAAATGATATACGGGTCGATAGCAATATCGACTATAATGGCAATTGGCTTGGCAATGACTATGAATCCAGTATTTATATTTTTTGCAGTTCTATTTGTTACGGTGCCGTGGCTAAACTTAATCATTATCAATAAGAGTGATTATCTTTATAGGGACATCATCAATAAAGTTGGCTTGTAGCGTTATTTCGGGATAAAGCACCTCGTCAAGCTACGTCTGCTCAAATAGAACCCTTTTGAACCTTGAAATTCAGGTTGATAATTGGTGCAGAGAGAAGGTTCTATTTTT
This sequence comes from Firmicutes bacterium UBA6806, assembly GCA_002452745.1. Taxonomy (GTDB): domain Bacteria; phylum Bacillota; class Clostridia; order Peptostreptococcales; family Acidaminobacteraceae; genus Fusibacter_A. The sequence continues at coordinate 16,119 of DKFC01000059.1, forward strand.
ATGCGGAGAGAGGGTTCTATTTTTGTGTTGACAAAGTTATTATGAGAATGTAATATTAGGTTAAGCGTTTAACCAATACAGAATAGGAGTCCTTACAATGGTGACAATCAATCATATAGCAAAATTAGCAGGCGTTTCAACTGCAACCGTTTCAAATGTCATCAATAATAAGTTGGGGAAAATTTCAGATGGAACACGTGATAGAGTTCTTCAAATTATCAAGGAGGAAGGCTATATTCCAAATAGGGTTGCCAGTTCCATGGTAACGAAGCAGACCAAGACAATTGGACTGATTATTCCCGATATTTCCAACCCATTCTTTCCTGATTTGGCAAGGGGAGTTGAGGATTTCGCCAGTGAAAATGATTATACCGTGATTCTCTGTAATTCAGATAACAAACTGGATAAGGAAGAGACTTATATCGAAATGCTTCAGGAAAAAATGGTGGACGGTATTATCATTGCTGCCTCTAGATCTCGAACCACTGTCAGTGGAGAGCTTTTGAACTCAAGGGTGCCGATTGTCTCTATTGACCGTAAAATTGCAGAGCTTGATGACGATGCACAAGTCATTGTAGATAACGAAGAAGGCGTCTTCCAAGCGGTGACGTATTTGCTCAAAAAGGGATATAGAAACATTTGTCATCTCTCTGGGCCAATTGAGCTAAAAACTGCAAAGGATCGGTATAGCGGTTTTTTGAGAGCCTATAAAGAAGCGGGTATTGAGCCCATGGCGTCGCATCTTCATGCAGGGTCTTATACAACTGACTGGGGATATGAAATTTCGAGTCAGATTCTTTCGAATCGCACAGATATAGACTGTTTTACATGTGGAAATGACCTCATTGCACTGGGCGTTTACAGAACGCTCCACGAGAGAGGACTGAAAGTAGCAGAGGACATCGCCGTAGTTGGCTATGATGATATATATGTCTCAAATGTCGTTTCACCGGGACTTACAACCATTAGACAGCCCAGCTATCAAATGGGGTATAGAGCAGCTGAAACGCTTATAAACAAAATAAGGACAGGTCAATTTATTAAATACACACTACCTCTAAGGGCAGAGTTGATTATCAGAGAGAGTACAAAGTAGTCATTGAAAATGGGTAGCTCATGTGTCAGGTGAGCTATATGAGTTTATAGAGAGTTTTAGAGACTTCAAAAAATGAAGGTATCTGCGATAGGTTAAACGTTTAACCTAAAATTTTGTCAAATATCGTAATCATTTAATGTGAGGGATTATGATTTTGAAATAAACGATTCAAAACATGGGGAGTTAAACGAATTGTTTTAGACCCAAAATTTAAGGAGGCAAGAGAATGAAGAAAATTATTAGTGTTTTAGTTATTGCAATGATGATGATGGCAATGCTCAGTGGGTGCTCATCAAACACTGCGACACCTGCACCAGCAGATCAAGCAGCAGCACCTTCAGAAGAAGCAACAACACCAGCGGAATCTGCTGATGAAACAGCAGCTTTACCAGCAGCAGATGTTGCTGAACAAGGATATGACTTTTATGATGGCGCAATGACTTATGCAGATGCAATTGCAAAGTTAGGTCCTATTCCAAAACCTGATAAACCACTTCAATTAGGTTATGTTTGTAAAGCATTCGAAAATGAATTCTGGAGAATGCAAAAAGAAGGCGCTGAGGATATCATCGCAGACCTTCAAAATCAAGGATATGATATCAAGATTGATGTTAGAGCAGCTCAAGGTGAAACAGATGAGCAAGGTCAATTAGCGGTATTCAATGACATGATTAACAAAGATTACGACGGTATCTTGGTTTCTGCAATTTCTCCTGGTAACCTCGTTCCAGGCGCAGAAGAAGCTAATAAAAAAGGCATCGAAATGGTCATCTCAATGGATGCGTTTATGCCTCAAGTAGAGAGTACAGTAGGTGCTTGGCATTATCAAGCAGGACAACTTGCAGCTCAATACATCAATGATGCAATCGGCGGTGAAGGCCAAGTGGCAATTATTCAAGGCCTTCCTAAAGCAGCACCTGCGATTACCAGAACTGAAGGCTTCAAAAAATGGTTTGAGGAAAATAACCCGAATGTAGAAGTTGTTGCTATTCAAAATGCGGATTGGGATCGTATGAAAGCGAAAGATGTCACTGACATCTGGTTAAAACAATACCCTGAATTAAAAGGTATCTATGCGAACAACGATACAATGGCTATGGGCGCACTTGAAGCAGCTAGAGCGGCTGATAAAATCGGTCAACTCATCATCGTCGGTACAGATGGAACATCAGAAGCTAAAACGTCTATTGCAAATGGCGAATTAACAGCTACAATTGACTCTTTCCCTTATTATATGGCTCAAATTTCAACTGAGATGTTGATCCGTAAATTAGAAGGACAAGATGTACCAAAAGTCATTTATTCACCGCAAGTTGTCGTTGACAAGGAAAACGTCAATGCTGACCCACTTGAAATTATGAATTCTGTTGGCTGGAACGGCATGCAGTTCGAAAACTAATCAGCTATTAAGAGTGAATCGTTATTTTATCAGTATATTAAAGTAAGTTGGCGTTTGGCATATTTCATGAAATATGCCAAACGCTCAATTATAAACGTTGAGGGTGGTAAGTCAATGAAGAATCAAAATGAATTTATAAGATTTGAAAATATTGCAAAATCCTTTTCCGGCCAGAGGGCACTTGATGACGTTTCATTTAGTATCAAGCAAGGCGAAATTCATGCCATTATGGGGGAAAACGGTGCGGGGAAATCCACTCTGCTCAACATTCTCCACGGGGTTTTAAAACCCACGGAGGGCAACGTCTACATTGATGGGGAAAAAATGGATTTTGACAGCATTTACGATGCAATTGAGTACGGTATCTGCAAAGTACATCAGGAAATCAGTGTCGTACCTGAACTCACGGTTTATCAAAATCTCATGCTTGGCAGTGAAATCACTAAAATGGGTTTTATGGACAAGAAGGCCATGATCGGGGAAACAGAACAGATTCTAAATCGCCTTGGCTGTCATTTTAAAGCGACAGATAAAATTGGAAGTCTCAGTGCAGGGCATAAACAGATGATTCAAATTGCCAAAGCACTTAGAGCAGATGCGAAGATTATTTCTTTTGACGAACCAACAGCATCATTAAGCAACAATGAAGTGGAAATTCTATTTTCGATTATGCGGGAACTCAATAAACAGGGGATTACCATACTCTATATCAGTCATAAACTCGATGAAATATTTAAAATGTGCGACAGGGCATCTATTTTAAGAGATGGTAAATATATCAAAACCTTTGATATGAAGGCAACCAGCAAAGAGGATTTGATTAAAAGCATGGTGGGCAGAGATGTTTCTATGTTTGCCAAGAGGACAAAACCAAGTTGTGTGGTTCAAAATGATGTGGTATTAAAAGTAGAAGACTATATGGGTGAAACCTTTAGAGATATAAATTTTGAGCTTAAGAAGTCTGAAATTCTAGGATTTTTTGGACTCATTGGCGCACAGAGAACGGAGCTTATGCGGACGATTTTTGGAGCTGAGAGAGCCATGGGCGGCAAACTTTTTATCAAGGGAAACCCTGTTCAGCATAGATCACCCTATGACGGGATAAAAAACGGCATTGCACTGGTGTCCGAAAACCGAAAGGAAGAGGGCTTTATCCACGAGTTTGATAATTCGGATAACATCTCGTTGGCATCACTGCATAAGTACACCCATAAGGGGATTGTCAAGGGTAAATTAAAAAATGAAAATGCCATTAGGCAGGGTCAATACGTAGGTCTCTATCCAAATAAACCGGATTTCTACACTAGAAACCTTTCTGGGGGAAATGCTCAAAAGGTCATCTTGGCAAAGTGGCTTTCCACAGATGCTGACATTATTATTTTGGATGAACCGACCAAGGGAATTGATGTCGGTGCAAAGACAGAAATTTACAGACTCATGGAAGAGATGGTTGCTGCAGGCAAATCCATTATCCTCATTTCATCTGAACTTACAGAAGTAATGGGCATGAGCGATCGAATCATGGTCATGTATGAAGGCAAAATGGCTGGAGAGGTCTTAAAGCAGAATTTTGCTGAAAATAATATATTATCCTTGGCAATTGGAGGTCATTCAAAATGAAAATGTTTATCAAACGAAATACGAGAGAGCTGAGTATCGTTGTTGCCATTATCGTGATGGGCATAATATTTGGCATTCATCAGCCGATTTATCTGTCCCTTAGCAACATAAAAGATATCTTTGAACAGTCGATTATATATGGTCTTATGGCAATTGGGATGACGGCAGTCATTATCACTGGTGGCATTGACCTCTCTGTGGGATCGGCGCTTGCTCTAATTTGTGTCATCATTTCAATGGCGGCAGTTGCAGGTGTTCCACCAATTCTCTGCCTCCTCCTAGGATTGGTGTCATGTCTGGTTTTAGGAGCACTCAATGGTGTTCTGGTGGCGAAATTAAAATTACAGCCTTTTATTGCAACACTGGGTACAATGTCGGTGTATAGAGGTGTCGCCTATCTGCTTTCGAAGGGATATCCAATTCTCAATGTACCGCCTGTATATAGAAATACGATCAATCACTCAATTGGTGGTGCGGTGAAGGTTTCGGCTATTTTCTTCATTGCCTTTGCAGTTTTTATGTATGTTATCATGACGAAACTCAAAATAGGAACGTATATTTATTCAATCGGGGGAAACGAAGAAGCGGCAAGGCTCTCAGGCATCAAGTTAGATAGTGTCAAAATATTTGTTTATGCTATTGCCATGATTGGAACGGGACTGGCGGCGATGATTCAGGTGGCAAGCCTTGGAACGGGTGACCCTACAACAGGTCAAGGCTATGAGCTCAATGCAATTGCAGCAGTTGCAATCGGTGGCACGAGTATGGCAGGCGGTCGTGGAACAGTTGCGGGAACTGTACTTGGCGCAATCCTCTTTGCAGGTCTTAGAAATGGATTGATTGTTTCAAATGTTGCAACTTTTTGGCAGTACGTAGCAACTGGGGTTGTCATCATCATAGCGGCCTACATTGAAGTCATTCAAGACAAATTTTCAAAGATGTTTAAACCACATAAAAAATTAGAAGCTAATGAAATGGAATAATGCGTATGTCAGAGAGTAAACAAGAAAAATATGCGGTGGTCTGCGGCAGTCTGAACATGGATCTGGTTTGCAGAGGCCCTAGAATTCCAGTTGCTGGTGAAACAATTTTAGGATACGATTTTACCACGACTATAGGTGGCAAAGGTGGCAATCAAGCAGCCGCACTTGCAAAACTTGGCATTCGAACTCACATGATTGGATGTGTCGGTGAGGATGTCTATGGGGGCGAAATCATCGAAGCACTGAGTCAAAAAAATGTTACAACTGATGGAATAAAGAAGGTAGAAGGGCATACGGGAACTGCCCATATCATGATTGATGACGAAGGCGAAAATAATATTGTGGTGATTCCCTCAGCCAATTATAAACTTTCAGAGGAAATGATTGTAGCTAGTGAACCGCTGATTAAAGGCGCGAGTGTTCTCCTAGCTCAACTGGAGGTGAGTTTGATCACCATAGAGACATTTTTGCAGATGGGAAGAAGTCATCATATTAAGACGGTGCTCAATCCAGCACCAGTTCCCCCTGAGGGGATCAGTGATGAACTGCTTTCACTGGTGGACTTGTTGACGCCAAATGAAACTGAAATCAAGCTCCTTACTGGAATTGAGGTAGTGGACGAGGTGAGTTTTAAGGTCGCCGCAAACATGCTACATCAAAAGGGCGTTAGAAGTGTTATTTGCACAATGGGTTCAAAAGGTGCTTATTTTAGCGATGGTATAAATATTTTTCATCAAGAGGCCTATGTAGTGAAGGCCGTTGACACCACTTGTGCTGGTGACAGCTTTACAGGTGCAGTACTCGTCAAGCTGTTGGAAGGTGAAACCATTGAAAACGCTCTAAACTTTGCAGCCAAGGTATCGGCGATTACGGTCACTAGAAAGGGTGCGCAGGACTCAATTCCATCAAGAGAAGAAGCGGAGAGTTTTAAGTTGAAGGCATAGAGCATGCCAAATTGGAGCAGTAGAATCTGATGAGGTCTCTCATCATATCGTATACACTTAATTTTTTCAATAATCCCAACCCAAGTGAAAAGGGCCATCTCAAGATGGTTCTTTTTCGTTGGATGATTTATAAGGCAAAAATTACACCAGAATAAAGGGAAGAATCTTCCCTAGTGATTAACTCTAAGAATGAAGGAAAAATGCATGCGTTAATAAACTGCAGAGCATTGATAGCAGGTATAGTTGTTTCAAATATCCAAAGATAGAAAAAAAGCTGTATAAATGATTTTGAAAAACAACCCTAGTTTGTTAAGGTGTTTGACACTTTTCATTTTGAGAATCTGAATTATGCAATTTTCTCAATTAAGTGGGGATGGTCAGTTCTAGAATATTATCAGCAATTTCAATGACTCTTTTATCATGAGAAATAACTATAATGATTTTATCCTTCTTAACATATTTTAGTTCATTAATTATAATATCCACAGTATTGTTATCAATATTTGCTGTAGGTTCATCAAGTATGACAACGTCACTATTTTTATATAAAGATCTCAAAAATCCAATTTTAGCTAGTTCTCCTCCAGAACAATTTATAATTGTAGGATTAATAAGAGTTACAGGATTTGTTTTGAGTTTATTGAAAAGAAGTGGATCTATATTTAATTCAGTAATTTTTTTTTCTCCTGTTAAAATGACATTTTCTAAGACGGTGCCATGAACTAAAGTTGGAAATTGTTCCATATAGCTGATTTTCTCTTTTCGTAAATGAATTTTGTCAATTTCGTCTATTTGGATATCATTAAATTTTATAATCCCGTCTTTAATTGGGACTATACCTAAAATAGAATCTATTAATGTGGTTTTTCCAACGCCATTTGTCCCAATGATACAGTAAATATTCCCTTGTCTAAAAGTGTAATTAAGATTTTTGATAAGTAATTTATTGCTTTGATATATACATAGGTTTTTCAATTCAATTTTGTCAATTACGTCTGCTTTTAAAACACCATTTTTTTCATGCTGGTTTTTCAGTATATCGTGTACTCGATCATAACTTGCTTTTGAATTGTGATACTGGTTAGAGTAATTAACAAAGTATGTGATAATGGATATTAGTAGTATGAAATACGAATTAACAATAATAAAGTTTCCAATACTCAGGTAATTTTTTGAAATTAGATATCCACTAAAGACAAATAGAACAAGCGTTCCCAACTGATTAATCAAAAAAGACGCATTATTATACCAATAAGTTAGTTTTGCAAAGCGATTATTCTCTTTAAACAATGTCGAGTAAGCTTCTTTAGAATCTTTATTATATTTTGAGTTCAGCGAATATATTCTTATGAATTTATTTAGTCGTAATCTATCAGTTGAAACTCCAAAAAAATGACTTTGAACTGACTTATAAGATTTATTCATCTTAATAATTTTTTTCCCAAATAGACTAATTGAAATACTATAAAATGGAATCATTGCCAATGAAAAAAATCCTAATATTACGTTGCTTGTAAATATAGTCCTAAATATAACTAAAATCATGATAATTTTCAAAGGCATTTTAGCAATAGTTTCTATAGAGAAATCTGATAGTACATAGCAATCTTCAATTAAAAGCACATTGAACTCTGATGTCTCAATGTTTTTAAAAAAAGAAAGTGGTAATTTTTCGATATGATTAATCAGAGGAAAGTATATATCTGACATGACTTCATTATTTAGAGAGGTATTGAGTATATTCTCGCGGTAACTTATAAAAACCAGTACTATGGTTATGATGAAGAACATAAGTGCAAATGTTTTCATATATTGGGGGTTAGTTTGTTCTTTATTTAAATAGTCAATATACTTTCCAGTTAACGATGGAATTAATAAGGTAATTAGATTGATTGTTATTGTATAAATAAATAATAGACAGATTTGAAATTTTTTTTTTGAAAGAGCATTAATTATAATTTTCATTATTATACTCCTAACTGTATCAGGAAAGTATTTGTCAAGATATACGGCAACATAAATGTAATAAGCTATGTAAAATATATTATTTCATAACGATTAGGAGACTCCAATCCACATATTCCATAGATTTTTTTATTGTTGTAAAAGATTTTCATATATTTGAATATTAAATCGTTTGTGTTTAAGATTCTTGATTATAAATCTATCCCTCGATTCTTGTTTGATTACCGGGTGGAATGTCTCAATACGATATTTTTCCAGTAGGAATCATCACATACATCAGATTAAATTCGCTGGGAGACTATTATGCTAACATAATAGTCTCCCCAAAATAATGGAACAGATACACTTACCCTCTAATAAATGGGCTACAACTTCTATTAGGCAGACACTCTTTACATTTTGACCCGCATTGTCGATCGCATTGACCACATGGTTCAACCATAGGAATAACGCCTTTGAGTATAATATTCATACTTTCTTCCTCCTTTCTGTATTTGATTACTAATTAACATTTTGCTTCATCAAAAGTTCTTTTATCTTTATCAAATCACAATCGACTTGGCTAATGTAATTATCAATTGTATATAAAGTCACATGATCAGGGAAAAGAGCTATTTTCTCATTACGCGAGGTATCTGGACGACGAATAAATTTGTTGGAGATGGTATAAGAAAGTTTTGAATTTGGAAGACAATATTCTTGCAAGTTACCATAAGAAACGGGTTTACCCCCTGTAGGTTGTCCGATAATGGTTCCCAACTGATAATCTCTTATTAATACAGAAAAATAGGTGGCGGCTGAGAATGTTTTGTGATCAATTATTATGTAAATATCAACAGAATTGTGAGTATCTTTCTTATATTTTTTCAATCGTTCAATGAATAAATCTGCTACACTTGAATCCCCACCAGTATTTCCCCTTAGATCAATCACTAAATTAGATGTAGGAATTTCATTCAATGAGAAAAATATATCATCCAATGTAGTTATGTAGTTTTTATCTAACACACAAGAGGCTATTCTAAATAAAATAAAATCGTCATTTATTGAATATCCGCAAGATTCGTAAACATCGTCTTTAATCAATAAGTTGATATCATTAGAATATAATATAGAGTTTCTATCAAAATCATTGTATTGATTATAAACAAATGCATTTTGACTTATGGTTTTGGACTGTATATTTCCCTTGTAAAGATATTCAATGGAGATTCCTCCAGTTAAAGTCTTCCTTCCACCTAAAGAAATAACTTTTGAAACTTCTACGTATCTTTCTTCAAATTGCTCCATTTTCCAATATATGTTTTCTGCTGAAATTTGCTTACAATAAGATTCAAATATTGAAGATATCTTAACATTTCCTATTTTGATAATTTCACTTCCATCAGGGATATAACCATTTCCATTTAGTACAAAATAATGGCCATCAATTATTTTAAAAATTAATGGAATCTCAGGACCAGATGCAATGTAGGAGAGTTGTGTGTGTCCGTCATTAAACTGAGCTAAAAATGTAGCTAAAAATACACTAAATTCAGGTATGGTCATAGGTTTAGTGATATTTGATTTTGCTATTTGGAATGCTTCTTTTATATTCTCGGAACCTCGGCCTATTGCCAAAACATGATTATCGCAAAAGTTTTTTTCAAGTTCGTTAAAATCAAACAATAATTCATCTAACGAAAGTAGGCTTTGAGTGTCTTCGTTGTGTACATATAAGTTATTCATACTTAGAATAATCAATGAAGTTACAAGTATGAATAGCATACAAAAAATCTTGACTCTCATAGTTCCCCCCTATAATGTTTGAAAATTTAACCTTTATCTCTCATAAGTTTGACTTATATTGTTCATAAATAAGTTTCAGTCCTTCTTTGAACTCATAAATTTGACTTTCACATTCTGGATTATGTTGAAAAAGATTCTTATATGGACAACCGGAATTGCAAATTGGCAATAGATTGCATTCGTTGCACTTTTCGGGAATTTCATACATAAGCCATTTTAAATACTTTGAGTTTTCTGTTATTCCTGAAGCGACATTACCAATACGAAAAGAGCTAACACCAATTATGTCCCAACAATTATAGATATATCCTTCTGGGTCAATTACATAGTAACCGAGGCTTGTTGCACCACAACTAGATGAAAAATTTCTTGGCCTAAAAAGTTTCACAGCATCATAGCTATATTTCTCATGAATTAGTTTTTTTAATTTTAGATTTATATCAGCGAATTCTTTTTTATTAAAACATGTAGAAATTTCTATTTGGCAGGCATCAGTTGCTTTTTCAATAGGAGCAAAATAATAAGAAACGTTATCATTAAATGTACATTTTTCTTCAAAGTACTGAATTAAATTAACTAAATCAATGCTGTTTTCAATATCGGTATTGACACGAATTGAAATGGGAAAAAACTTCATTGCAGTATGTATATTTTCTATAATTCTTTCGAAATTTTTTCCTTTTGATTTTAGAATTCGCCTATTATCATGCACATTACCAATTCCATCAACAGTAATCTGTGCAAATTGAACTTTACAGTCATTATTTAAAGTTTCAGCAGTTGCATAATCTAGTTTGATACCATTAGTGATTATTGAAGCACTATAATTTACTTGATGCTTATTGCTAATATCTATAAAATCTCTAGAAAGTTTTTTTATTGCATCAATCGCAAGAAGAGGCTCACCACCATACCAACTAACAGTAAAATCTAATGGTCTGTATTGATTAAAATACTTTTCGACAAAAATAAGAAGCGAAGCTTGAGTTTCTAAGGTCATGATTGTTTTATTTGAGAACTTTGCCTCGTAGCAATATTTACAAGACATATTGCAGTCAAGTGTGGGTGCGATGGTAAGACTTAGCTCATTATGTGAATATCTATTTAGGCGATGCGAGAAGAGCACATTCTTTTTTTCATCTAATTCAGAGTCTACTAAAAAACCATTTTCTCTCATAATGTCGATAAGGTTTTTTTCATTATCTGGTATTAATTTTTCATCTAGTTCTTCTTTTGAAGAGCAATATTTATTATAATATTGAAACTCCATTTCTCCGAAAGCAGATGTCCAGGTATTGTATACTAAGACGCTTTGGTTATCTCTCTTATCAATTTCGATGTTGTAAAAAGAATTTTTTAACATAAATTCCCCTTTCTAAAATAAAAGTTATAATCTACTTTATAATACCATTTTATAAATTAATTTCAAATGATTTCTAATGTTTGAAAATCAATTTATCACATCACCCCTGAATCAATCATAAGGACCTTACAAATTCATAACTTTTCTTGTGCTTTGGAGTGGGACTTGTTATAATTCTACTGTGACAAATTCGGATAAAATTCTATTAAAAGTTGAGGATAAGAAACATGATTCAAGTAGAAAAACTTTCTTATGGTTTTCCTGCAAAAGATTTATATAAAGATATTTCGTTCACCCTTGAAAAAGGCCAGCATTTGGCTCTAATTGGGAGCAATGGCGCTGGCAAATCAACCCTTGTTGATATGATGATTCATCCAGACGAATACCTATATGACGGCAAGATTATCAAAGATGAAAGTTGTCGCATTGGTTATGCCAGCCAATTTGCTGTAAGAGATAAAGAACAGTCCTGTACGGTGTTTGAATATCTCAGCGAGAAGTTCGTGGAAAATCAGAAGGCGACTGTGGCTGTTTGTGAAGAAATGGCAGTGGCTGAAGAGACAGAGGCGCTATTTGAAACCTATCAGGGGCTTTTAGATGCCTTTGAAGCCATGGATGGACATCATTATGAGAGCAATATAAGGAAGCAATTATATGTGGCGGGCATGCGCGAGCTAGAGGAGACGAAACTATCACAGCTAAGTGGTGGTGAATATAAATTGCTCCAAATCATGAGGGAGATGCTGCTGTCTCAAAACCTCTTGATTCTGGATGAACCAGATGTATTTCTTGATTTTAACAATCTAAATAGGCTCTGTCAGTTGATTAATGGCTATAAGGGCACTTTACTAGTCATTACACATAACCGCTATTTATTAAATCATTGCTTCAACAAGATCTTGCATTTGGAAAATGGTGATATCCAGGAATACGAGGGTAATTATACAGAGTATCGCTGTTCTCAGCTTAGAGAAAAACTAAAGCTCAAACTTCAGAGCATTGAAGAACAGGAAGAAATTGAGCGCACAGAGAAAATGGTGGATACCCTGCGGATAAAAGCCACGACTTTTGCAAATAGAACCATTGGGAACGCCGTAAATTCAAAGCAAAAACAGCTTGAACGGCTACAGGCAAGACAAATTAAAACGCCTTTTATTGAGATTCGAGAACCGAAGATTGATCTTCCCGCAGTAAAGCCCAAGTCGGAACACGTGGTTTTGAGCATTAAAGATTATAACATTTCCTTTGATGAAGACCTGCTAAGGAACATCCATTTTGAATTGACGGCTGGTGAAAAAGTGGCCATTGTCGGCGCAAACGGAACGGGAAAGACAACCCTGATGCGCGATATTCTAAAGCGAAATCACCCTTCTATTCACATAGATGAGACCATAGACTACGCCTGTCTATCTCAGCTATTAGGTGAGAATACAGATGAAACCAAAACCGTCTATGAGACCATGGCGGATTTGGGGTTTGACACAGTGGAGAGCGCCCGCGGATACCTCAGGCAGTATTGCCTTGAAGGCGATACTTTAAAGCAGAAAGTTGAGCAATTGTCAGGTGGCGAGAAAAACTTACTTCAAATTGCGATGATTGGCGCGACAAAGGCAGAACTTCTCATTCTCGATGAGCCAACCAGTCACTTGGACATTTATGCGCAGATGGCTTTTGAAAAGGCCATTTCGGAGTACAGAGGAGCTGTTCTCATGATTAGCCATGACTTTTATCTGGTGGCAAATTGTGCGGATCATATTTTACTTGTGGAAGAGAACACAATTAGACGCATGCGGACGCGGTCATTTCGAAAGATGGTGTATGACCAATATTTCGATCAGACGTATTTGGAAATAGACAAGAAGAAACAAGAATTGGAGGCTAGTATCACATTGGCCTTTAAAGAAAACGAGCTTAAAATGGTTGAAAAACTCTGCGACCAGTTAGAAGCGATTAGTGCTAAATAGTTAGTATGGAGGAAAGATGACTGAATTATTAGCTCCAGCTGGAAATATGGAGGCTTTAAAAGCTGCCATTTCAAATGGTTGTGACGCAATATACCTAGGGATGCAAAAATTTGGGGCACGTGCGTACTCATCTAATTTTGACTTGGAAACGCTTAAAGAGGCCATTCAGTATGCACATCTGAGAAGCGTTAAAATCTATGTTACAATGAATACCATCGTCTTTGAAAGTGAAATAGAAGAGATGAAAGAGCAAATGCGAGTGTTAAATGAAATCGGTGTTGACGGCATCATCGTGCAAGACTTGGTTGCCTTTGATTACATCGTCAACAACTTTGTCGACATGGAGGCGCATTGCTCGACTCAAATGGGAATCGATGACTTGGATGGGACTTTGCTTTTTAAAGAACTGGGTGCTAAGAGAGTGGTTCTATCCCGCGAGGTAGAGATTGAAAAGGCGAAAGAGATTAGAAGAATTGCCGAGTTGCCACTTGAGATATTTGTTCACGGCGCCCTTTGTGTCTCTTACTCTGGGAATTGTCTAATGTCCGGGCTAATCGGCTATCGAAGCGGAAACAGGGGCAGATGTGTTGGATCATGCCGAAAGCCGTACGAGATTATTGACAAGACAACGGACACCGTTTTGGCGAAAAACTACATTTTATCCACAAAGGATTTAAACACAATTGACCATATTCAGGCGCTAAAGGGAATTGACTCTCTAAAGATAGAGGGTCGTATGAAAGAGCCCGCTTATGTGGCCAATGTGGTGTCCAAGTATCGCATGGCGTTAGATGGTCAAATCACTGAGGCAGATAAGGACGACCTGAGCAAGACGTTTAATCGAACCTTCACAAAGGGATACCTATTCCATGAAGACCAGAAGGACATTACAAATATCCTCAGACCCAATAACGTCGGTTATGAAATCGGCAAAATCACCAAGAGCTTTAAAGGCATGTATGAGATAAAACTCACACGCACCTTAAATCAAAATGACATTATCAGAATAAGCCATGACAATGAAGATGTCGTTTTAACGGTTGTTAAATTATATGACAAAGAGGGCAATTTAATCAACAGGGCGGAGGATGTCTGCTATATCAAGATTAAAGAAAAGCTGTCCAGAGATGATGTGGTCTATATCACGAAAGATTATGCTTACTATAAAGAATTAGAGGCCTCTTTGGAAAGCGAATTTAAGCGATTTAACTTGGACATTAAAGTATATGCATACCCTGATGCCAAGCTGATTATAAATGCGGAGGGGCTTGGGTTCAACTACGCATATGAAAGTGAAGAAATCCTCGGTGTTGCAATTAACAGCCCAAGCACTAAAGAACAGGTAATCAAGCAATTCTCAAAGTTAAACGATACCATATTTGAGCTTGGAACTGTGGACTATGAAGGAACAGGTGCGTTTATTCCATCTAAGCTCTTAAATGCAGCGAGAAGGGATATTGTACAGAGGCTTTATAACTTGAAGCTGGAGAGCCAGCAGAAGCGAGTCAAAGCGCCTGAATCGAGGGATAAAATCAGCTTTAATTCTGTAAAGCCATATATTACAGCATCTGTAATGACACAGGCGCAGTATGATGCTTGTGTGAGCTGCGGCATTGAAGAAATTTATTTTGAGAACATCGTCAGGAGAAACCAAAACGATTATACAGATCGGGAAGGAGAGCTGTTAATTGGTGGCTATGGTGGCATTCATCACTATAAGGACACCAATCCGTTTATAACGGACTACTCTTTAAACGTGGTCAATGCAACCAGTTGCTATGAGCTTCACAGACTGGGCGCAAAACGAGTCACGTTGTCCTATGAGCTCAACAAGAGACAAATTGAAGACTTGCAGAAGGCCTATTATGAAGCGAATGACGGGTATCCCGCACTGGAAATGATCGTGTATGGAAAAGCCCCATTGCTCTTTACGAAATATTGTCCGCTAAAGAAGATGAATCAATGTGGCATGTGCAAAGTCAAACAATATGAGTTGAGAGATGAACACGGGTCGTTTCCAGTTATCACTCATGACGATTGCACAACGACAATTCTCAACGGAAAGACCCTAAATCTCCTAGATGAACTTAAGGGTATAAAAGGTGTCGAAGCGTTTAGACTTAATTTCACCGTTGAGTCCAAGGAACAGACACTAGACATTATCCAGAAAGCACTTAACAAGTTAAGTGACAAGATGGATGAATCGGCCTTTAATCAGGAAACAGACACAAGAGGCCATTTCAACAAGGAAATTTTATAGGGAAATTTTATTATCTAACCTTGAACGGCATAAAAAAATCCTCAAATCTGATTGAATCATTTTATAGATCAATTAGAATGAGGATTTTTTATTTGCGCTATTTCAGAACGCAATTCAATTTTCTATTTTTTTTCGTCTCTATAAAACAGCAACCCAAGCCCCAAAACTGCAATGGATACAAGTAGGTATAAGCCGATACTTGGATTGGTAATTCCGCCGTATACGATAACCAGTGCCCCCATGATTGCGCAGACGGGCACAACATAGCGTTTTGAAAAGCTGAGATCATCAAATGTTCGAATGTACCAAATATACAAGAAGATGTAGAGCGCATAAATCAGTACAATTGGAATTTCATCAAGACCGATATATCGGCCAAAAGTCTCGTTAATACTTGCATGCCAAAGAATCGTATAGGTAAGTGTCAGCAGTGCTGAGAAAATAGCCGAATACATTGGAATCCCAGATTTAGGATTGACAAGTGCCATTTTTTTAGGGAAAGGCCCTTGATTTCTGATAGCAAGAGAGTACGGAATCCTAATAGAGGACAGCACTAAGCCATTTAGCGTTCCCAAACAGGAAATAATGACAAAGACAGTGAGTACAGTAGAGGCAACAGACCCAAATAATTGTGTAGTAGCGGTTGTAATTGCACCATCTCCCTGAGCGATGATTTCAGAAGTTGGTAGCACTGAAGCAACGCCTAAGAAGTACATGACATAGACAACGAACACGATAAAAGCGCCCCAAACAAGTGCTTTGGGAAGGTTTCTCTTAGAATCTTTAATCTCACTGTTGATGGTCACGGCAGTAATCCAGCCTTCATAGGCGAACGCAGTTGCGACGACTGCATTTGCCAGCGTGCCGCCTGAAGAGCCAATCGAGCTAACAGCAGATGAAAAGTTGTCAATTGTCACATGATTGATAAGGCCAGAAACCGTCCCTACCAAAGCCACTAAACTAAGTGGAATCAGTTTGATAATAGTTGAACTCACTTGCAGTTTTCCTGCTAGTATTGGCGAAAAATAGTTGAGTGAATAAATCGCCACGAGATAGAAAAAGGCCAGTGCCCAAGTTGTTGGTGAATTGGAGGGGTTATCACTTCCCAATAAAATTAGGGTGTATTTTGAAGTAATCCAGCAGAGGATTGCAGAGAGCGGTGTAAAGTATAGAACCGCTTTAAACCAGCCTACCAGATAGCCAAACCGCTTACCATAAGCCATTTCCGAATAGTCGACGATTCCATTGGATTTTTCAATTCTCTGAGCAAATTCTGCAAATACCAATGCTCCAAAAATCATGGAAAAAGCACCTAAGCCCCATGCGAGCAATGCCAAAATCAAGTTGCCATTTGTCAGTGTCAGAACATCATCAGCTTTGAAGAAAACACCTGAGCCTATGACGACGCCCACGACCATGGCAATGGCTGTTGGCAGACCATATTTCTTTTCTAAATTTTTCTCCATCCTATTACCTCTTGATTCAAATTTTAAGTCACGTTTCCGATTAGTTAAATTAATAACAAAAAATCTATAACATCAGGTGTAATTTTAAACGGTATGGAGAACAAAGTCAATGCTATTTGTGATATATGGTTAAAAAGTTTTACATTTTCGTCATTATTCCCAAAATAATTTAATCGTAGCCTCAGAATTCTTTCTGCCAAATATAGAGCCAATCATGAATGCCACAAAAGCAACGAGAAGAGTCGGGACAATTTGATGCATGCCAAATGGTTTTATGGAATAGACCGTGAAGATGAAGAAGGATGCAATCCCCGAAATAATTGACAAAATAGCGCCGTCGGCGTTTGCTCTCTTCCAGTACAGCCCTAGAATCGTCGGCCAGAAGAAAGCTGCCTCAAGGCCACCGAAAGCAAATAAATTAATCCAGACGATGATAGAAGGTGGATTGATAGACAGTGCAAATACGACGAGACCAATCACACCAGTGGTGACAAAGCTGATCCTATTCAGATGCTTCTCTTGGATATTGCCCTTGCCATAGTTGAGGTATAGGTCTTTTATAATAGAAGCAGACGCAAGAATCAGCATGGAGTCCACAGTTGACATAATCGCCGCAAGTGGCCCAGCGATAAAGATACCAGCCAGAATAGGCGGCAATACCTTTACAGTGATCCCGGGGATTGCACCATCACCGGATAACCCCGGTACGACATAAGCGCCCAGAGCACCTACAAGGTGCATGCCCAGCATTAAAAAACCAACGACAACGGTTCCGATGACCATGGCGCTGTGCAGTGATTTGGAGTCTTTAAAGCCCATGCATCTAACAGTGGTTTGCGGCAGTCCAAGCACTGCAAAGCCAACTAAGACCCAGAAAGAGAGAATAAAGGGAATAGACACTGCTCCGCCAGCGGTAGGCGTCAAGGCACTTGGGTTTGTTTCAATCATTTTTGCGGTGATATTTTCGACGCCACCACCAGCACTTACAATTGCAACCAGTAGAAATGTCGTTGCGAGCACCATGACGATTCCCTGAATGGCATCTGTGATGGCAACTGCTTTAAAACCGCCTATTGTTGTATAGATTATGACTGAAATACCGAAGATTACAAGCCCTGTGATGTACGAATAGCCTGTGACTGCCTCAAACAGCTTTGCGCCGCCAATGAATTGTGCCACCATTGCCGCAGAGAAGAAGATAATCATTGCGATGGAGGTACTAATTGCAATGAAGTTGTTATTATAACGCGCTTTTAAGTAATCTGTCACGGTTACAGCGTTTATTTTTCTCGATATAATTGCGAATTTTTTCCCCAGAATGCCCAGTGTGAGAAATGCCGTTGGCACTTGAATCATAGAGAGTAGTATCCATGCATACCCTAAAGAATAAGCCACACCTGGACCTCCCACAAAACTGCTTGCACTGGAATAGGTGGCGATTAAAGTCATTGCAAGGACAAATCCCCCCATTGATCTGCCGCCAATAAAGTACTCTTCTATAAAGTTACCGTTCCCAGAAGAACGCGAATTTGCGTAAATGGCGATTCCAAACATGAGGATAAGATAGATTATCATTGGAATCAAGATCATCAAGTTACCCATTGTTCTCCTCCTTTTCATCTTCTTCAAAGTCAATGTCTTTGAAGTATTTTTTTACAACGAACGCAAGTAGTGCAGAGATAACCACGTATCCCACGATGCAGCTGTAGAAGAACCACGCTGGGAAACCCAGTATGTACTTATACTCTGATACATCCTTTAACCCAAGTCCATAGGCAAAAGCAAACCACCAGACGAAAAAGAAGACATATAGCCCAACTGTTATTTTGGCTTCTTTATTAATTTGCCTGTTTTTTTCATTGAAATTCATATTCCCACTCCTCAATTAATATTAGTAAGGCAATAAAAAAGATGTAGGGATAGACTCATAGAGTCTCGCTACACCTGCTTTGAATATATGTGAAATTATCTGCCTGAACCATAGGGCGCATGTTAGTATCCTAAATATCTATAATGGACAATAGACAAATTATCTACCTAAAAAATTAGTTAGACCTAACGATTAAGTTAACCTGTCTCTGTCCTTGGCTCAAAGCAGATTGCAATTTAAGTTTTGTATTCTAGCAGGTACGACTCCAGAAGATATCATCCTATTCTTATCATATCACAGTTTTTGGCAAGGTTCAATTTGATGTTCAAAATTAGGCTTTTCTGGAAGCTGATTTTGGAGTGCTGAATATCTGATATGACTTTTGGTTAATTCTCAGTGGAAAGTCGTGACTAGCATGTGGACAGAAAGTGACTGGTGACATCTATAAAAGTGACTTATCCGTAAGGTAAAATAGGGTTACAAATAGAAAGGGAGAGAAAGGCTGTCAAATGGAAAAAATATATTTGCCACTTTTGCTGGCATTGTTTTTAATGACCTGTCAATCTGAACCAACATCAATCGAAAAGGCTTCATCCGAGGCGTCAAGGATGCAGACTGATGTGTTAGAAGCAGCAGTGACAGATTGTGAAGCAAGCATAGACCCGTATACATTTCTCGTTATGGTTTTGGGAAATGCTGAAAGTATGGAATACACAGTTAAGGTGTTGGATGCAGAAACAGCAGAAATCGGAAAGACAATTCAATACAGTCGCCGTGGAGAAACCATCTCAAAGAGCTACACTGAAAGAAATATGGATGGGAAGGCCATCAAAGTGAGAACGCTGGAAATAGAGGGATATGTTCAATATATATTTGATGAATATAGACTTGTGAAAGTATATCTCATGAGCAACGATGAACTACTGGAAGCAGCCAATGCGATTCCAGATTCTGTGCTAGAGCAGGATGGTTACACAGTGTATGAATATAATCTTCCCTTTATCCAAGATGATTCGATTGTGAAAACCTATCTCTTTTTTATGGAGGCGAATGTCTTGAAGAAGGTGCAGTACAATTTTGACGGGCGGGCGAAACTGATTTATGAGTATTCGAACTTTAGTGAGAAAGTGACTGATGAAAGTGTCTTTATACTTCCAAAGGATTACGAAATTCAAAATTTCGATTACTCATATGAAGGGGATTCAATGCCTCCGTGGTGGGAAATTGGAATAGAAGAGGGAGAGGCAAATTGAACCCTGCATGAGTACGTAAACACGAAACATAATTTCATGCACAGAATTATTTGAGGGCTTGACTTAGGCGGAAAGGCAGTCAAGCGTAAAAGAGAGAGGGGAGTGAACAGGTTGAAAAAATTATTTATAGTAACCTTACTGGCACTTAGCCTGACAGCATGTGGATCAGGCAACCAAACAGCAGATCATGAGGGTGGAGATGAGAGCCAGTTTAATGGCCTTGCAGATCAAGCAGCATCCGAAGCAGCAAAACAGAATGAAGGCGGCGAACAGGTTGAAGGGCTTACAGAGGGATTTCCAGAGGCAGTGCCACTGCTTAAAGGGGCTAAAATCATAGAGTCAAGTCGATACGATGAAAACCACTTTACGGTTCTCTACAACGTCAAGGAGGATTATGAGACTGTTTTGGCGTTTTATAAGGAGGAGCTTGGATTTGACGAGTCCTATGTTGGTGAATCGGACACCTATGTAGATGGTATCGAGCTAAACGAAGATGTGTATATTAAGGGGCTGACAATTGAAACAACCTCAGATGGTGTAAACGTCTACATGACACTGGAGGTCAGTGGAGAGGTCTCATATGCTTCGGATGATGAAGGCGGCGATGATGCAGAAAGCTCTGAAAAAGTGAACTATGAAACAGTTGCGGAACAGCCTATTCCAGAGGCATATCAGGAAGATATTGTTCCCATCTTTGAAGGGGCAAAACTGATTGATTCATCTTTTGCGCCCAGCAAGAGCGGTTATGCAATCTTTGTTGCTCCAAAGGGGACAGAGGAGGAAATCGTGGCGTTTTATGAGGATGCCTTTGGTGTTTCTGCAAAGGTCAAACCTGGAAATCAAATGCAAGTTTACTATGCAAATATGGATGTTAATATAAATGGATGGCGCGTGAACATGGAGATAACAGTTACCCCTGTCTATAGTGAAGACCCAGTAATCCACTTTACAATTGACAAATAGGAGTGTTTAAAATGAAAGTTAAACTTTTAACGGTTATTGTTTTTATATTTGTTTTATCAGCTTGTGGGAACGGTGTCAATGAAGGTTCTCAACTTGAACCAAAGGGAACAGAGGCGTCGGGTATTAAAGTGGAAACAACCACTGAGACCACACCAGAGGTTGCAGAGTCTGCTAAGGAGCCCACGGCGTCAGAGCATCTGCCTGAGATATTAGGGCATTACAATATTGTATTCAATTATAAAAATCATGTCTATGACTATGAGCTCAAAGCCAATTGGAACAATGTCATCATCAAACCTGAGGTGGCTAGCAGGGAATTCACAGAGAAAACAGCAGAATATTATGCCATGGGATTTGACATCTTACTTGATGGAACGCTTAAACAATTTGAGGAGATGGACGCAGATGCATCAGGGAATATCACAGAGAGTGAGTGGGGTGATTTAGAATCCGATTTTTCGTTTGAAAATTATGCCCATGAAGGGGCAATTAATTTCAGCGATTTTAGTCGTTTTACAGCCCAGTTTATGGGGATGGATTTGTACTGTGACAGCCATACACTCACACAGCCAGAAAAAGAGGGCATCGAGATAGAGGATGATGGTGGTGCGGCAATTAAGATATTGCGTGCTGGTGAAGGCGGCGCATATCTCAACACAGGTTTTGGCGAAATGACATTTCCTCAGGGAACGACGTTTATAGAATTGTTTGGAAGCTATGATATCTACGGACAAAACGACAGCGGTGGATTTGGTACGGAATTGAGTTCAGGTTTTGCACAGCCAATGCTTTCCATGATGATTGAGCAAGATGATGAAAAAGCGGCAAAAGGTGCTCTGGGCTTTTCGTCTATTGTCGATAAGAGTGAGTTCGACAAAATATTTAGTGGCGGCACTTTTGAACTGAATTACAAAGGCGAGTACGAAGGCAGCGTCATGGACGAATATCATTTGAAGATCATACCGGCAAAATAGAATAAGCACCAATTGTTAAGTCCAGCTGATAAAGCCAGTTCAGGTGAACACTCCAGAAAATATATCTCCAGGCACAATCTTTCTAAAGAAAGCATTAAACTTTGATGAAAAAATAAAAAAACACTGTATTTATCATCCCTATAAAAGTAAAATAAGAGAAGTGGCATAGAGACATAAAATATTTCTGGAGGTACATAATTATGGGAACTTTAATAACAGCTGCTGCGATTGGTGGGCCTGTGCTCGCTATAATCATCATCATTTTGCTCACGGGGTACGTAAAGGCCTCGCCTGATGAGGCCATTATCATATCGGGTCTTAAGAAGACGCCTAAAGTCGTCATCGGTAAGGCCGCTATCTTGATTCCCTTTTTTGAGAGAAAAGACAGATTGACTTTGAGGGCGATGAAGATTGATGTGAAGACCAGCGAAGCGGTTCCAACGCAGGAATTTATCAACGTGTTGGTTGATTCGGTGGTAACGGTAAAAATTTCTTCTGAGAAAGAATTGCTTGCAAAGGCAAGCGAGAATTTCTTGAACAAGAACGAAGAGTACATCCGAAACATGGTTCAAGATGTGCTGGAGGGAAACATTCGTGAAATTGTGGGGACTATGTCACTTACAAACATGATTTCCGATCGTCAAAAGTTTTCTGAGAAAGTTCAGCAAAATGCCGTTCCTGATATGAGAAAATTAGGCCTTGAAATTGTTTCTTTCAACGTTCAAAACTTTGCAGACCGTGAAGGCGTTATCAACGACTTAGGGATTGACAATGTGGCAAAAATCCAAAAGAACGCAAAAATTGTCAAGGCAGAAGCTGAGAGAGACGTTAAAATAGCACAGGCCATGGCAAACAAAGAGGCAAATGATGCAGAAGTGGCATCGCAAGAAGAAATCGCCATAAAAAACAATCAGCTTGAAATCAAAAAAGCAGAGCTGAAACAAGAATCAGATACCAAGAAGGCGCAAGCGGATGCGGCGTATAAAATCCAAGAGGAAGAACAACGCCGAACAATTGAGATTACAACTGCCAACGCAAATTTAGCGAAGCAGGAAAAGGAAATTGAGCTCAAAGAACGCGCCGTTCAAATTATGGAAAGAGAACTGGATGCATCTATCAAGAAAAAGGCAGATGCAGACAAGTATTCCAAAGAAAAAGCTGCCGATGCAAAACTGTATGAAGTTCAGAAGAATTCAGAAGCAGAGAGAATGAGGGCAGAAAATGAGGCCCTTGCCATGAAAGCCACCGCTGAAGCCAGTGCTTTCGCTAAAAAGCAAGACGCTGAGGCTCAAAAAGCATATATGATGGCAGAGGCAGACGGTATTGAAGCAAAAGGACTTGCAGAGGCCAAAGGTGTGGATGCCAAGGCTGAGGCTATGAAGAAAATGGAAGAGGCAGCTGTCCTCGAAATGTTCTTCAAGGTACTTCCTGAAATTGCGGCAAATATTGCAAAACCGCTTGAGAATATTGATTCAATCACCATGTATGGTGAGGGCAATAACGCTAAAATGGTGGGTGATATTACAAAATCAATGTCACAAATCATGAACGGCGTCACAGATGCCACAGGTCTTGATGTCAAAGGCTTGATTTCAGCCTTTATTGGTGGGAAGGTAGCTCAACCAGATGTTAGCGAAATTGAAAAACTGTAAAGCGATTAGCCTTAAAGTAAAGACGTCATCACTCTTTAGTGAGTGGATTTAGGAAGAATTTCATTTTGGCAATTGAAAAATGGAATAAAAAATAATATATAGGTTAAATTTAAAAATAAGGGATGTATTGACAATCAAATCAGATTGGTATAATATGGATATAAAAAAGGAGTAAACTTATGACGGACAGTTTTAACTTAATTGGAGGTGGCCTAGTCGCATTTCTAATGATTGTGTTAATTGTAGCAATTGCAAGTTACGTTTTGAGTGCAATAGCACTTATGACAATGGGAAAAAGGGCTGGGATTGAAGAATCATGGCTCGCGTGGATTCCAGTTGGGAACTTCTATGTTATAGGCAAAATCATTAAGAGCATTGATTTTGGTGGAAAAAAATATGAGCCAGCAGAATATATTTTTCCAGGAGCTTTTGTAGTTGCAATGCTCTTAGGGCGTATTTCTCTGATTGGCGGTTTGGCCAATATGGCGATGAGTTTACTATCGTATTACTGTTTTTATTTGTTATTTAAGAAATATGTGCCTGAAAAAGCTACGAAGTACATTGTGATTTCCATAATATTGCCAGCTATTGGCTTAAGTGTGTTATTGTTTAAAATTAAGGATCTTGAACCTGTGCAATAAAGGTGTGGGTGGAAAGAATCTTTTAACTGAAAAGAAGCGAACAAAAAGAAGTGGACGACTGGACACTTCTTTTTTGTTGCCTAAAACTGACTGAGAATTCAGATAAATTTTAGACAGTTATTGGCGCTTATATGGTCAACCTCCAAATGTTAATGTAAAGTTAGGAAATTATGGCTTATAGAGTAGCAAGGATGCTCAGTAGCTCACAGACATAGGAGGGGAACATGTTTATTGAGAGAGTGGATATTATAAGAGTAAAAAACCCATTTCAGCACCCGTTTGAAACGAGCTTCACTAAATTTATGGAAAGAGATGCCCTGCTGGTTAAGATTTATTCAGAGGGGCATGTGGGGTATGGAGAGTGCAAGGCATTTTATGGCCCATTTTATTGCCCAGAAGACAACGGAACAACCCATCATATTATCAAGAACTTTCTGATTCCGACTATTTTACATCAAGAGATCGAAGGCCCAGAACAGTTTATCGAAAAGACTAGGTTTATAAGGGGCAACAATTTAGCCATAGCCGCAGTTGAGAACGCTTTATGGGATCTCAAAACGAAAGTGGAAAACAAGTCATTGAAAACACTTATTGGCGGTGTTTTCAATGAGGTTAAAGTGGGGGTCAGCCTTGGCATAGAGCCCAATTTGAAGGACTTGCTCAATAAGATAGACCATTATCTTGCTGAGGGGTATCACAGAACGAAGATTAAAATCAAACCTGGAAAGGACATTGAGGTTTTGAAAGGTGTTAGAAAGGCATTTCCTGATATCGTTTTGACCGTGGATGCCAATGCGGCTTATACACTTGATGATATAGAGCTTTTCAAAGCATTTGACGAGTTTGATCTCACCTATATTGAACAGCCGCTTCGTGAAAACGACATTATTGACCACTCTGTACTTCAAAAGGCAATTGGAACACCTATTTGCCTCGATGAAAGCATAAAGAGTCCTGAAGATGCAAAACAGGCCATTGAACTGGGGAGCTGTAAAATTATAAACATAAAGTCAAGTCGGTGCAGGGGGATTTCCGAATCCATTAAAATTCATGACTTATGTGTGGAAAGAGAAATCCCAGTATGGTGTGGCGGCATGACGGAACTGGGAATCGGCAGAGTTCAAAACATTTCACTTGCCAGTTTGCCCAATTTTAAACTCGCTCATGACATAGCGGGCAGCAACCGCTATTTTAAAGAAGATATCGTAATCCCAGAAGTAAAGGTTACAAAAGACTGCACGTTGATTGTACCTGATGAAACCAATGGGGTTAAATATGAGGTGGATGAGGATGCCATAGATAAAATGATGGTGTCCAGAGATATTTTCAAATAGAAAAGGTGTGTAGCAGAGAGTGAAGCAGGTGCAAATCAATCAATTCAAATAAACTGACAAAATATAAAGTCAGATCGTATGAATATCACGAAGGAGGGAGAAATATAATGAAAATTGAGAAGATTGTTTTAAGAAAAATGAAGATTGCGTTTAAGAAACCCTTTCAAATCAGTTCGACGACAATGACTGATAAGCATTTTATTTTCGTTGAAGTACACAGCAAAGACCATGTGGGGTATGGGGATTGCTCGGCGCTTCAACATCCCTATTACAACGAGGAGACAGTTCAAACAGCATGGCATATCTTGTCGGATTTCTTGATTCCAATGTTATATAGTCATGACGAAATTGCGCATCCAGAAGAATTGTATGACCTGTTTTCCGATATAAAGAGGAACAAGATGGCAAAATCCGCACTTGACTGTGCCATGTGGGATTTATACAGTAAGGAAAATAATATCTCTCTGTCAAAGGCGCTTGGTGGAACCCGAAAAAAAGTGGAAACGGGGATCAGCATAGGCATTCAAGACAGTAAAGAGGCACTTCTTGAAGCCGTTGATATGTTCATGGCAGAGGGATACAAACGGGTTAAAATGAAGATAAAACCTGGAAAGGATATTGAGTATTTAGAGTATGTAAGAAAACATCACAGTGATATCATGATGATGGCAGATGCCAATTCAGCTTATACGCTAAAGGACATAGAATTGTTCAAGGAAATGGACAAACTCAACATGATTATGATTGAACAGCCGCTTGACCACGATGATATTGTGGATCATGCAAAACTTCAAGCTGCTGTCAAGACAAGGATATGTTTAGATGAGAGCATTCATTCTGTGGATGATGCCAGAAAGGCGATTGAGCTTGGCAGTACAAAGACTATCAATATCAAAGTTGCCAGAGTTGGTGGACTCACAGCCGCCAAGAAAATTCACGATTTATGCCAGAGTTATGATATCCCAGTTTGGTGTGGCGGCATGGTGGATACAGGGATTGCCAGAGCTCATAATATCGCCATAGCATCTCTTCCAAATTATAAATTCCCAGGGGATTTGCCAGCATCTACGAGATATTGGGAGAGAGACCTAATCAACCCTCCAATTGTAATAGATGCAGATTCTATGATAGAGGTTCCAGAAAAAGCGGGAATTGGGTTTGAACCCATCCCTGAAATGGTGGATAAACTCACTTATGAAAAAAGGGAGTTTATCAAGTGATGAGATAAAGTTTCTCTGACAGGTGATGAGATTTTATAAGTCAAAAAAGTTGTTCATGGATTGGAATAATTTGCAAAAGTGAAAGAGCTGAGAAAGTGCGAGAAAGTGCTGCTCAGCTTTTTTTGTTTGATAAATTTAGTTCCCGACAGGTAATATTTTGGCCTCAGAAAGAAAGCAAATAGCAGACGGGAGTCCAGATAAAAGAAATGTCAATGGCAAGGTATCCGATTATAATCGGATATATTTACTGATGAATCATACTATTATTTAATCAAGATATTTGTGTCAACTTGTAAAATACCAATGGGGGAAGGTTAAAAACAAAAAATCATTCTCTGTGACAGCTTAGGTAAAAGATATTGAATATGACGTTGATCCTGAGAATATCTAAAATAATTATATGATGAGGTATCTATATGAAGAAAAAAATTTTGATAGTGATGTTATTGATTGTATCAATGGGACTGAATCTGATATCATTTGGCAATGAAAAAGATTTTCCTAGACTTTATTCTGACACAAGCCATGCTAGTCGTGAATATAATCGCGTACATAATGAATAATTTACTGAGATGAGGTAGAACTGAAAGAGATATATTCAAATAGATTGGTGCTCACGCGGATTAAAAATCATAAATTAATGTCATATTTTTCTTTGATAATTTTTCTGAAGGTATCTGCGATGTCTTGGTCATCAAATAGCTCAAGAAGGAGTATTCCCGTTTTAAATGAAATGATGAAAGCACTATCGCCTAATAAGAATTCTGCAACGCCTTTTCTCATTAGAAGATAGGAAAGGCAGTAATTTGTATTGAATTTATGACAAATTTCGATTCCAGAATTTGCATATTTAAGGGCAGATTCGTTTTGATCGCTTAAATGAGAATTATAGGAAAGGTTGTAATAAATCTTAATCAATATGTAAACGTCAGAAAAATCAGAATCGATAGTACTCAGAAGTGAAGAACTACAGAATTTTAGCAAATCATTTGAAAGGTCAAGGTTTCCAATTTCAGAATGTGATAGGGCAATTAAAAGTAACATCCGAACTTCTAACAGAGAATATTTGAAGTTTTGCCAACATGAGAGCTTAAAAAGTCGATTTCTTTTCTGAATACCTGAGGTCAGAACGGAAATCGATTCGTGAAAGAGATGTGTATTGTAATATTCGATGCCTAATAAAAAACTTTCATATTGTTCTATTAAATCTAAGCTATGATAGAGATTTTGATGCATGAAGTTCTTTTTTATATTTACAAATTCATTTCGAATGTTAGCTAATCGTTTGGTGTCATAATTATAAATTAATTCGTCAAGCATCTTGTAAAAATTGTAGACTGGCTGAGAAATTCTATTTTGAGCTAAAACATTTAGTAGATCGAGGTTATATGCTGAAGATAGTATTTCGAGTGTATCATAACGAGGAATCGTTTTTGCAGTTTCAATTTTATATAGTGTATCTTCATTGACACCAGTTATTTGGGATACATTATAATGCGCACGCTTGTCAAGA
>DKFC01000003.1 GCA_002452745.1 Firmicutes bacterium UBA6806
AATGAAACTAGATGAATAATTCAGGATTATTTTAGCCAAAAATGGACTTATTTTGGGGTTATATGGCTCAAATTAGTTGAGTCAATAAAATGAATGGGAGGAAAAAATGAAGAAAAAACTATCACTTATGTTGTCTCTGCTCTTGATTTTAGTGGCAATCCCCTTTACATCGTTTGCAGATGACCAAACTGTTATCGACATCACAATTTTAGGCACCAGCGATTTACACGGCAGGATTTATCCTTATGAATATGCAACCGATTCAAAAGATACTGATGCTGGCCTTGCAAAAGTTTCCACCGTTGTGAAAGAACTCCGTGCGGACAATCCAAATTCAATTCTGTTTGACTGCGGTGATACACTTCAAGACAATAGTGCTGAATTGTTTAACGACATGCCCGTACACCCTATGATTGATGCCCTTAACATGATTGGGTATGATGCTTGGGTTCTTGGAAATCACGAGTTCAACTTCAGTATGGACTTCCTGAACAAGAATATTGCGGGATTTAAGGGGACTGTCCTCGCTTCAAACATCTACAATACCGCTGATGACACAAGATTTGTAGCTCCATATAAAATCTTTGATATCCAAGGGGTTAGAGTAGCAGTGGTTGGCATGATGCCTCCAAATGTTCCAATCTGGGAAGCGAGTACGCCAGATCACTTCAAGGGACTCAAATTTACAGATGTCCTTGAAGAAACAGGCAAAGTTCTCAAAGAACTCGACGGCAAATACGATGTTCTCGTTGGCGCATACCATATTGGACCAGAAGGTGAACATGGCTATGACGGTATCGACCTTGTGGCTGAAAACTATCCACAATTTGACGTTATCTTCGGCGGTCATGCACATAGCCAATACACCAACGAAATAAACGGCGTTAAGCTCATCGAACCGGGCAAATACGGATGGGCTGTTGGCAAGTCAGATATTTCACTTGAAAAAGTGGATGGCAAGTGGACTGTAAAAACCGTTTCAGTTGAAAACGTTCAAACAGCAGATGCTGACGCAGATCCTGAAATCTTAGAGGCTTTCAAATATGTTCACGAACGCTCTTTGGAAGAAGCCAACAAAGAAGTGGGTCAAATCACAGCAGACTTTATCCCAAGCCCAGATTATTACACTGGCAGTGATGAAGTGACAACGCTTCCAACTGCTCAAATCACCGATACACCTGTTATCGATTTAATCAACGAAGTTCAAATGTACTACTCAAAAGCTGACATCAGCAGTGCCGCACTCTTTAACTTTGGCTCTAATTTAAAAGAGGGCGTCTTCAAGAAAAAAGATGTTGCCTTTATCTACAAATACGACAACACCCTCATGGGTGTCAACATCACTGGCGAAAATCTATTGAAGTACATGGAGTGGTCTGCTAACTATTTCAACACCTATCAAGATGGTGATTTGACCATTAGCTTTAATCCCGATGTAAGAGGGTACAACTACGACATGTTCAGTGGAATCAACTATGACATCGACATCTCTAAGCCATCTGGTTCTAGGATTGTCAACGCCACAATCGGCGGCAAGCCAGTCGACCTAAATAAAACTTATAAATTAGCAGTGAATAATTACCGCTTTGGAACACTCATCAGTTTAGACCTCGTGACAATGGATGACAAATACTATGATTCCTATTCAGAAATGCAAGACAACGGTCGTGTTCGTGATTTGATTATCGCCTACACTCAAGATGTTAAAAAGGGAACATTGACCCCTACCGTTGATAATAACTGGAAAATAATTGGAACAAATTATGCAAACTCGCCTTATCTACCGATGGTAAAAGAAATGCTTAAAAACGGTACATTGACATTGCCTGCTTCTGAAGATGGTCGTACACCTAATGTAAAGGCCATCAATGTAAGTGATCTCATGAACTCGGGCCTCATTAAAGAGACAGCTAAAGGCTCTGTTTACGAAGTAAAAGCTGGCGATGCTCTCTGGAAAATCGCTCAAAAATATAAAACCACATGGCAAGTGCTTCAAGAGCTCAATCAACTTAAGAATCCTAACTTGATTTTCCCAGGTCAAATGTTGACAGTTCCTGCAAACTAATGGCAGACCTAATGTAGTCACATAAAGACATGGACTTCAATCTTTGTTAGAGTCATTTAAATGAAGCCGTATGAGAACACTCATACGGCTTTTAACATTAAAGACGTTTCTTAATTTTTAAAATGCCACGCCTCACTATTTTCAAAAATACTGAGCAGATCAGAATCTAATTTCCCCTCTTCTGCCATTTTGCCGAGAATGAAAAACGCCTTCTCAGGTGGCATCCCCTTTTTATATGGTCTGTCTGTAGCCGTCAGGGCATCATAGATATCTATAATCGTCAAAATTCTAACTTCTACTGGTATTTCATCGCCTTTAAGGCCTCTGCTGTAACCAGTTCCATCCATAAGCTCATGATGATTTATTGCCCAAAATGGGACTTCCATCAAGTCTTTGGGAAATTTGATCTTAGAGAGCATTTTTTCAGTTGTAACCACGTGATTTTCCATTATTTCACGTTCGCCATTTGTCAGAGTGCCCTTGCGAATCATTAAAAACTCAAATTCCCTGTCATTTAAAATTTGCTCATCAATTTCACGGAACCGTTTTTCATAGATTTCAGTGATTTTCATTTGCATGTCATCATCCATGAATGTGCTTGGTTCATTTGCCTTTAGAATACGTATCTCAGCTTCTTTTAAAAAGGCCTTTTCTTCTAGCCAAAGAGCCTTATCGGCTTCACCTTCTGCCTCGCCACCACTTGACCTTAGCGTAGTTGACAGAGCCTTGTAGTATCGCTGATCTACCAGGGCATTTAGCATTTTCAACCTGCCCATGACAAATTCAATATCCTCTGATAGTCTAGTTGGCTTGTTCATGATACTTTCGGGAACGGTTACCTTTCCAATATCGTGAAGCCAAGCAGACATCACTAGCCGCCTAATATGTTCCTCGTCAAAGTAGAGTTCACCATAGGTTCCCTTCTTGCACTCGTTCACTGCATGTGCAAATCGCTCTGTAAAAATGGCCACATTTCTAGAGTGATTGGCGTTATAAGGGGTTCTTTCATCAATGGCAGTGACTAGAACTGACACAAATGAGTCAAACAGAGTGCGAATTTCTTCAACATACTGCATATTTTCGAGTGCTATTCCCGCCTGCGAAGAAAGTGCCATGATGATTTCCTCTATCCCCGGGTCAAACGCCACAAGTTCCCCTGCTTCCATGGCATTGATTAGTTGAAGCACACCAATTACATCGTCTTCACGGTTGATTAACGGCACGACGAGCATGGATTTTGTCGTATAGCCCACCTGACGGTCAAAGGTTTTAGGCCCTGTAAAGTCAAAGAGCTCTGTATGATAGACATCTTCAATATTAACGGGTCTCTTGTGAATAGCCACATATGGCGCTATGTGGGTTTCTGCCATTTCAAGGGGTTCAAATTCTATGGGTTCTCCTCCGCCACCCAAAAATATATTCAGTGTATCGTTTTGCATAATCTTATGATAGAGCTTTCCCCCATCTACAATATAGAGTGTCCCTCCATCCGCGTTTGCAATTTTTCGAGCTTCATTTAAGATGAGTTCAAGCAGTTTATTATAGTCCTTCTCCGCAGTTAGAGCCTGTCCCACTTTAAGTAGTTTTTCAAAATTATGTTTTAGTCGATTGACTGTTTTCGTCTCATTCATATTGAACTCCCATCAACATTTAAAAACAAGTTCTTCATCTTCTCTTGCGAGAAATATCGTCGAGTGTTCTTCTCGAATTCCCGCTTCAAGCACATCGTTCTCACTGTCATCCCGATAGGGCAAGTAGTGCGTAATATAAGTTCTCTTAACCCCCGCCTCCTCTGAGAGACTGATGCATTCATTCATGGTGCTGTGACCCCATCCGATCTTACTGCTTCCAATCTTTCCATAGTATTCAGACTCTGTCAGAGCTGCATCCATGACCAAGACGTCAGCTCCCCTGACAAACTCAAGAAGTTTCTTCCGCTCTGCCTCATATTCTGAAAACGCCTTACTGAGCTCAACATCTGTGAGAAGCACCACTACAACGCCGCCGTAGGTGAGCCGATATCCCAAGGCACCTCCGGGATGCATCAGCAACATGGTGTCTACCCTCACCTCTTTTATATAAAAGGTTCCCGTTTCTGGAATTTCCTCGATGTTCAGCTTATGCTGTACCTGAGACCACATAATCGGACAAAAAGGTGGGTTGAACAACAGTGTCAAAACATCATTTAGCGACGTGTTTTCGGGTTTCATCCCCTTAATGGCCACTTCGTTCTTTCTCTGATAGAGCGTCGAAAAAAACGGAAGTCCCAAAACGTGATCCCAGTGATAATGAGTGAACAAAATAGTGACATCCTTGTCTTCAAAGGGATCAGCCACCTTGGTGATGCCACTGCCTGCATCAAGGAAGATCACTTGATCGTCAATTATGAGTTGTATGCAACTTGTATTGCCGCCATATTTCACACTTTTGGTATTTGATAAGTTATAGGAGCCTCTGACCCCTAGGAACTTAATTCTGATGTCCCTTGTCCTCATCTGATTCAACCCCTTCCACCTGATAGATTTTAATCATCGTCTCCTTGCCCTTAACCTTTATTTCCCCTAGAGGTACCGCGCTAATTTTATCCTTCACTTGTTCATAAGTACTTTCGCTGATGAGTATCTGCCCTGCTTTCGCATTGGATTCTAGTCTAGCAGACGTGTTGACGGTATCGCCAATCGCCGTGTAGTCCATCCTCTGTTTTGATCCGATGTTCCCCACAACTGCATGCCCAGTGTTGATGCCAATGCCAAAATCAACAGTCTTGCCAAATCGTTCATATAAGTCCTCTTTCAGCTTTTGTGCACCCATTTTCATATCCCACGCCGTCTTCACAGCTTGAAGCGCATGCGCTTCTAAATCCAGTGGCGCATTGTAAATTGCCATTGTGGCATCTCCAATGAACTTGTCCAACGTTCCACCATTCTTGAAAATAGACTGCTCACAAAGCTCCAAGTAATTGTTCAAAATCTCTACAATCTGCTCGGGTTCAGCTTTCTCTGATAGCGGCGTAAACCCACGAATATCCACAAATAGCACAGATATAAACCGTCTCTCACCACCAAGCTTTATGTTATCACCATCTGATAGGATTTTTTCAACAACTTGTGGTGCTACATACCTTCCAAAGAGACTCTTGATTCTCTTCTTCTCGGACAGTTGTTCTAAATAGTGATACGCAAGGGTGGATACATACATCACCAGCATGGCGATAATCGGATAGAAGATTCTCAGAATATACCCTTTTTGATAGGTAAAATGAGCTAAAGCCAAATAGACTCCCAGTACAATTAAGTTGGCCACAAGTCCCTTGGCAGGGGATAATCGACTGGAAAAAAGATAGGCCAACACACCCATAACCACAATGGTTAAAATGGTGATTCCACTGTGAACAGGACGCTTAAAGCTGTCTTCAAGCAAATTCTGGATAATATTTGCATGTATTTCCACCCCGAACATAGGTTGTTCTTTTACAACTGGCGTAATGTATTCATCTTGCATGCCATTGGCATAAGGCCCAATCAGTACAATCTTATCTTCAAAATAACTGGCTGGGATGGCTTCGTTGTAAACGAATATATAGGGAATGTTGTCATAGCTTCTGGGAATTCCCTTGTAGTCAATATAGAGATTATCTGAGTCACCGCTGTACTTTTGAAGCGTCTGTGTCAGCGCTTGCCGCTTGCTTTCATCCATCTCCCCATGTTTTAAATACTGTTCGCAAATTGCGTACGCAAAATTTGGCTCATAGTCATAGCTTTGACTCTCTATGTCAAAACGCCTTCCAAACAGGTCGATTTTCCGAATGACTCTATCTGAATCTGCATATGTATTGATATGTCCTTGAGTCGAAACACCCACTAATTCGGGAAAAGGCATGACCAATGCATCACTTCCCTGTTTGTATCCATTGATTTTGGGACTGTACACAATCTGCTTTGCCATAACCACGTTCCCTGCACTTTGAACTGATGCCGCCAGCGCCGAATCAGAAGTCTCATTTGAATACGAGTCAAACATGAGATCCACACCAATGGCAGCTGGATTCCCCTGGGAAATAAAGTCGATTAACTCAGCGTGTACCGATCTGTCAAACGGCCACTGTCCAAGTGTGTTGATGGTGACATCGTCAATGGCGATAATGACGATATCATCGTCTACTTCTTGTGGTTTTTGGTAAAATGTATCGTATATGTCATTCCAGTAGTTGTCAAATAACTGCCCTTGATATGCAGCTAAAACCAATAGCAAAACTGCTACGATTAACCCTAGCTTCCGATTCATACTTGCCCCCGATGAATGATTTATTCTAAACCTCAATTTTTTATTATTATACCACTTTTACCCCAAAATAAAAAAACATAGAAAAGAAGATAAAAAAAATGCACTTTAAAGGCATCTACCACTACTGGGATGACTTTAAAATGCATCGCTGATTATTGAGCGTAACCTGCAAAGTATGTTTCAATGCCCTTTGCAATGGTCTCCACAAGTGAGACCTGTGATTTGCTATCCATGAGCCACTCATACTCAAATGGATTGCCGACAAAACCCGTTTCAATGAGAATTGAAGGAGTCCAAGTGCCCCTTGTGACATAGTAATTTTTCTGATTTGCCCCTCTGCTCTTTCTACCAAGATCAGTGACGACCTGCTTTAAAATTGTCTCACTGAGACGCTTGCCCACGGGGTCTTTATAAAATGTTGAAAAACCGTATACATTTGTGATATCTTCTGTATCGCTAAGGCTGTCAGCATGAATGGAAATAAACAAGTCAGGTTTTACTTGAAGCGAGTATTGAAGTCTCTCTTTAAGTGAAACATCCACATCTGATTCTCGAGTCATTTTGACAACCGCGCCTCTACTTTCCAGCTCACTCTTTAAAAGAAGAGCCGTCGAGAGATTGATGGTCTTTTCAGTGTAGTCACTTCCAAGCAATCCTCTTGCACCGCTGTCACTTCCTCCGTGGCCAGGATCAAGTAAAATAACATAGCCTTCAAGTGGCAATGCACCTGCCTTTTTGGCAATTGGCTTTAGCATCACCAAGCTGTAACCCGAAGCAGTCTGCTCTATATAGTAACCCTTGAGGGTGCCTGCGGCAATTTCAAAACTACCGTCGCTGTCAATTGTCTTAATAAAATCATTGTTTATTTTCAAACCGGCATTTGAAAGACTGCTGGTCTTGACTTTAATCGTCTTACCATCATATGTGGCTATCACCGCGCCATTACCGCTTGTACCAACGTTAAACCTATCATAATTTGCCGTACTTTGATAATCTAGTTTGACAATTTTACCCTGGTATGGGGTTGCGCTTTTTACAATATTAACTGAATTTTTATTTGCCCAGTATCCTGACGCCAATCGCACATAAGTCCCCGTCATGCCCGTCACTTGATCCATCATGCCGTAAGTGAGGTTCGCCGCAACGCCGTTGCCGCTCACAGGCTCTTTATATAAATCTATAATGGTATCATCCACTGCAATGCTGTACACAGAAGATTTTGAAAGCAGTAAGACATTTTCAGGTGCTATGGATTCATCTTGATATTGTCCAAAGCTCATGGTATATTTAGGATTTCCCATGTCCACTTCATATTTCCCACTTGGCACTTCTGGCATTGTATAGTCATAAGTGTACGTTGTGGCATATATTTTCCCATCAGGACTTTGTGCTACTTTTGGAGTCATGGTATAGGTCTGTCCATTGAAGCTCACTGTCATCTTAGCACCAATAGGGGCTTTACAACTGAAGGTTATCTTCTCGCCTGCTCGCCTCATTTCCTTGTTTTGAGGAAAGGTCGTACTGGCGGAAATCTTATAGGTTGACATTGGAGAAATCGTCGATGTTGACGTGCCCTTGGTGATGGTTCTGGTCACTGTCTTATCCCCTTGAGTAAAGGTAAATGTATTCTTGCCGTCCTTTAGTGTTACATAAAGGCCAAAAAATCCATTTGTCGTCCTTTGAAGCACTTTTTCACCATTTAAATAGAGAGGTAAATCCCGATTGGAAGCACCCGCTATAAAATAATGCTCCGCCGTTGTCTTGAGGTCTTCACTCGGTCTTGACACGAGCAAGTCGTAATAAACTGGCGTAATGCTGTAATTGACCACTTGCGGTTGTGTTTCGGTCTGCGTTGGTGTGGAAACTGTAGACGTCTGAGCAAAATAAGACTTGGTCAGAGCCCCCAGTGCCGGTTGATTGACAAACGCAGTGTTGTTGTAAAAAATACTGCCTTTAACCGATTGGAGCGATTGATTGTAGTCCAGTTGTCTCTTAATTTCATCGACGCCATACCACGGACTGCTGCTGTCAGAGTTCCCCGTTCTGTATGCACCATGACCTATATAGAGCGCCACATCACTGTCCATACAAACTTCATTCCACCAGTTCGCCAGCTTGGCGTAATCCGCAATTTCATACCCTATATTCCAATAGAGCTGAGGTGCAATGTAGTCTACTAGTCCCTTTTCAACCCATCCCTTTGAATCTGCGTAGTGTTCATAGTAGGATTGCAACCCCCTTGTATCGCTTCCCTGTGGGTTGTCCTTCTTGTTGGCCCAAATTCCAAATGGGCTAATTCCAAATGAAACCTCTGGTTTAATCGTCTTAATCATCGAATGCACTTCGGCAACCAAAGCGTCTACATTTGCCCTTCTAAAATCGCCAATTGTCTTGTAGTCGGCACCATAGGCCTTATAAGTGGCACTGTCTTCAAAGTCAGTACCTGGATAAAAATAATCATCAAAGTGAATGCCATCCACATCATAATTCGTTATAATCTCGGCAACTCCATCTACTATGAGTGATCTAGCATCAGGAATACCAGGATCAAAATATATATTGCCGTCATTGTGTTTCACCGTCCATTCTGGATGGAGTCTAGCTGGATTGTTTGCTGCTAGGCTCTGGTAATCATGACTTGGATCGTTTTTTGTCTTCTTTGTAACTCTGAAAGGGTTGATCCATGCATGAAGTTCCAAATTTCGTTTGTGAGCTTCGTCAATCCAAAAAGCCAATGGATCGAAGCCTCCCTCAGGCGCTGTTCCCTGAGTTCCAGTTAAATACTTGGACCATGGAAAAATCGTTGATTTATAGAGTGCATCTCCTGAAGGTCTCACCTGGAGAATCACGGCGTTCATGCCATTTGCCTCTGCTCTGTCCAAAATTTCAATTGCCTGTTTTTTCAGGCTTTCCACGTCTGTTGTTCCCTTTTTGGGGTAGTCGATGTTGAGTACTGTTGCCACCCAAACCCCTTTAAAAGTCTCTTCTGCATCTGTTGCAGCACTCGTGTCAGCTGCATAACTGAGGGGCATCCCCACAGTTGTCATAAGTATCATGGCAATTAGCCACCTCGCAATTTTTCGCATAAGTCCGTCCTCATTCCTCGTGATGTTGTACCTCTATTTTACACTATTATTTTCACAAAATCTCACTCGTTATGCCCTTTTAACCAGAATGTAATTCAGGAGTAACATTGGCGCACTACAAAAAAAGATACCCCTAAATCCGGTATCTTTTTTGAAATAATGGAGTCATTTTTACCCCATATGCTCTTATCTTTAATGGCCTCAATTGTATTAAAGACATTTTTCAAGTGCCATTGCAAGTTGCGATGGGCAAGACGTATTCTTTCCACCACATTTCACATTTTTCAGCTTGTCCACAACTTCTTGAACTGGCGTTCCCTTTACCATGTTGCTCAAACCTAGGGCGTTTCCAGGACAACCGCCGATAAATTCAACATGGCTAACCAGTCCTTCTTCTATTTCAAATATAATTTCTCTGGCACAGACGCCAGAAGTAGCTACTCTATACATATTCCAGACCTCCTTCGTCATAAAACTTCTATTTTACTATTATAACGGTTTCCGCTAGAATATCAATAACCGAGTCTCATATTACAAAAATGACACATTACTTAAATCTATACAATCACACGCCTGTACATGTTTTTGCCTTCACTCTTGGCGATGTAAAGAGCGTTATCAGCGTAATTGATGAAGCTCTGCATGCTCATGTCTTCACAGTCTCCATGTTCTATGAACACAGCTCCAATTGAAGCGCTGACCACCATCTGATGATCCAGCACGTACAGTTCTCTTGACTTTTGGCAAATTTCTTCTAAAATGCTGTCCACAACTTCCAATTCAATGCCCGAGAACAAGAGGCTAAATTCGTCTCCACCATAGCGATAAGCATATCCCAGATCCCCCACCACGTCTTTAAGCAAAAGTCCAAATTGCTGTAGACAATTATCGCCCTCCTGATGCCCAAATGTATCGTTCAGCAATTTGAAATTGTCTAAGTCCAACATGGCAAATACGAGGTTCTGTTTCTTCTCGATAGCAATCTGGTAAAGCGACGGCAAATACTCATTAAAGGCCTGTCGATTGTAAATTCCTGTCAAGCTGTCAATAAAGGAGAGCTCGTTGAGTTTTTCAACCAATCGGCTCAACTCATTTCTCTTTCTGTTGTTGGCAAGGGCGATTGCCAAATGCGAAGACAACATCTCTATGAGTTCAATATCATACGTGCTATAAGCACTTGACTTTAGAGATTGAATATTGATGAGCCCAATCATTTCATCATCCATCATGAGCGGCCATATGATAATTGATCTAGAATGATTTCCAAGTCTCATGTAATCTTCTTTTGTGACCTTAATCCCAGAGTAATGAGATCGAATGTATTCAAAATCATCAGAGTCGTGAATAATCAAAGGGGTTTGATGATCCTTCACCCAGATGCTAAAGGACTTTGGATTATCATATGCAATATATCCCGATCCCAGAAAACTGTCATTTTCATATTTCCCAATATAGTGAATTCGCCTTTCCTCATTTTGAAGAAGTCCAATACTAAAAGTATCAATTTCAAAAATAGCCTTTAGTTCTACATAAAGGTCTTTCACCAGCTTAGTCAAATCATGGATTGAATTGATTCGCTTTAAAATGT
Source organism: Firmicutes bacterium UBA6806 (assembly GCA_002452745.1). Classification (GTDB taxonomy): domain Bacteria; phylum Bacillota; class Clostridia; order Peptostreptococcales; family Acidaminobacteraceae; genus Fusibacter_A. The sequence continues at coordinate 11,024 of DKFC01000003.1, forward strand.
TGTTGATGACTTTCATGTTTTCAATGGATTGTGTCAACATGTTGTTTTTTATTTCGAGTCTCAAGAGATTTTCATGGGCGTTTAAGAGGTTTAACTGATAGCGGTTCATCCTCTCCTTATTTCGATTGTTAAAATCAAAATACAGGTTGATGGCTTCAAAGGCCTTCTCCCATGCCTCAATGCCCTTGTAGCACTCAGCCAATTGCCCATAATAGGTGGCATATGCAAAATCCCAGTGATTTTCTTCTGCCATTTTGAGGGATTCGCGAATCAGCGGAATCCCCTGCTTATATTTCTTTTGCGACACCAAAAAGGCGATGTAATCAGCTGAAATTTTAGGATAGGAGTGAAGATACCCATTGGATTTCTGCTTTGCAATGGATTTTCTGTAAAAGACATCGGAGTCTTTATACTCTTTGAGCAATTCAAAATATTTGGCTTTGAGATAGTCTACATAGGAGGCGTTGTCTGCGAGTTCCTTTGTTCCTACGATTTCTTCGAACCACAAAATATAATTAAAGGTCTTCTCAGGTTCGTTGAGCTGTAAATAAGCCTCTGCATAGTTTGACAAAATCAAATGAGCCTTTTCATAGCTTGGCAGCGAAAGGCTTTCATTAACTTTATCCAGATATTCAAGCGCTTTTTCAGGTTGATGAATCCCCAAATACGCATCGGCTATGTTTCCGTTTATAATTGGAATCAAATCAAGTCTCATGTTTTTTTGAAGGATTATGGTCTTCGCTGTGCTGAGGTGCTCTATGGCAGCCACTTGATTGCCAATTAAACTCTGCGCCACTCCCAAATTGTTCAAAATAGGTGGCCTCAATACTTCCAGTCCCTCGTAGTAAGTGTAGCTGAGCGCCATTATGTAACGGCTGATGCCATCATTGACATTGCCGTAATCCGTGTCGAGCTTTCCCTGATACAAATGCGCTTTTGAGATGCCATAGTAATCATGATTTTTAGATGCATAGCTCATGAGCTCGCTGATTTTTTCACCAACGACTATATTGCTGTTAAAACTGGATTCAATTTCACTGCACATTTCTTCCACTTTTAACCTAACTTCGTTCATATAGCACCTCCCAGTTCACATTTCTACTTTATTCATACCCGTCAGACGCCATTAAAATCTACTGTTTTATTCATTTTAAGCTATTGCAAAACCAGAAATTTAGGATAGCGAAATAGCTATATCTATGTTACCATAGGGGTATTGAAAGGAGATTTTACAGGATGTTCATAATCAAACTCATTGTGACCATGGTCATTATACTTGTCAGTGTGTCTAAAAAACTCAACATTGGCCTGTCACTTTTACTGGGCTCATTATCATTTATTCTCTTAAATGGTGCAACACCACTGATGTTTTTTAAAGTCATCTGGGCAACTCTTATGGAATTTGAATCCGTCAATCTAGCTCTTGCCATTGGATTTATAACGATTTTAGGTTATCTGATGGATCAATATCAGCTGATGAACCGCATGATTATCTCCCTAGAGAGCATCTTGGGCAGTGTCAAAGCCACCATCGTTCTAGCACCTGCGCTCATCGGCACTTTACTGGTTTCAGGTGGCGCGCTGATGTCCTGTCCTGTGATTAACTCATTAGGTGATAAAATAAACATGTCCAACGTTCACCGTGCCGCAAGCAATTTGGTTTTCAGACATGCACTGTACTTTGTCTTCCCCCTTTCCACCACCATGATTATCGCCGCCCAAATTGGTGGATACGATTTATTCGAGTTTATTAAAATACAGTTTCCCATGGCAATTGTCTTCTGCCTTCTTGGGTACTTCTTTTATGTTAGACCCTATGCTTCAAATCATTTGAGCCAGACGAGCGAACAGGTTGATGCCATGTTCATCAGGACATCAAACCCTCTAATTCAACTGATTAACTTTACCCTCTACGCCTCTCCAATTATCGTCAGCTTACTGGCTACACTTGTTTTCAAGCTGCCGTTTTCACTGGCCTGTGTTCTCGGCATTATAGATTCCATCCTCATTCACCAACTCGACAGAGGCAAAAAAGCTGATGATGAGCCTCTGTGGCTCTCCCTAAAAAAAGGTTTGAAGCCACTCATGATTTTATCTGTCTTTGGCATTATGGTCTTTAAAAATACACTTTCAGCCTTTCCAGAGCTTTACAGTCAGATGGGGGATATCGTCGAACTGGGCATTCCGATTGAAGTAATTATCATATTGTGTACTGCTATTCTGTCCTTTACACTTGCATCCATACAACCTAGCATTGCCATCTTGTATCCACTTATCCTTCCAATGGCAGTAGATGACCACATGAAGCTGAGGCTTGCAATGTTCATCTACACCAGTGGATTCGTCTTTTACTATATTTCACCGCTTCACCTTTGCCAAGTGCTAACAGTGGAATACTTTGGAATAGATACAAAGGCACTTTACAAACAGTATAAATTAATCCTACCGGCAGTTTATGTCACAATGCTTGCCGTTTATGTGATTACACGCTGAGTCATTAAAAAAGGATTGGTGTTCATCTCAGAAAAATCTCAGATGAATACCAGTCCTTTTTAGAGTGTTAAGTGCCTGCTTTTACATGTTAACTTTTACCGTATCAATTCATTTTGAGGGCTATTTTTGATGGACGATTCCACTCCCCTCAATCATCTTCCCGACATAAGACGTTTCCAGATTACTGTTGGTAATTGTGATTTCAGAGTCCGAATCTATTTTAAAGAGAGCGTTGACACCATCATAAATTTCTTTGTCATTGTCCTTTGCCACCACTTTATCAAGTGACACTGATTTGGACAATTTAAAGTCAAACAACTGCTTTCCATTTCTATAAAAATGAACATTTGAAAGGCCAATCCCTTCGACACTGTCAAAGACAAGTCCCCTCGCCTGACAATCAGAAATAAGCGAGTTATTCAGCGCAAGACCCTTCACAGATTGCAAATTCAATCCATTGTAGCCGCATCCAAATAGAATCAGCCTATTGAGCTCAATATTTTTAGAGTTCTTAATTGTCAGCACATCTCCAACGCAATAGACATTTAAATGCCCAATTCTAAGCCCATCCATCTGAATGTCTTCACATCCATCCAAAACCAATGCCTCAAGAAAATTATCCGTTAAGATATCCGCCATGCCCTCTTTTGAGAGAATGGTTAAATTTGATACATTCTTTATTTTCAAGATTCCGTCTGTTGTTTCCACATGGGGATTATCTGTCTGCATCTCATAGGGAATTCTATATGGGCCAGGCATTAAATAGATGGTCTTATTGGAGGCGATTTCTTTGATGAGTTCCTCAGTAGTACTCACTGTCACCGCAGCTTTTGCCTCTGGATTCAAGAGAATTCTATTTTGATTTGCCGTTATCTCTTCAAAAGATTCAATCTGAACCAATCGTTCTCCAAATTGTGATTTATCGGGATCGTATCCAAGTTCCTCCAAATAGTGATTTAGTTCATTGCTGTATGCGAGGGAATTATCCTTCAAGATTTTGACCACCGTTTTAATCACAGAAGCATAGGAGGATTCAGGATACGTCTTGGCAAAGGATTCATACGCCTTTAAATAGTCATCTGTAACATATCCTCCTTGATAACTGTAATCTTCTACAAAGTAATTATTGGGTACGACGAATACTTCAAATAAATAATCAGCTAAGTACTTGGCCTCTGCAAAAGCTTCTTGGTCGTCATGTCTCCTGTAAATTTCATCGAACTGATCGAGAGATTCAGCAAGATTACCAGGTCCCACAATGAGATGCCCATCCGACATCACTGGAAAAAGGGTGTACTGAAGCACTTTAAAATCAACATAGTCTTGTACCGTCTCATCTTCATATTTAAATCTCAAATTCAGATACTCTGCCGATGGCGAGAAGTAGAAATACCCTTCGTCACTCTTGACTCCAATTCCATTTTCAGTAAATACACTTGTGATGACTCTAGTCTCGCCAGTACCGTCATGTCTAATTAGATACTGACCGTCGCTACTGTAATCATAAAGTGGGGCATATTGTTCATAATCATTGAGGTTTAAACTCTCCTGCCAGTCATATCCATCATTGTAAATCGTGTACTCATAGAAATAAATAAAACGCTTCACTAACTGCATGGGGTTTTCTGTATAGTCAACCATGAATCGCATCACAGATTCTGCTCTGCCTATATTGTACAGCTTCCCTTCTGGAAGATTGTTTAGATAGCTGTCAAACATCGTCATATCAGGGATTTCTGCCCTTCTCACATCTCGTTTAAAAAGTGCATCCTCCAATTGGTTTTCAAGCGGTTTGTCCGAATAAAGGTTATTGATTGTTTCCGAAGGCGTCATGTATCTGGAGAGATATGCTTTATCTGCTGTGGTGGACCTTTGAGACATATGATAAGTTCTATCATACTCTCTTGCATAATATATTTCTTCCGTAATGCCCTGTTCCGGTGAAAAAGTCAGCTGGACCTTAGTCAGTTGATCTGCATCAATCTGTTCGTCCTCCATTGGCTCATAAGCCACCGTTATGTTGTCATTTTCAATGGCTATTATAGTTGCTTCCACATCAAATGCCCCTAGTTGGTCGTCTATCATCCTAGTTTTCCATTTATTGCCCGTCTCAAGTGGCTTTTTTAGTAAAAGCGTCTCAAATTCAGTCGTGTAATATCGGGCAATCTCAGATTCTGTTACTTTATATGCTTTTATAAACGAAAGATCACCAGCTTCTCCCCCTGAGAGGTCATCCACTTCCCCTTCCATATAATAGAGCATTCCCTGTTCAGGTGTTATCAGTTCATCTACTTTTGAAACAACTTCAAACCGCCCATAGTCTACAAACCCTGTGTAATAGAGCGTTTCGTTGACTTCATAGTGCATAATTGAATCCATTGAAATCGTCGAGGTCACCACCGATTCTGCTTCTGTTGACGCTTCAACTGTTCCATCAGCGTCCTTCTCACCTTGTGAACAGGCTGTGATTCCCAGCAAGCACAATCCAACGATCAGCATCAGTAAGTATTTTTTCATTCTTCTTCCCCCTAAATTTCACCGTTTTCCGGCCCTTTTATGTATCTTTTCAACGAAATCAATGACTTAATAAAACAGATAAAAGCACAACTAGCTCCCGAAAATTCACTTTTCGGAAGCCACGGCTTTAACAATATTATAAATTAATTTTATTCTCTAGCAGATATCCCGTTCCAATAAATAGGACTGCACTCATTACAAGTACATATAAAATCCCTATATTAACTGCTGGTGAAATAGCAGTGAGAATCTCCGCATCTGTGTGATAATACCCATAGTGCATATCCAAATTCTTGCCGACGATATCGGCAACCAGATTGAACAACTGTTCTTTGATCAGGTTTATAACAATGAAGATTCCAAAGGTTATAGCCCCTTTAAATCTGACATTTGTGAAGATGCTTTTAAATAAGGCAAATGATAAGAAAATAGTCAGTGCAAATTCCATAATTGCCAGAACTGCAAACATCAGTATTTTTAAAAGTAGTAGTGACTCTTGAAAATTGAAATCCCATGTGATTTTAAAGTCCAACATGCCCATGATTTTGGCATTTAACAAGACAATGGCAAAATAGATAAAAGCGATGACTGCCCCTTCAATCAGCGCAAAGAGCACTTTTGCTCCCAGTATTTGATAACCGTTAAAAGGTGTCATAAACAGCATGTACCCCTCTTGCTTAAACATATCTTGTCTCAGAAGTGTGATGATGTCCACTAGGTATAAAATGGCAAATCCAACGGCTAAAAATGATGCAAAGATGGCAAATACGGTATCACTTTCAAATCGTCTGTATGCGACATCCAATTGAAAGTATTTGAAAATCGTATAGGCTTGTCCAAGCAATACGATGAGGGCCGCTACCAAAAAGACCGTTTTCTTTCTAAATAATTCAAATTTCAACAGCTTAAGCATGTGCAAAAACCTCCCTATATATGTCCTCAATGGACATGCCTCTTTCAAAGCGCAAATCCTCTGCTTTTCCTTGAAGGATCGTCTTTCCTCCTTTTAGGAATATGACCTCATCCAAAATCTGTTCAATTTCTGTTACAAGATGTGTTGAAATAATCATTGTGCTCTCTTCATTGTAGCGCTCAATGATACACTCTTTGATTTTGGTTCTGGAAATTGGATCAAGTCCGTTAAGCGGTTCATCCAGCATAATGACTTTTGCAGCTCTGCAAATGGTCAAAGAAATTTTGAGCCTAGCTCGCTGTCCGGTTGACAGACTTCCCACTTTTTGATTGAGATCGAGTTCCATAAACTCGATTAATTCAAGTGCCTTTTGCTCGTCAAAATCTGCATACATATCTGCATAATACCGCACACTGTCTTTAACTCGCATCCAGCCGTAGACAAAATTCTCGGTGGGCATATAGGCAACTTTAGAGCGGGTTTGATATGATGGTTTTTCATCACATACTGTAATTTCGCCTGAGGTCTGCTTATGTAAATCAGCGATAATCTTCATAAGCGTCGTCTTACCACTTCCATTCGGTCCAAGCACGCCATATATCTTTCCAGATTCAAATTTAAGATTGATCTCTTCCAAAGCGACTTTATTCATATACTTCTTATTCAAGTTGAGACAATTAACTAAAATTGACATTCACATCATCCTCCTGCGTAAATTGCTGATTGATTTTTTGAATGATGCTCCCCTTAGAATAGTTGAGCTTCATCATTCCATTGACAAATGTCTTGACCATTTCATCAATCAAGGCCTCCTTCAGAGTGCTGATTATCTCGTCCTCTTCAGTGACATATGTTCCCAGTCCTCGTTTGGTGATACAGACGGCATCGCTTTCCAGCTCTCTATAGACACGCTGGATTGTATTTGGGTTTACTTTGAGTTTCACCGCTAAATCCCGTGTAGATAGCAGTTTCTCCCCTTTGGAGATTTTTCCGGATACAATATCATACTTAATCATGTTCATAATCTGTTGATAGATTGGAATGTCATTGCTAAAATCCATCCAATGTCCTCCTTCTCATTTAAATATCGAGTCAATGTTGACCTGTGACTTTGTGTATTAATGAAATAGTACACTAACTCAATTGTAATGACAAGGGTTTTAATGTGATTCTAATGAAACCCTTATCATTCTACAAAAAAGAAATGTCCTTTGTGTGTCCAAAGGGCATTTCTTAAAAAGTAATTAGATTAAATTATGGGTTGATTATACAGGTCATCAAAGAATTTCTCTTAGAACATGGACTTGGTTGCCACAATATTGACACCTGTGTTTAGGATGTTTTCCACTATGATTTCTCCTGATTTTACCGGAAGCTCCACCTCTAAAGTCTTAATGATATTCATCGCCTCAGATACGATGGTCTTTGGAACAGGCGCATCTGAATTTACTGGCAGACGCTCAATTCTGCTGCCTCTCAAACGGACACTTGCGGGTAACATACACTGCTGATCGAACTTGTAATTCTTTATGTATTCATAACCTCTGCTGCATCTGCTTCCATAGACATTCTTAATTTGGTCTCCCCATTTGGAGTATTCTATAGACATGTTGCAGTGTACGGGACATAAAGTACAGACAAGTTCTTTTACGTTGGAATCACTCATAGTCATTTCTCCTTACCTTAAATTGCCTTCGTGAAAGACTATTATAGTGATATCCATTTTTAGTCAGTTTTAAACAATAAATTAACATACGACTGTAATTTTACAAGTTTATCCATCGGCATTTCCTCAACCTTTTCAAAGGGAGATTTTACGTTCCATTTGTGCATGCCGCCCTTGTGAAACCCCAAGAGTTCAATACGCTCTCTAAGCGCTGATCTAGTGTGTAATTCCAATTTTTCAAGCTGCTCATGGGAGTCGTTGAATTCCGGAACCACCACTTGCCTAATCCAGTATGGAATCTTCTTGTCTTTTAAATAATCCAGCGTTTCAAAGGGCCTTGACAATTTACCGCCTGTGAGCCCCTCATAGGCCTGTGAATCCGTGTGCTTGACATCTAGAATTACTAAATCCACCAGTTCGAGCACTGCCTTTGCGTTTGGCGTTAATATATCCCCTGATGTATCTATAGCCACGTGAATTTGAAGCTGTTTGAGCTTTTTCACAATGGGAATGAGTCGATCCGCTTGAAGCAGTGGCTCTCCACCTGAAAAAGTCACTCCCCCCTCCTTTCCATAGTAGGCTCTCAGACGCCCTATCATTTGAAGCAAAGCCTCTTCTGAAAGCCGTTCACAGGAGCTGCTTTGCCACGATTCCGGATTGTGGCAGTAGGCGCATTTAAGGGGACAGCCCTTTAAAAATATAACAGTTCTGACCCCAGGCCCGTCAAGTGTTCCCATACTCTGTATATGAAAGATGTCAATTGCATTACATGGCACTGTGAAACGTCCTCTCTATGACTTCTTGCTGATGCTCTCGACTCAGCTTGTGAAAGTGAACAGCATAGCCAGAGACCCTGATGGTCAAATTCGGATATTTGACTGGATTTTCCATGGCATCTATGAGTAAAGTTTTGTCCATAACATTGACGTTTAAATGATGTGCCGACTTTCCGAAATAGCCATCCAAAACACTGACGAGGTTTTGCTTTTGCACATGCTCATCTCTTCCAAGAGAAGCTGGCGTTATAGAGAATGTACATGAAATACCATCTCTACAAGCCTCGAAAGGCAGTTTTGCCACTGAATTAAGGGATGCCAGCGCACCTTTCCGGTCTCTGTTGTGCATTGGATTTGCCCCTGGTGCAAACGGTTCCCCCTTTCGCCTACCATCTGGTGTGTTTCCAGTCTTTTTACCGTAGACGACATTTGACGTGATGGTCAGTACCGACAGGGTATGCTCTGCATCTCGATAAGTTCTGTATTGTCTTAGCTTCTTTATAAATTTTTCAGTGAGCATTACAGCGATTTGGTCAGCTCTATCATCGTCGTTTCCATAGCATGGAAATTCACCGGTCACCTGATAGTCAACTATAAATCCACACTCATCTCGAACGGGCCTGACTTCAGCATACTTTATGGCGGAAAGAGAATCCACAGCCACAGAAAGACCTGCGATTCCAAAGGCCATATACCGATGCACCTCTGTATCATGGAGTGCCATTTGCGTTTTTTCATAGGCGTATTTATCGTGCATGTAGTGAATAATGTTCATGGCACTGACATATTTTTTACAGACCCAATCGAGGTAGACATCATATTGCTCTATGACCTCGTCATATGAGAGCACATCCCCTTGTACCACTTCACTTTCAGGTGCAATGAGTTGATGTGTGTTCTCATCATAACCGCCATTTAACGCCACTAGCAGGGTCTTAGCCAGGTTGCATCTAGCTCCGAAGAATTGCATTTCCTTCCCAATCCTCATGGCGGAAACACAGCAGGCAATGCCATAGTCATCACCATAGTGAGGCCTCATCAAATCATCGTTTTCATACTGGATGGCATCCGTTTCAATACTCATTTTAGCACAGTATCGCTTGAAGGGCTCTGGCAGTTTTGTAGACCACAAGACAGTCATATTGGGTTCAGGAGAAGCCCCTAAATTTGTAAGCGTATGCAAAAATCTATAAGAGGATTTTGTTACCAGTGTTCTGCCGTCCTCTCCCATTCCCCCAATTGCCTCTGTAATCCACATGGGATCCCCTGCAAAGAGTTGATTGTACTCAGGTGTTCTAAGTTGGCGCGCCAATCTCAGCTTCATTACAAAATCATCTATAATCTCCTGTATATCAGACTCTGTGCAGTGCCCTGACTCAAGATCCTTTTCAGCGTAGATGTCAATAAACGAGCTCACCCGACCCAGCGACATGGCTGCACCATTCTGCTCTTTTATGGCAGCTAGATATCCGTAGTAAATCCACTGGACTGCCTCTCTGGTGTCCACAGCAGGACACGTGATATCATGTCCATACGCTTCAGCCATCTCAATGAGCTTTTTCAAAAAATCTATTTGCTTATACAGTTCCTCAATCAGCCGAATGTTCTCCTCTGTCATCTCTTGAGCTGAATACTTGATTTTGTCCAATTCCTTGGCTTCTATAAGCGCCTTCACACCATATAGGGCAATCCGCCTATAGTCACCTATGATGCGCCCCCTTCCATAGGCATCTGGAAGTCCAGTGATGATGCCGCTGCCTCTGAGCGTCTTAATTTCTTCGTCATAGACTCTAAAGACCCCTTCATTGTGTGTGGTCTTATATTCAAAATGTGCTTTGACATCTTCTGAAAGCTGTTTCCCATAGGCTTCGCACGCTTGTGAGGCCATCCGCATACCGCCAAATGGATTCACCCCTCTTTTGAGCGGTTCATCAGTCTGCAACCCCACGATAATCTCATCTTCTCTTGAAATATAGCCGGGTTCATAGCTCAAAAGCGAAGAAACTCTCTGAACGTCAATGTCGTAGACGCCATCTCTCCTTGCCTCTTCCTCAAGGAGCATTTCCACTCTTGAAAGCAGTTTTTTAGTCCTCTCAGTTGCCTTTGCCAAGAAACGCTCATCTCCATCATACGGTGTTATGTTCTCCATGATGAAAGCCCTCAAATTCATTGTTTCTTCATCGTTCCCACAAGTTTTCATTGTTTCCAAATTAGCATCCTCCTATAAAGTAATGTGATGCCGAGATGTTTAGTTTTAACTCTTTCAGCAGACATGCCAAAAAATATAAAACCGACACACCTGGGCTCTAGGCGCCCAGGCGGTCGGCTAATTTTATAAATCTCTCAATCCCTCGTGGTTATCCACTGAATCCGCCAGTCTTGAGATATAACGATTATAATTGATTTAACGAACTGTGTAAAGTCCCTATCGAAAATTATTTAGAAATCAGCGCTTTGGCACGTGTCACCATGTGATCGCTTGTGATGCCAAATTCTTTAAACAACACGTTGCCCGGTGCAGATAAACCAAAGTCATCTCTTCCGATAACATCACATGCGTATTTATGCCATCCAAATGTAGAAGCAGCTTCAATCGCAAGTTTTGGAACGCCTTTGAGAAGCACTTCCCCCTTGTATGAATCCGCTTGCGCATCAAATATCTCTTGACAAGGCATTGAGACAACTCTCGAGTCAATTCCCTCCGCTTTGAGTTTTTGTTGCGCCTCTATGGCAACCGATACTTCAGAGCCAGTGGCAATCAATACCACTTGTGCCTTTGATGCTTCTTTTGACACAACGTATGCTCCTTTGAGCGCTTCTCTTGAAGAGCCTTCCAGTGCAGGGAGGTTTTGTCTTGATAAAATCAAAGCAGTTGGTGTCTTGGTGCTGTGCATAGCCACATGCCATGCTGCACTGACTTCTCTTGCATCTGCTGGTCTAATGACATTTAAGTTAGGAATTGATCTGAGCATCGCCAATTGTTCAATTGGTTGATGTGTCGGTCCATCTTCTCCAACCCCAATACTGTCATGAGTGAGAATATAAGTCACAGGGAGACCCATAAGTGCCGCCAAGCGAACTGCAGGTTTCATGTAGTCTGCAAACACGAAGAAAGTTGCCGCATATGTTTTCAAACCTCCGTGGGCTTGAATCCCGTTTGCAATGGCAGTCATTGCATGTTCACGCACGCCAAAGTGGAGATTAGAACCTGCATAATTGCTTGCAAAGAAGCTCTCTCTTTTTTTCATGTCTGAGTTGTTCGATGGTGAAAGGTCAGCCGATCCTCCAAAGAGGTTTGGAATTTTGTCTGCTAGGTTGTTGAGCACTTTTCCAGATGAACTTCTAGAAGCAGTTGTTTCATTGTATGCCCAGAATTCTTCAGATTCAAAATATTCTGCCGGAATATCACCTGACATCCACGCTTCATATTCAGCTGCTAATTCTGGGTGCTCTTTTTTATAAGATTCAAAGAGCGCAGTCCATTCTTCTTCTGATTTTGAAAGGGCTTCAGTGAGTTCACTCATGTGTTTTGTCACATCAGCAGGCACGTCAAATGCATTTTCACATGGCCATTCTAAGAACGTTTTCATCTCCGCAATGCCGTCATCTCCAAGTGGAGATCCATGAACCTTGTGAGAACCTTGCTTAGAAGGACAGCCATAGCCGATAATGGTCTTAACGACGATGATTGAAGGTTTTTCAGTTTCTCCTTTTGCAGCTTGAATCGCCGCTTGGATAGCCGCTGTATCGTTGCCGTCTTCAACGGTTTGAACATGCCAGTGCATCGCTTCAAATCGCTTTGCAACATCTTCTGTGAAGGCGATCTCAGTGCCCCCTTCAATTGTAATTTTATTCGAATCGTACATGAGCACCAATTTACCCAGTTTAAGCGTTCCAGCCAGAGAAGCCGCCTCATAAGAGATGCCCTCCATCAGACAGCCGTCTCCCGAAATTGCAAATGTGTTGTGATCAACCACGTTAAATCCCGGTCTGTTGAACTTAGCCGCAAGATGTGCTTCCGCCATTGCAAATCCTACTGCATTTGCAATCCCTTGTCCCAGAGGTCCTGTTGAAATTTCAACGCCTGCTGTATGGCCGTATTCAGGGTGTCCAGGTGTTTTGCTGTCAAATTGTCTAAAGTTTTTTAGTTCATCCATTGAGAGGCCATAATTAAAGAGATGTAAAAGTGAATACATCAGCATTGAACCATGCCCAGCCGAGAGCACAAATCTGTCTCTGTTGTGCCATTTTGGATTCTTAGGATTGTGTTTCATTTCTTTTGCCCAAAGTGTATATGCCATTGGCGCTGCTCCAAGAGGAAGTCCTGGATGTCCAGAATTTGCCGCTTGAATTGCCTCAGCAGACAATACCCTAATCGCATTGATTGTCATTTTTTCAACCATAAATAAACCAACCTTTCTTTATTTCTTATCATAAACATTATATAGTGTAACCCCTTCAATAACAACTATTCCATCAAATGTTCCACTAAATTTTCACGGATTTAATCCCTTATCTTAATTTGAAATTCGAAATGAACCGCCACATTCGGAGTGATATACATCAGAGTGACATACATCAGAGTGACATACATCAGAGTGACATATAAATGGGGATTCCAAAATGGATAACGCTCTTACCCTCTTTGGAATCCCCACCTATAGGCCCGAACTACAAAATACTTGTGAATCCGATTCAGCGCAAAAATATCATTAAGATAAGTATTTATTCAAACACTATGCCTGAAAATTAACTGATTTAGCCGGAATAATTGTTGAAATTGCGTGTTTGTAAATCATTTGTTGTTTGCCTTCGCTGTCAAGTACAATGGTATAGCTGTCAAATCCCTTGACCAATCCTCTAATTTGATAGCCGCTGATTAAGAAAATTGTAATCGGTGTTTGATCCTTGCGGCACTGATTCAAAAACACATCCTGTAAATTAATGGCACTCTTCATGTTCCCCCTCCTTCTATCTTTTAATGTATTTTATATGGTTGCCAAAATGGCCTCTACAACGTCTTCACGGGAATCAACAGTCTCTAAATCTATCCATTTCATCTCACCATAACGCCTAAACCAAGTCATTTGCCTTTTGGCATAATGTCTCGAATTTTGCTTCAGTAAAGAAATCATGGTTTCCCTGTCGTATATGCCATTTAGATACGCTAAAACTTCTTTATATCCTATACCCTGCATGGATTGAAAACTATCATCCAATCCCATATTTTTTAAGGATTCGACCTCATCTATCAGTCCTGCATCAATCATCATATCCACTCTGGAATTAATACGGGCGTAGAGCTTTAATCTATTCCTCGTAAGTCCAATTAAGCTGACTTCATAATCACTGGTCTTAACAGGGTCATTTGTAAAATCGCCTTTTGTTTTTCCAGACATTTTATTGATTTCAAGCGCCCTTATGACCCGCCTCACATTGTTTGGATGAATTTTTTCTGCCGCCGCACTGTCAATTGCCTTCAGCATCCCATAGACGGCCTCATTGCCCTCTTCCCTTACAATTTGTTCAAGTTCAAGTCGATACGCATCGTCCGAAGCTGCCTTCCCAAAACTCATATCATATGTCAGCGCATTTACATAAAGTCCTGTTCCACCAGTGACAATCGGCACCTTTCCCGCTTCATGAAGCTCTGCAATAATGGCTTTCGCATCTCTTTGATACTCACTCACCGAATAGCTCTGATTCGGTGCTAAGAAATCTATCAAGTGATGTTTAACCCCTTGCATTTCAATCTGAGTGGGCTTAGCAGACCCTATATCCAGTTCTTTGTATATCTGGACGGAGTCACAGGAGATGATTTCAGTTTCCAGCTTTTTCGCAACATCTATGGAAATGTCTGTCTTTCCCACTGCTGTGGGGCCTGCAATAACTATAATTTTGTTCACGTTCACTCCTATATCATATAATTTTCAGTTGAAAACTTCAACCAAATGTTTATTAAATCATAATTAGTCTGTTCTTGCAAATTTTATTTTATAGAATTCTCTTAAACTTGCGTTCAATTTCGCTCTTGCTAAAACTGATGATAATCGGTCTGCCATGTGGACAAGTATATGGCTCTCTGAGCTGTTTGAGCTGTGAAATCAGCGCCTCTGTCTCTATATCGGCTAAATGGTCATTTGCCTTTATGGCAGATTTGCAAGCCTTTGACATAAGCCTTTCCAAAATCACGTCGTCCATTTTGTCACCAATGCCCTCCAAAACTTCTAAAAACAAGGCTCTGGCAGTTTGCAAGTTGAATATTGAAGGAATTTCTCGAATGACGAAACTCTTATCCCCAAAGGGTTCGACGCCAAATCCCATCTTTTGAAAATACGGTTCATAAAGGTTGAAATCACTTGCTGCCAAGAGATCAACCTCAACGATTTCGGGAATCAGCAAAACCTGTGAGAGAATCTCACCCGATTCATATGCGTCCACAAATGTCTCATACAGTATTTTTTCATGGGCCGCATGCTGATCTATAAAATAGAGGACGCCCTCTTTTTCAAAGATTAGATACGTATTTGAAAAAACACCCACATATTGAAGATTGTCATAGACAGAATCTGTTTCAACAGGATTGTCAAAGAGGTTTATCTCCTCAGAAAACGCAATGAGCGGTTCCAGATTCACTCTGTCGAAATTGACCTGCTTTTCTCTGGTATCAGCCTTCTGTTGAAAGGGTTGTTTTGCATAATCTTCATGCCGTTCAAAAGTCATCAGATGACCCAATGTAGAACTGGTTTTATCATCACTTTCAAAGGTCTCTGCTGTATCGATTTTGGCGGTATTATCCGCTTTATCATTTGGGTCTGGTTTATTCTCCTTATGACTTTCAGACTTCACATGCCCTGTATACGAGGCATCTGTTTCTTTTGAATTGTCCTGTGTCTCTTTCACCAGTGAGCTTAAAGTACCTCTAATCTCTGGATTTTTATCTGGTATTTGTGGATGCTCTAAGGGTGCAGATGATTTTATAGGCACTGCTTTGTCTAAAAGAACAACTCGGCTGTCAGAGACTTCAGCCACCACCTGTTGAGACTGGTTTTCCGGCATCCGTTCGTGTTCTGCCTCACGATGTGTAAAGCTCACTTCTGGAATTTGATTTTGAAGGTTGAAGGCCTTTTTAAGCGCTGTGTAGATAAACTGCTTGACTTCACCATCATCATGAAATTTGATTTCAGTTTTTGCCGGATGGATATTGACATCTATCTTTTCAGGGACGATGGTCAAAAACAAGAAACACACTGGAAAGCGATTGTTCATCAAATAAGGCTTGTATGCTAGATTAATGGCTTCTTTCACCAGATCACTCTTGACATATCTTCCATTTACGAAGACAATTTGCTGCTGTTTTGTGCCCTTTGTGTAGTCAAATTTTGAAGCATACCCCTTTAAACTCATGTAATCGTACTCACCGGAAATCTCAAAGAGATGGCGTATCAAAGTTCGATCGTATACTGAAAAGATTGTGTTTTCAACCTTGCCATCGCCAGGTGTTTTAAAAATCAGTTTGTCATCAGAAGTGTACTTAAACGCAATCTCCGGATGAGACAGCGCCAAATGTCCCATAATTTCAGAAATATGCTTTAGTTCCGCAGAGTCGCTCTTTAAAAACTTAAGACGTGCTGGCGTGTTGTAGAATAAATCCCTTACAGAAATACTCGTTCCCCTCCTAGCACCTATTTCATGCTTGTTTAAAATAGCGCCCCCTGCCGCTTCAATTTTTATCCCGTATTCTTCGGTTTCACGCATGGTGATAACTTCCACCTGAGCCACTGCACAAATACTGGCAAGCGCTTCGCCTCTAAACCCCAAAGTCAGCGTCTTATATAAATCATCTATTTTTCGAATTTTACTGGTGGCGTGACGTTCAAACATCAAATCCACATCATCTCTGTGGATACCACTTCCGTTGTCCACCACACGCACAAGTTTTTTGCCGCCTTTTCGTATATCGACGATGATTTCAGTTGCCCCTGCATCCACTGCATTTTCAACGAGTTCCTTGACAACCATCGCTGGTTTTTCCACAACCTCACCCGCAGCTATCTTGCTGGCAGTAACTTCATCAAGTCGCTGGATACGATTTTCGTTTGACTTCACTTTCCCACCTCGCTTTCACGACTACTTTTCATGATTAAATGTCTATTGCTTGCCATCGTTAAATTTTGTGATGATTTGATAAAGTGTATTCATAGCTTCAATTGGTGTGAGTCTCTCCACTTCGATTCCCTGTAAAAAACGATAGAGTGCCTCATCAATCTTGTGTCCACCCTCAGACAAATGTACTGCATTGCTGTCTATAACGCCTTCATTCTCCGAAAGGCCACCACCTGCCAATCCACTTAGATTGTTGATGTTGTTGTTGATATCATTGATTTCGAGCCTAGCCAATATTTCCTTAGCCCTCTCTATGACCGGTTGCGGTACTCCAGCCAGTTTAGCCACTTGAATCCCGTAACTCTGATTAGCTCCACCACGCTCTATTTTTCTCAAGAACAAAATATCGTCTTTTGATTCTTTAACTGAAATCCTAAAATTGCACACGCCGTGCAGACGGCCTTCCAGTTCAGTCAGTTCATGATAATGCGTTGCAAACAGAGCCTTTGTCTTTAATTTAGATATATACTCCACAACACTCCATGCAATGCTGAGCCCATCGTAGGTACTCGTTCCCCTTCCGATTTCATCTAGAATAATCAAAGCTCTAGGTGAGGCGTTGTTTAAAATATTTGCCAGTTCATTCATTTCCACCATAAAAGTACTCTGACCTTGCGACAGGTCATCTGAAGCGCCAACACGTGTAAATATACGATCCACAATACCGATTTCAGCCTTCTCTGCTGGGACAAAACACCCGATTTGAGCCATCAGGGTAATCAGTGCCACCTGTCTCAAATAAGTGGATTTACCCGCCATATTTGGGCCTGTGATGATGTAAAACTGATGCTCATCTTGATCGAGCAATGTATCATTTGGAATAAAGAGCTCATCATTAAAAATACGCTCTATCACAGGATGTCTGCCATTTTTGATGTTGATAACCTGCTTCTTGCTCATCTTGGGCATGACATAGCCATAGCGATAACTGGTCTCTGCAAAAGAAGTGAGTGCATCCAGTGAAGCAATGGCATATGCCGTCTTTTGAACACGCTCTATATGCACCAGTATCTTTGCCTTCAACTCGCTGAATAATTCACTTTCAAGACGCCCTATTTTTTCCTCAGCATGGAGAACCGTCTCCTCAATTTCTTTAAGTTCAGGGGTTATATAGCGTTCGGCATTTGCAAGTGTCTGTTTTCTTATATAGTCATCGGGAGCAAGTTTGACACTGCCCTTAGATATTTCAATATAGTAGCCAAAGACTTTGTTGAAGCCTACCTTTAGCGTCTTGATACCCGTTCTCTCTTTTTCTCGATTTTCAATATCCAGTATCCACTGTTTTCCGTTGATAACAGCATCTCTTAGTTTTTCAAGTTCAGCGCTGTACTCCGTCCGAATAACGCCGCCATCCTTAATTGTATAAGGGGGTTCTTCCACAATCGCCGTGTTGATTAGGTCATAGACGTCTGTGAGAGAATCAATGTCCTCATAGATTGTCTTGAGCATGTCTCCCTCTGAGGATTCAAGCCGTATCTTGATCTCTGGAATCACAAACAGGGAACTCTTCAGTGCCACCAAATCCC
Source organism: Firmicutes bacterium UBA6806 (assembly GCA_002452745.1). GTDB lineage: Bacteria > Bacillota > Clostridia > Peptostreptococcales > Acidaminobacteraceae > Fusibacter_A. The sequence continues at coordinate 29,081 of DKFC01000003.1, forward strand.
TAGGGTTGATGTTGCCGTACACCAGTTTTCCGGTGAGTCTCTCAAGGTCGTAAATCTGCTTGAGGTACTCTCTCAGATCGCTTCGAAGGAGCAAATCCTCCACCAATATGCCCACTGTCTGATGTCTCTTTCGAATCATCTCAATATCCAGCAGCGGCTCTTCAATCCACGCTTTCAATTTCCTCGCCCCCATAGCTGTGGACGTTTTATCGAGCACCCATAGTAATGACCCCTTCTTTTCCTTACTTCTCATGGTCTCCACAAGTTCAAGATTTCGCCTTGTGTACTTATCCAGTATCATGAAGTTGCTGTCATGATAGAGTTCTACTTTATGCAGATGCTCCAGTGGCGTCTTAGCCGTTTCTTCAATATAGGCAAGCAGAGCGCCTGTTACAGACAGAGCCATCTGCGATTCTGCCAGTCCAATGCTCTCCACAGAAAAGACCTTGAAAATTCTAGAGATGACCTTATGCGCATTATCAGTATTAAATGCCTGTCCATAATAAGGGGACAGAATCATCTCCTGATCCAGCAAAGCCTTTTCAAGATTCTCTGGAAGTTTATTCTGCTGATTGATGATAATCTCACTTGGATTGATTTTTATCAGCTCGTCTATGACGCGATCCATAGATTTAATTTCAGTGGTTTTGAAAGTACCCGTTGTAATATCGCAATAGGCAATTCCCGTTAATCCCTCACGCCATTCAATGGCTGCAATATAGTTGTTTTCTGAAGCGTCCAGCATATCAGGGTCAATAACCGTGCCGGGTGTTATGACTCTGATAACCTCCCTTTTCACGATACCCTTTGCAAGTGCAGGGTCTTCAACTTGTTCGCAAATAGCCACTTTAAATCCTTTTTCCACAAGTTTTTTCAAGTAGACTTCCATGGCATGGTAGGGAATCCCGCAAAGCGGGGCACGTTCTTCAAGACCGCAATTTCTGCCTGTTAAGGTGATTTCAAGTTCTCTTGATGCAACAACGGCATCGTCAAAGAACATCTCGTAAAAGTCGCCCAGACGGTAAAAGAGGATGTAGTCCATGTACTGTTCTTTGATTTCGAAATACTGGCGCATCATAGGTGTCAATTTTTGTTTGTCTATTTTTTGCATGACTTTACTCCCTCGTTAAATATCCTGCTCCACTTCAGTGATTTCGCCAAAGATGGAGAATGATTTAGGCTCTGTTGCCTTTACTTTGACGAGTTTGCCAATCAGGTCTTTATCCCCTTCAAAGTTCACAGTGACATGCTGGCGGCTTCTCCCCATCAAAACTGAATCCGACGATTTAGAAGTGCTCTCCACCAGTACTTCTAAAATCTGATCTTGATAGCTCTTGATTTTTTCTTTGACCATGGGATTGAACATTTCAAGCAATTCTGTCATCCTTCGATGTTTTTCTTCTTCACTAACTTGGTTTTCCAGTTCAGCGGCAGGTGTTCCCGTCCTCTTTGAATAAATGAAGGTAAATGCTGAATCATATCCTACTTCTCTCATGAGTGAAAGCGTCTCTTCAAAGTCCTCTTTGCTCTCTCCAGGGAATCCAACGATAATATCAGTTGATATGGACAACCCCGGCATAAGTTCTTTAGCTCTTTTCACTGTGGCAAGGTATTGTTCTCTGGTGTAGTGTCTGTTCATGGCCTTTAAAATCTTATTGCTTCCAGCCTGAACAGGTAAGTGAAGGTACTCGCAAACATGTTCACACGCTGCCATGGTCACCAGCAATTTATCTGATATGTCCTTAGGATGCGACGTCATAAATCGAATGCGCTCAACGCCTTTGATTTCGTTGACCATCTTTAATAAATCCGCAAAGTCAATTGGCTCACTTAGAGTCTTTCCATAGGAGTTGACATTTTGTCCCAAGAGGGTTATCTCCCGCACGCCGCGTGAAACCAACATTTCAATCTCTTCTATGATATCCGATGCCTCGCGTGAGCGTTCTCTGCCTCTGGTGTATGGAACGATGCAGTAGGCACAGAAATTATCACATCCATACATGATATTCACAAAGGCCTTGACATCCATCTTCCGATTGGCTTTAAGGCCTTCAATCACATCGCCTTCTGAATCCCAAACTTCCACTACTTGCCGCCCACCTGAAAGTGTCTCTTCGAGCAATGTAGGGAAGTTGTGTAGGTTGTGTGTCCCGAAGACTAAATCCACAAACTTGTACTTCTTTTTAATTTCCTCAACAATATGAGGTTGTTGCATCATACAGCCACAAACTGCAAGAACCAAATCCTTGTTTTTGGTCTTCAAGTGTTTGATTCTACCTAAGTTTCCATAAACTTTAAGTTCTGCATTTTCTCTGACACAGCAAGTATTGAAGATGATTAAATCAGCTTGATCTAATTTCTTGACAGTTAAGTACCCCATCTCTTGGAGCATGGCATCCAGCTTTTCTGAGTCGTGTTCGTTCATCTGACAACCATAAGTGACAATAATGGCCTTTTTCTGTCTGGCTTGCTCTCTATAGTATTGATCGTTGATCTCTCTTATTTTACGAACCACTTCATCATTTCTATTTAATAAGTCCTCAACTGATATTAAGTTGAGCGTTTCCCTTTTAGACATTCCAATCCTCCTAAAAATAATTCTACATTATTATAACAGATTTCAATTAGTAATAAAACTTTGTGCATTTTTGTTTACAAATGAGATTTAGTCTCACTTCTCCAAACCTTCCTCAAACCAAAAATGACCACATCAAATCAACCTGATTTGTTGCAGTCATTTTCTTGAGCTTTCTTATGAGCTCCAATTGTGATGCTTCACATCACCTTCACAAAATTCTATAATCGCATTATTAGGGGGGATTACCCTGTTCACGATGTAAGTTAAAATCTGGGGCAGTGGTTTAAACTGCCGCAGATATTTTTTGTTTCTTTCTTTGCTGTAAGACAAAAGCGATTCCAAGCATCAGCAAGGCTGCAATATTAAGTGTTACATGTGTTGTAACGAGCATTGCGCCGCCAACTATGAAGAGCAGACGTTCAACTGCATTCATTTTTGATGTGAAGAATCCAGTCAGACCTGCCGCCACTGAAATGATACCGATGACAGAGGTGATGACGATGAAAATAAGCTGAACTGCTGTGACGTCAACCAACAGCAATTGTGGACTATAGACAAATATATACGGAATTAAGAATGCCGCTATGGCAAGCCGTGATGCTTGAACACCGGTTTTCATCGGTTCTGACTTGGCAACACCTGACGCAGCCACTGCCGCAAGTGCAACAGGTGGTGTAACATCGGCAACGATTCCGAAGTAGAATGCAAACATATGAGCCGCTATAACAGGGACGTTTAGCATTAGCAATGCTGGCGCTGCAATGGTGGAGGTTATAACATAGTTTGCAGTTGTCGGTACGCCGATTCCCAAAATCAACGATGTCAACATCGTGAAGAACAGAGTCAGAAGCAAGTTGCCATTGGCAATGCTCACGAGCATAGAACCCATTTTGAGTCCCAGCCCTGTCTGAGTTACAACCCCTATGATAATACCTGCTGTTGCACATGCTGCAATAACTGTTAGTGCACTTCTTGCACCGTTTACGAGTCCCTCAAATATTTCATAAGGGGTCAATCTAGTTTCCTTCTTAAGTGATGAAGCAACTAATGAAGTGGCAATTGCACCAAGCGCTGCTCTTATTGGCGTATAGCCAGCAACCAACAAGTAAACGACAACAATAATCGGTATGAGAAGATGTCCTCTTTCCCTCATGACTCTCCCTGCTTTAGGCAATTGATCTTTAGACATCCCCTCTAGACCCAATTTCTTAGCCTCAAAGTGAACCCCTGCCCAAACGCCAAAGTAGTAAAGAAGTGCTGGAATAACAGCTGCACCAATAACCTGTACATAAGGAATATTGGTAAATTCAGCCATTAAAAATGCAGCTGCACCCATAATTGGTGGCATTAACTGTCCACCTGTGGAAGCAGTGGCTTCAACAGCACCTGCAAATTCTGGCTTGTATCCGAGTTTTTTCATCATTGGGATTGTAAAGCTACCAGTTCCAACGACATTTGCAACTGAACTTCCTGTGAGAGTTCCCATGGAAGCACTTGAAATAACGGCAACTTTTGCCGGGCCACCCGGTGCGCCACCTGCAATTGAGTTTGCTATATCGATGAAGAACTCACCCATACCTGTTTTTTCAAGGTAGGCACCAAATAACAGGAACATGAATATAAATGTTGAGGAAACCCCAATCGGTATTCCGAAGATGCCTTCAGTTGTATAGAACAGATGTTGCACGAGGTCATCCATTGCCACACCGCGGTGAGCCAATTGACCCGGAATTTTGGGGCCGAGCAAGGCATAAGCGATAAACGTAATCGCGATGATGACCATAGGCCACCCGATAACCCTTCTTGCCGCTTCGAGAACCAATACAATTGCAATCATCCCCACAATCATATCCATGGTTGTCACACGTCCTGCCCTCAAAACCAATTCCCCATAATTGAAGAAGACATATAGGCAAACTGCCCCTGCCAAGACCGCTAACGCACAGTCAAAAGGATGCAGTTTATCTCTTGAGAATTTTTTAGTGGATGGATACAGCAGATATACCAGTGTCAGACCAAATGCCAAATGCACAGACCTTTGAAGCAGTGCATCCATAACGCCAAATATGCCGGTATAAAGCTGGAACAGGGAAAATGCCGCCAGTAATCCAATGAGCAACTTTGCCTGCATTCCGCTCAGTATCCTGTAGTCTGACCCCTTGTCGTATTTCCTCAACAAGTCATCGGCTGACCCCTCTGAAACTGATGTGTTTTTATTAATATCAGACATGACACCGTTCCTTCCTATAAAATAAAATGATAATTGCCAATTTCAAAAACATTTTTTTCTATTGCATAAATCTTGATGGATTGAGTATTCTCATTTAATAAGTTAATCAATTCTATTTTCTCACCGTTGACAGTCAACGAATGCTTGGGAATCGGAGAAATCACCATATTCAGCTCTTTTATCTTCCGATCCAAGTAAAGGATGAACTTCCCATCGACAATTTCAAAATCTGAATCCTGTATTTGTTCATAGGGGAGTCCCACCCCAAAAGACTCATAAATGGTCTTTTGGAGCAGAAGCTGATTGTCATCGGTAATGACGAAGTATTCATCGGCAGGCGTCAGCAATACGGAATGTATATACCCCAACACGAATTCCCGATTTGCAAGCACATATTCATCATAGACGCCGCTCTGTCTGTCTTCGACTACCAAAATCTTTTCCTTGTGAACTGCGGCTGATAGCAAAGTCAGAATCAAGACAACGCCAATACCAGCCGCAATAATTTTCTTTTTCAAAGTTTCCCCACTCTCAAATTACGACTACTCGTTGAAGTATCTTTCAGCACCTGGATGTAATGGAACTGACATCCCCTCAGTAGCAGTATCTTTTGTGATATACTTGCCGACGTTATGAGCTGCTACAACACGGTCATGGTTTTCGTAGATTTGTTTTGTCAATTGGTATGCGAGTTCATCGTCTAAGTCAGCCGATACACAGAGCATTGATTTTACAGTTAATGTGTGAACATCTGCCGCTTGTCCTTTGTAAGTTTCAGCAGGGATGACATACTCTGTAAAGAAGCTGTATTCGCTCATCAGTTTAGAGGCGATATCGCCATCAATTGGAACGATAAAGACATCGTTTTGTGCTGATAAATCTTGAATCGCAGCAGTTGGAATACCAGCTGTTAAGAAGGCAACTTCAACTTGTTTATCCTTGAGACCAGAAGATGCTTCTGAGAAAGAAAGGAATTTTGCTTCGATATCATTATCGAAATCCAAGCCTGCAGCTTCAATGATTTGTCTTGCGTTTGCTTCAACCCCTGAACCAATTGCGCCAACAGCTACTTTTTTGCCTTTTAAATCTTGAACCGATGTAATGTTCGGATCAGTTGTTACGATTTGAAGCGGTTCGCTGTAAAGTGTTGAAAGGCCTCTCAAATTGTCAAATTTTTGTCCTTCAAACATTTTTACACCATCATGCGCATACATTGCGATATCATTTTGAACAATGACGACTTCAACTTTCTTGTCCATCAGCAGATTGATATTTGCAACAGATGCACCAGTACTTTGAGCTGTTGCGTTAACGCCTGGAATATTGTTGTTCCAGATTTCAGCAAACGCACCGCCAAGTGGGAAATAAGTTCCCGCAGTTCCCCCAGTTCCAATGTTAACAAAGACTTGCTCAGCAGGTGCTGCTGGAGCTTCTGATGATTCAGCAGGTGTGCTTGAATCTGCAGGTGCTGGATCAGCTGCCTTTTGAGAACAACCAGCCAACATAGATAACGCCAACATGAGTACCATTAACAACGATAATGTCTTTTTCATAATTTCCTCCTACTCATTTGTAAATAAAACCCCGTACTCCGAGCAGCTATTCTCCCTCAGTGGGACATAAAAAACTGCTAGTACACTTTATTTATACTAGCAGTCCTACATTTTCCTACAAATTGTGACACTTTCCTACGAAAGTTTGTGAATTTTCTTTAACTTTTGTGTAACGTTTTGTTAACGCAGTCTCATTTTTCTGACTTTTATCGGTTCATCTCCAAAATCAATCCAGCTATAAATTTCTTGATGTTGATTTTGCCACGCTCTTTTGACTTGCGCTTTAAAAATTCCATTTCCTTGCGCACTTCTCTGAAGTCGAAGAGAGAGTTGGCATAACGCTCAAAATAAAGGTTTTCATAGTCATCCATCCCCAGCTCACTTATATTTTCGAGCCCCTGACCAATCGTTCGCCTGATACGCTGCTCTATGGTCTTTTCATTGACAATTTCGCCCTTTTCCCTTTCGTATTTGTCACTGACATATGTGTATAGCTCTGACAGTCTATAGTCCAAGACTTTTTTGCGAATCCCGTCATCAAGCCCCAAGATGAACTCAATAATATAGAGAATGTCTTTCGTTCCCGCATCACTTATAATTCCAAGATGCGATAAGATATCCCTCGCCCCATCGAGTGGATCTGACTTATGCTTGGAAGTGCCCTCATCACTGAGTGACTGCATGCTCATAAAGGCCGACTGAAACGAATCAATAACCTTCTTCATTTTGAGTTTTTCGTCAACGCGCTTGACCACGTTAATCACTTCTATGACATTGATAGGCTTGTTGATATAAAACTCTATGCCGCTGTTGTAAGCCTTGGAAACCATATCCTTTGCATGTACTTCACTAATCATGATAAAGGGCATGTCCTTAAATTCTGGCTTGAGCTGTGTGACCAGCGTAATCCCATCAATTTTAGGCAGCAGCAAATCCACGATGACAATATCCGGTTTTAAACGTTTAATCTCTGAAATAGCCCGTTCACCAGTTGTATCCTTTCCTATGACATCCCCAAGTTTTTGACTGATAATGATCTTAGATAAAATGCTGATGACACTGATGTCATCATCAATTAAGTAAAAATTGTAGTTCATATGCCCCCCATATTGAATCAATCTTTCCCCAGTTTTACTATTGTAATATTTCTCTCTCAGCCACCAAATTATTTTTTGGAATCAATATATTGAAACTCGTACTAACACCCTTTTGCGACTCCACAGATAGACGTCCCCCCAGTATCTCCTCTATCAAATACTTGGCATGTGTCAGTCCAATTCCGGACGACATAATGCCATTGACCTCATTGTATTTTGTGGAGTACCCCGGTTCGAAAATCAGCGAGATGTCCACTTCATCTATCCCCTCTCCATCATCAAAGACGCTGATAAAAATCACGTCATCATGCAGATTTTCATAAATGCTAATCATACCTTCCATTTCAATTGCCTCAATTGAATTCACCACGAGATTGTTCAAAATTGAAATCAGAGTGAAATACTCTGTGGTCTTAAAATTATAGAAATTATTGACTTTAAAAGCGATTTTCTTCCCCTTTGACTCTGAAAGCTTTCGATTTGTCTCTGTGACAATGCTGAGTATTTCAAAAAAATCCATCTGAAAATCAGATGTCTCTTCAATGCTCTTCTCAATGCCCGCAATGACACGGGTATAATCCTTCTTAATCTCATGAATGTCCTTTGAAACTGTTAAAATAGCCGCTTTTTCGTCGCCATTTTCAAGTTTCTCGTAGATTTCAAAACTCCTTCTCATGGCATCTTCAATGTCATTTTTCGATTTTCTGAGAAAAAAAAGTTCTGTTTTCAAACTAGACATCAATACGATTTTTTCGACGAATTTTTGATGTTTCTGCTTCTCTGACACGTGCTGAAAATAGTAATTGGAAATGTAAATCATAACGGTTGTAAACACCGTTCGAAAGAGCCCAATCATAATAACTGTATAAATAATCTGTTCAAAATTGGCAATCCGCCACTCCTGTCTTATGATGACCTCGATGCTGTTTGGAATGCTATCGCAAATCCATATGCTTATAAAAAGCGCCAGTGGATTCTTTAGAAAACTTCGCACATCCAATAAGACAAAGAACAAGCTGTAAAAAATATAAAAAAAGACAGCCGGATAATAAATGTGAAAGGCGTCCATAATTGTTCCATTTTGATTAAAGACAAATACACTGCTCCTGACAAAGAATGTCATGAGTCCCACCAGATTAATTGTGGCAAGTGGATTGATTTCTTTAAAAGTCAACATAAGGACGTTCAATACTGCAACTGCAAAAGTGAGTCTAAATTCCGATCCAAAAGGTGTAAAGTAAATCTGTCCCATAAAAGTGGTAAAAACTGCTACTAATATTGTTTTTTCAATACTTCTAGAATGCTCATTCAATATTCCCAACGCATTTCCCCCAGTGTCATCTCATCAGAAAATTGTATCTATAGTTTAACATATTCTTTTCGAAAATGACATATGCCTTATTTTTCTGACTTTCTCTCTATAAAAAAAATGGCATTTTTCAAAGCATTGAAGCCTTGAAAATGCCACTATTTACGTTTAAATTAACGATTATTTATATTTATCACAAAAGTTATTAATGCGAGATAAACCCTCTTTGATGTTTTCCATACTGGTTGCATATGAGAGTCTAATGTAGTCATCAGCACCAAATGCAATTCCAGGAATAACAGCAACATTTGAAGTTTCAAGCAATACAGATGCAAATTCCACCGAATCCTTAACTTCTTTTCCCTCAATTGTCATGCCTTTGAAATGACTTATATCCACCATGACATAAAATGCACCATCTGGTTCAACACATGAAACCGCAGGAATCGACTTAATGGTTTCAACCATATACTGACGGCGTTCATCAAAAGCCTTTCTCATTTCCTCAATTGGAGATTGGTCTCCATTTAGAGCTTCAATACTTGCATATTGGGCAATGGTGTTTGGATTTGAAGTGGCATGAGATTGAATATTCCCCATGACTTTGGCAATTTCAACACTGCTGGCAGTGTACCCAATTCTCCATCCTGTCATGGCGTACGCCTTGCTGAGACCATTTATGACAATTGTCCTCTCCTTGTAAGCCTCTGAGAGCGCTGCCACTGAATAGTGTTTTTCTCCATAAATCAATTTTTCATATATTTCATCTGAAATAATATAAAGGTCATGTCGAACTGCAAACTCTCCAATTTCAGTGAGTTCATCTTTTGAATAGACCGTTCCTGTTGGATTGTTCGGGCTGTTTATGATAATTGCCTTTGTCTTCTCCGTTACAGCTGACTCAAGATCTGCTGTCTTCACCTTAAATTTATTTGCAGCATCCGACTCTACAAGTACTGGAACGCCATCTGCCATTTTTACCAGTTCATAATAACTAACCCAATAAGGCGATGGTATAATCACTTCATCTCCTGGATTAAGGAGTGCCTGAAGCGAGTTAAATAAAGAATGCTTCGCACCAGATGACACGACGATATTTTCCTGTTTATAGTCGAGAGCATTATCTCGCTTTAATTTCGCACAGATTGCCGTTTTAAGTTCCGGTAATCCAGACGCAGCTGTATAGCCATTGCCGCCTTTTTCTATGCGATTAATTGCAGCTGTTCTAATGTATTCAGGTGTGTTAAAATCAGGCTCTCCTGCGCTGAAACTAACTACATCTACGCCACTCTCTTTCAGTTGTTTCGCCTTGGCTGTAATTGCCAATGTCATGGATGCTGAAATTCCACAATTTTTAGTTGATAGACTCTTCATATGATTCCCTCCATTTCGCTGAGTTCATCTTCATTATAACAACTCTATGCTTATGTGTACACGCTATGATTTAACTAATATGAAAAATTCATATTTTATAGTAAAGTTTTTTCAAACAAACACCTTACAAAATAAAGGCAACTTTCGTTTGCAAATTAGAATTCCACTTTGGGTTCTTTGATGCATTTAAATGCATTTCCATCAAACTGATACACATGGAGTTTGGCATTTCCCGCCACGTGATAATCTCTTATATTTTCAATCGTCCCATTGTGAAAGATAAGTCTCAGCATCATCAACGTGATGCCATGTGTGATAATGATGACCCTTTGCTTAACGCCCTTTTTAAAATGTCTGTGCTTGATATCTTCTGTAAATGCATGGACTCTATCATAGAGTGTAAAATAATTTTCGCCTTCCTCTATTGAAAAGTTCTCTGGTTCATAAAAATACTGTCTAAAGCGCTCAGGATCATTTGCCTCTATATCCTTGACAAGCATTCCCTGCCAAGCACCTAAGCCAATTTCTTTAAGCCTCTCATCACAGACAATTTTAGTCGAATCGCCAATGGCGATTTCAAGGGTTTTATAAGCGCGTTCAGAAGGCGATGAATAATATGCATCGAACGATATAGACTGTAACTCCTGTCCCAATTGATCTGCACTTTCAATCCCCTTTTCTGTCAGCGGCGAATTAAGCCATCCTTGCATTCTGCCAGCAACATTCCATTCGGTTTGACCGTGCCTTGCAATATAGAGTTCTAACATTTATGCCTCCTACCAATAATTCCTCAATGTTTGAGCTTCTATCATTTTATATGAAAGTCCCATTCGTTGACAAGGGAAATCGCCAAATTCTCATAGAAACATGCATTTTAATGATTTTTCAGATGATTTTTTGCGCAAAAACGCCTGCACTGTCCTAATTCAACTGACATTGTCAAATAGACCGCAGGCGCCAAGTGATGGTTTACACCTTCTTCAAAAGCTGTAAATTAGTATTGGTCATACCAGTTTTCTGAATCTCCATAGACATCTTCATCTGGCTTAAAGCACAATTCTTCTGGTGTACAGAGATTACTTCTAACTGCGTTGAGCCTAAGTTTTGAATAAAGTTGAGCTTTGGTGGCATCTACATAGGGATTGACAAACCAAGTACCTATGCCAAACAACAGTGACCCAAGCAAATACCAGCCTATGAAGGAAAGATCTAAGACAAACATGTCCCATTTTTGATTGCCAGTCATTTTGATGCTGAGCTCAATAGCTCGATCACTGTCTATATTCGGATTATCCGCCAAAATATACGGCACCATGGAATAAGCGTATGCTTTGATAATCCCCGGTATAATCAGAAGCAAAAACCACAATAAATTATAAAGACCTTTTATAAACATAGTCTTGACGATATTTCCATAGTATTCCGAATTAAATCCAAAGGCCATTTCACTAACAGTTACTTCACGTTCTGTTCCCCGTAAAAAGTAGTTTCTTGCTCCAACTTCAAGAATATATCCAATAAAAATTCTCAAAAGGATAAGTGCAACAAAAACAAGTGCACCAATTCCAACAATTGGACCTGCAACATGCCAAAACGCATCTGGATTGAATTCAGCATTATTGATGTATAATGCCGGATCATGACTAATTTTATTCTCGTTTCTAAAGTTGCCACCTGATCCCGTTACAATCATCAGAACAAAACTGACGAAAAATGCTGGCAAATAATGTGTCTTTAAGAACATCTTTGCCTTTCTTTTAAGTTCTTCACGTGTCCACATACAATTACTCCTTTGTGTTATTATATCTATCAAAAGTTTAAAAATAATTTGAAAGATATTAAGAAAACATAAATCCTTTTAAAGTGCCCTATTTATCCCCATAAAACAATTATCTCATAAGATTCATACCCTTTCAATGTTGATGCCAACATATTTCTGCTATATAATAAAGAAGCCTACAACAATTGCAAATAAAGGCAATCTAACTTAGAAAGGCATTTGATTTATCAGATGGTACATAAACTTATGAAGTTAATTATAAAAAATTTAGGCACAATCTCCTATGAATCTGCCTATTCTTATCAGGAAACCTGTCTCAATGAGGTTCAAGGAGGCGCTAGCGACCACTTACTTCTCATGGAACACCCCAAAGTCATTACGCTTGGCCTCCACGCGAATCCTGAAAATATACTGCTTTCAGAATCCGAACTCGAAAGACGTGGTTATCAGGTCATCAGCACGAGAAGAGGTGGCGACGTCACTTACCACGGCCCCGGTCAGCTTGTTGGCTACACGATTTTCAACCTGAAAAAGAATCATGGAGGCAGTATCAAAACTTTTGTCAATCAGTTGGAGCAACTGTTTATTGATTTACTCAAAACTCATTTTGACATCCATGCAACACGTGATCCCATCAACTCCGGGGTCTTTGTAGGGAACTCAAAGATTCTTGCCATAGGGCTTGCCGTCAGACGAGGTGTTACCATGCACGGCTTCGCACTAAACGTCAACACTAATCTCGAAGACTTCAAGGCGATTGTCCCCTGCGGTCTTAAGGAGAGAGACGTCACCAGCATCCATCGTCTTACATCAAGATATCAGGACATAGAAGCTATTAAACTAGTGGTTGCAAACGCCTTCATCTCCCAATTTGGGTTTGATCCGCTATGATTTCGTAGTGCTAAAATCAAAATTTTACCCTCACTTCTTGTTATTTTTATTTCATGTTGTCGTGTTGCTTCGCCCCATCTAACTAATCTAAAATAAACCTCAGCAACATGCTGAGGTTTATTTTAGACTTAAAAATTCACTTCACGAGAAAGAATAATTTTCGACTAACCGCAAGACGCGTAATCAGCCGATGTTATATATCCGGGGTAAGGCTTTTCCCCTAAATCCATATTACATCAACAAGTTGAGCTTGCTCTTTTGTGACTCCATTTGAAGTCCCATGGTTGCAATTCTATATTGCTGCAATATGGAATTCCTTCTAATGTCCGATATTTGAGTCGTAAAATCCGTTTCTAGGTTAGACCTTGCAGAAAATATATTTTCTGCTGCAATTTGATTTGATCGAACTGTGGATTCAAGACCATTGCTCACAGCACCCATCTTGCCTCTGGCATCTGTAATCATTTGTGAGGCTTTTGCAATAGACGCTAAGTCAATTGATTTTGTCACATCTAAATCAGCTATTCCAAGCGTTTCAAGAGACGTGTTTTTAAGTTCCATCACCCTTCCCTGATTTCCCGTTTGAATATCCAGGGTATCATTTCCATTAAAAATCTTAATTCGATTGAATTCTGTATTTGCTAGAGTGTCACTGATAGAACTTTTTAGCTCTTCAATCTGCGATTGAATCATTTGCCTTTCATCATCTGTATAAGTGCCATTTCCAGCCTTTACTGCCAATTCCTTAATCTGATTCAACGCATCTGAAGCTGACCCGAGAGCACCATCGGCTGTTTTGAGCAAATCCCCCACAGATTCAGTATTCCGGCTACCTTGATTATACGCATTTATGGCTGAGGTCATCTTCTGTTCAATGCCAATGTTTGCCGGCTTTTGTCGAAGATTCCGGATTATAGGATTGAAATTAATTGAATCAATTCTCATCGTATCACCACACTTTCAAATACTCCTTTAAAATATATACCCATTTCAAATTATGTCAACCATGAATTAATATCTTTTTAAAGTTCCCATAAGGCCTCGTGCCAATCCACTTCCCAGTGAACGTCCAAAAGAAGACAGTAGCGACTTGGCAACTTTAGTGCCGAAGGAATCCTTTTTGCGGCCACCCTTTGACTTGGTTTTAGATGACGTGCTTCTCTTTGTCGATCCAGCAGTCTCACGGTTTGAAGTATTTCTCTTTGTCAGCATTTCATATGCAGAGACGCGATCAATCCGTTCACCGTATTTATCGGCAAGGGATCTATTGGAATAATAGTCACAATCGTCTGTCTTGCCAATCCAGCTCGCTGGCGGCAATACAACAGCTTCTTCATATGGGAGCGCAACACCATCTCCATCGAGTAGAGAAATGCACACCTCACCAACACCAAATTTAAGCAGTTTATCGCTGTTTTCCATTGGGTTCTTAGCATCTTTCATGCGAATGCCATGCTGTATTTTATTGCCAAGTTGCGCCATAATTTCATCTGGAATATCTGTAGGTCTTTGTGATATGAAAAAGACCGCAACGCCTTTGGAACGAATTAATTTTATAACTTGTTCCATCTTATTGAGCAGCACCTTTGAGATTCCCTTGAAAATCAAATGCGCCTCATCAAAGAACAATACCAATTTTGGAACTTCCACATCACCAATTTCAGGTAGGCTTTCATAGAGTTCTGATAGAAGCCAAAGAAGGAATGTAGAATACAATTTCTCATTTAAAATCAGCTTCTGAGCCGCCATTACATTGATGGTTCCAGGTGTGGCAATCAAATCTGAGAGTTCCAAAGCTCTTTCTCCAAAGAATTCATCCACTTCCATGTGATTCATTGCAACCAATGCTCTTTGAATCGCCCCCATAGATTGCTTGTTAAGTGTTCCATAAGCCTCTTCAAACGACTTGTTATTCTCATAGAGATATTTAACCAGCTCAGTTAAGTCCTTGTAATCCAGCAGCAGTAAGCCTTCATCATCTGCTATTTGATAGATGGTGTGAAGGAGGTTTGTTTGATTGTTGTTGAGTTCAAGCAGTTTTGCCATCAAGGCGGGACCTAAATCGGAAACCGTTGTTCTCACAGGCATTCCAGCTGTACCAAATATGTCCCAAAAGATTGTCTTAAACGATCTGAAATCTGGAACTGCTAAATTGTGTTTTTCCTGAAACGAATTCAGTTTATCGGTGCATTCTCCCGCTCTTCCAAAACTATTTAAATCCCCTTTGACGTCAATTAAAAACACCGAACTTCCCGCCTTTGCCATTTTTTCAGCAAGTCCCTTCAATGTAACTGTCTTACCCGTTCCCGTTGCGCCTGTTATGAATCCGTGGCGGGTAACCATCTCGCTGTGAAGCGATATCATACCGCCATCTTTCCTCTGTGCAATATCAATTAACATGTTCTATGCCATCCTCTTTTCAATTTAAAACATCACGACTCTTTCTTGGTATATTTTAACATATATCATCTATTTTTCAAATCTTTTGCCTTTTGAAAATACACATCCATATAATTGGACAGGGGTTCACGCACGTGACCTTCAACCCCTTCAACCCGTTCAGATGTCAGCATGGAATTTAAACACGCTTCCTCGGTGCATTCGACAACAGCTCTAAAAGCTATATCCAACCTGTCATCTCGAATAAAATCAAGATTTTTTAAGGAAGATTCACTTCTGTGTTCAATCGAATTTGCCGTCGAAAATCCAATGACAATTTCTCCGCTTCCATGTCCCATATAAGAGCCCAGTCTCGCAAGCCCACCTGATGCTCTTTTTAAGATGCGCTTGAGTTGTCTGTCCAAAACTGGCAGATCTGTGGCAACTAAAATCATGCAAGAGCCCCTATCCACTGGCTCACCTATGGATTTTTCTTCTATTTTCTTTGCAATTTCACTGCCAACAGACACGCCGCAAATCTGTAAATCATCCAAGATACCGTGATTGGAAAGCACCATAACACCCAATGTGTAAATGACCTCACCTATTTCAAATTGACGTGACGATGATCCTATACCACCTTTTAATTGATGACATGACATCCCCCTGCCAGCACCAATTGCACCTTCCTCAAAATCACGTACAGCGTTTTTAAAAGCCGCCTCAACATGCCTATGGGTTATGAGCCTATGTTTTATGTCGTTGAGAAAACCATCATTACATTCTCCCACAACACAGTTGATACTTCTAATATCTTCAGAACTTGTCCGAAGCATATGCCCAATCATGGCATCTGTCACTGCACCAACACTGAGTGTGTTGGTCAGTGCAATTGGAGATTCCAGTGTTCCGAGTTCCTCAATTTGGACCAATCCAGAAGATTTTCCAAACCCGTTGATTACGTGGGTGGACGAAATGAGCTTATGACTAAACACATCTTCCTTAGAAGGCACTAAAACGGTTACCCCTGTTTGTGTAGCTCCATTGATTAAGGTCATATGTCCCACTTTTAAGCCAGCAACATCTGTAATCTTGTTGAGCGGTCCACGGTTCAATCTGCCAATTTCAAGGCCATATTCATGTGCCCTCGTCGGCGACGTCTTAAGAAAAACGGTCTTTGGCATCCTATAGACCAGCTGGTTTTCATCTTTCAGAATGCCACCAAGTTGAAACCCTAAATTTTCTAAGACTTGAATAGACTTGAGATTTTTAGGTGAGACACATCCCAATATATTTAAAAGACCCAAGAACTTAAAGCCGAAGTTCAAAGTCAGTTTTGCACTTTCAGATGCATAGCCCTTTCGTCGATGCTCTGGAAGCAACTCATATCCAATTTCGGCAATGGATTCATAATCACTGAAATTCCATAAGCATGCAATTCCAAGTGATTTTTTTGTTTTCAAACTGTTTATACACCAATAATACCAGCGTCCTTCCAGCATGCCTTCCACGATTCTATCCAGATAATGAGCCGCCTCATTGAGGTCTGAAAACTGCACTCTATCAGGATGAGAGATTTCACGTCTCAATTGATAGAGCAATTTGACATCTGTCTTTTGTATCGGTTTTAAATAAACCCTTTCACCATATATCTTGAGACTTTTCTCTGAGCCTTCCATGTTTTCTTCCCCCTATGCGTTAATTGTGGTCATCCTACAAGTCGTCTTCCTTTAACCTAATCGCCTTGATAAAGTACGCCGCAATGGTTGCAAACATTGCCACAAGAGAAGCAATTACAATTATCTGAGTTCGATCTTGATTCTCTGAAAGCGATATGTAAATGTCATTTATGATTAAAAGCGATATCAGCCAAGTCATCTCTAAATTAATCCACCTAATTAGAGACATTGCCAATTTGTACTGTTTGTAGGCATTTTGTTCAGTTATTTTGACCAAATAGTTGAATGTGTGTGGAAACCGATTGATCACAACTAAAAACAAATACATCACAATCATAAGTCCAACTAAAATCAAGATATTTACCTTTCCACCATATGCGATTACATTTCCTGAAAAATCGTACTTCGTAGGAATTACATCTGGTAAATTTTCATATTTCAAAACGGTCACCACAGTTCCAACAATTACGCCCATTATAATCAGTGCTTCAAGTAGCCAATCGGTCAGAGTCATATCAATTTTGACTTTAGGCTGTCTTTGATAATAATATTGAGATTTCTTCATAGAGTAACCTCTTTCATAAATGATTTCAGATTTCACTGTCTTCGGTTAAAATTTTAAGCATTCTCTCCGTGTCAGTCAAAAACTGATAAGTAACGCGATAATGCTCTGTATTTCTGTATTCTATCACTTCATACCCTTGTTCTACATTTAAGATATACGCATTGGGATATGCCATGATGATTGGAGAATGAGTCGCTATGATAAACTGAGAGGCATCACAGACCAAATCGTGCATTCTTGAAATAAATGCCATTTGTCGCATTGGAGATAAGGCCGCTTCAGGCTCGTCTAAGATGTAGAGCCCCTTTCCAGTTAGACGATTTAAAAACAATGCCATAAAAGATTCCCCATGAGACTGCTGGTGCAGGGACTTGCCACCATAAGATGAGATAATTTTCTTGCCGCCCTCTAGTTCTCTGTCCAGTTCATCTATATATGTTGCGACGTTGTAAAAGCTCTCAGCCCTTAAAAAGAATCCGTCTTTTGGCCGTGAAATACCTCTCACAAGCGTCAAGTAATCTCCTAGCGATGAATGTGATGACTCTGTACTGAAGTTGAAACTTCTCGTCCCCCCTTCAGGGTTGTATCCAAATGCAACGGCAATTGCTTCAAGCAAAGTGGATTTTCCACTTCCGTTTTCACCTGCTAAGAAAGTCACGTTAGGGTGTAATTCAACTTCACTCAGACTTTTAACAGCAGGGAGAGTGAACGGATACTGATTTCGAACTTGCCCAAATACTTCTTTTTTTACAGTTCTAATATATTGACTTGTTCTATCTAGTTGCTTATGATGACTCACGGCTCTCTCCTGTCAAAATATCTATTTTGTGAGTTTTGATACAGGTTCTGTATCCAACGCAATGCCAAATTCAATCATGAGGTCGATGACCCTTTTGAAAATCTCTATGATGTTTTGAAGAACGTCTATATCTTTAATTTGTCCCGAAGCCTGATACTGTAAAATACTCTCTCTCTCATTTTGAAGTTCGCCATCTCTCAGTTTGATTTCAAGCTGTATTGGCTTTCCCGTGAGCAAGAGCACTTTTAGTTCAGGATCGCTCAGCAACTTTTGAATTTGATATTCAGATTTGCTTTTAATCACAAATGTTTCATCAATTTTCTCATCCCCTATTAGGATGTCTTGCATCCCCAACATTTTTCCAACTGAACTGAAAAAGCCCTCATGATAGATTTTAAACTCAAATTGGGATGGATTGACAAACACACTTCTAATCCGAGTGTAGGTAATCGGTGTTGTTCCAGCCATCATGATGGCATTATCTATGACAATTTCAGATTCTCCATGTGGAATTCGAATCTTCTCCATTTTTGTAAATGTTCCCTTCTCATAGATACCGCCAAGATCTCCTGCAATTTCTTTCCATACACTCTTTTTAGCCATTTCCTTTACCTCCTTTAAAAAACCTTCATTAACTGACTACAACTGAAGGAATCTTCATAATCGCCTTGCCATCTCGCCTAAAGACAGTCACTTCTAAAAACTTTGTGGATTCTAAGTCATTCGCTTCAACATGCAATGACTCTATTGAGCCCAGATCTATACCACCAATCATATCTCGTACTGCGCCAAACAGATATGGTTGAATCTTTGGGTAAGTGAGTGCGACAGGCATTTCCTCATATAGTCCATAAGTTTCAATTTCAAATTCAAAAGATTCATTTAGTTCGTATATCTCAGCAAAATACAATCTGCCGTAATTCTTAATGCCTTCTTTTTCTACCCCATAGTCCATGAGCGGTATCAAATGATATTCCAAGGCAGTGGTTTCCTCTACGAGTTCTCTCACAGCTGCGACATCGGGGGATTCTCCATTTTCTATATGCCCCCCTGGGACTTCCCAAGTGGAACGGTCTCTATGTTTTACATACAGCCACTTGCCTCTAAACCTTGCCACAATCACCACGAAAGTAAGATGTGTTTCCTCTTTTGCCATTGGATGAAATGTAATTTTCACACCTATCCCCCCTCTTTTTATTTATCATAACTTTTTGAGCTGTCAATTGCCATTAAAAAAGGATTAAGAAATCATGAGTTTGTAAGGCTCTGTACTTCTTAAAATCGAAAAGACCTCCACTGAGTGGAGGCCTTTTCTTAGGGTTTTTTTGCATAAGGATTCTATTTTCATTTTAAAGGTAACTAAAGGATGTCCTCTATACGGGACACTAGGCAGTATATGCCTGTTACGGTCTTTCAATGAGCAAGGACGTGCCCATTCCACCGCCGATGCAGAGGGTTGCAAGCCCCTTCTTCGCATCTCTTTTTTGCATTTCGTGAATAAGTGTAACTAAGATTCTAGCACCACTTGCCCCAACGGGATGGCCAAGGGCAATTGCGCCACCGTTTACATTCACAATTTCTGGATTCAGCTTAAGGTCTTTTACAACTGCAAGCGATTGTGCTGCAAAAGCCTCATTTGCCTCTACCAACTCTATATCATCAATCGACCATCCTGCATCTTTAATGGCTGTTAAAGTTGCAGGTACTGGACCGTAGCCCATAATCGACGGATCAACACCTTTTGTTCCATAGCCTTTAATCTCAGCAAGGTATGAAACGCCAAGCGATTGAGCTTTTTCTTTACTCATGACGATCAGCATAGCTGCTCCATCATTTATCCCGGACGCATTTCCCGCTGTAACGGTTCCATCCTTTTTAAATGCTGGTTTCAACTTCTGTACCATTTCAAAAGTAGCGCCATGACGGATGTATTCATCATCCTTCACCACAACTGCATCGCCTTTTCTTTGAGGGATTACAACTGGAACGATTTCATCAGAGAATCTGCCGCTTTTTTGAGCAGCTTCTGCTTTATTTTGACTTGCTACAGCAAATTGATCTTGTTCTTCTCTTGTGAGATGCCATTGTTCTGCAATATTTTCAGCAGTAATTCCCATATGATAGTTATGAAATGCATCTGTCAACGCATCCTTAATCATATGATCCACCATTTCATAGTGTCCCATTTTTTGACCCCAACGATTGGAGCCTGAAAGATAAGGTGCATTTGACATGCTTTCCGTTCCGCCACATAGGACGACTTCCGCACCGCCAGATGCAATCACTTGCGCTGCCAAACTGACACTTCTAAGGCCTGAGCCACAGAGTATATTCAAAGCCATAGCTGGTACTTCAACTGGTAACCCCGCATGGATAGATACTTGTCTCGCCACATTTTGACCACAGCCAGCGCTTAAGATGTTTCCAATTAGAACTTCATCTATTTGCTCTGCTTTGATTCCAGCTCTGACAATTGCCTCTTTTGCGGCAATTGTTCCGAGTTCAACCGCACTGAGACCCTTTAATGCGCCACCATATGCACCAATAGGTGTTCTGACAGCTGATACAATTACAACTTCCCTCATTATATTCCCTCCTATAATCTCAAACCGCCGTTAACGGATAAATTGTGCCCCGTGATAAACGACGATTCGTCGCTGGCAAGGAATAGACATGCGTTTGCGATTTCTTGCGGTTCTCCAAGTCTTCCCAACATGGTTTTTTCTCTAATTGGGTCTAATACTTTATCCGGAACGGTTTTCATCATTTCAGTATTGACATAGCCCGGTGCAACTGAATTAACTCTCACAGCTGCGCCTTTTCGAGCAAATTCCTTCGCCCAAGTCTTTGCCATGCCGATAACACCTGCTTTTGTCGCCGCATAGTTTGTCTGTCCGACATTTCCATACTCGCCAACAACAGACGCTATATTGATAATGCTGCCGCTTCCCTGTTCCATCATTTGTGGGCCAATAACTTGAGCCATGTTGAATACCCCTTTAAGGTTGACATCAATTACCAAATCCCACATGTCTTCTGACATTTTATGAATCAACGCGTCTCTGGTAATCCCTGCATTATTAACCAGTACATCAATTTTGCCGTATTCGTCCATCATAAATTTGAAGAATGCCTCAATCTCTGTTCTATCGGTTACATTTAGTGCATATCCTGTTATATTCTCTGATTCAAATTCTGCCTTTTGCATATCTACAGCCACAACTTTAGCGCCTTCTCTTTCGAAAGTCTCACAAATTGACCTTCCAATTCCCTGCGCTCCACCTGTTACAACCGCCACTTTACCTGATAATCTCATTGCGCCTCCAAAGTTTATAAGTTGAGACCCATTGGGCCATCTTTAAAGATTCTTGCGTCCATTAATTTTAAGTCGTCTGCAACAGCAGGTTCAAATTCCATTTGATCGAGTACATCTCTTTGAAGATCAACACCTGGTGCAATTTCAGTCAAAGTCAATCCCTTTTCTGTTAATTCAAAGACTGCTCTTTCGGTGACGTAAATTACCGGCTGTTTAATTTCATAGGCGTAATCACCTGAGAAAGTGACTTGTTCCACTTCCTTTAGGAATTTTTTTGACTTACCTTCATTGACAATTTTAAGCGTGCCATTATCAACTGCCAACTCAAGTCCACCTGCCGTAAATGTACCACAGTAGACCACTTTTTTTGCATTTTGAGAAATGTTGATGAAGCCGCCACAACCGGCTACTTTTGGCCCGAATTTCGAGACATTTACATTTCCCTTTCCATCACATTGTGCCAATCCAAGGAATGTGACATCCAAGCCGCCTCCGTCATAGAAGTCAAATTGGTATGGCTGGTCTATAATTACATCTGGGTTGATGGAAGCTCCAAAACTAAGGCCTCCTGCTGGTATACCGCCAATGGTTCCAGCTTCTGTTGTGAGAATTAGACCTTCAATGCCCTCTTCATTGGCAACCATGGATACACCCTCTGGCATGCCGATTCCAAGGTTCATAACTGCATTTTCCTTAAGTTCCATTGCAGCTCTTCTCGCCACTATTTTTCGCTCATTAAGCGCCATTGGCGGAATGCTCTGAACTGGTACCACAATGTCTTGACTGTATGATGGATTAAATTGTTCCGCAAATGTCTGCATGTGCTCGTGAGGTTCTGCCTCAACAATTGCATCCACATAAATTCCCGGAATTTTAATCAGTTTATTGTTCAATGTACCTTCTTTGACTACTTTTTCAACTTGGAGAATTACTTTTCCACCAGAGTTTTTAACCGCTTGGGCCATAGAAAGCATCTCCAGACTCAAACACTCTTTTTCAAAAGTACAGTTTCCAAAGGCATCTGCATAAGTTCCTCTGATAAAGGCAACATCAATTGGGAATGATTTGTAGTGTAGCCATTCCTCCCCGCCGATTTCCACCAGTTCAACCAGTGGTGCCTTCGTTCTATTGTTGATTTTTCCACCATCAAGTCTAGGGTCCACAAAAGTTTTTAAACCAACTTTTGTGATGACGCCGGGGGTTCCCCCGGCGATTGCTCTAAACAAGTGTGAAATAACACCTTGCGGAAAATTATAAGCGTCAATTTCTTCATCTAGTGCCAGCTTGCCGAGTTTCGGCGCCAGTCCCCAGTGACCACCAACAACCTTCTTAATCATTCCCGCATGTCCAAAGTGATTTAAGCCACGATTTTTGCCATCGCCTTGTCCTGCTGCATAAACCAAAGTTAAATCCTTTGGATGACCCGTATTTAAAAATGCTTCTTCTACGCCCCTGCTCAATGCTTCTGGGTGCATATTTCCCACAAATCCTCCGGTAACCAATGTTGAACCATCTTGGATGAGGGCAATTGCCGATTCAAGCGACATCACTTTATTCATGTTTTCCTCCTATACGATTCCAGTTACCATGTAAAATACTGAAACGAAGGCAACTGCTATGAGTGGTATTACAACGGTCATTGCCGCTATGTCAAAATAACTTTGTTTGTGATTGAGTTTACAAACTGATAAGAGTGTAATAACAGCACCACAGTGTGGTAAACTATCAAGACCGCCAGCTGCCATCAACATGATTCTGTGAAGCGCTTGAGGGTCAATACCCATTCCGAGGAACTCTTTTGAAAGAACTTCCAGTGCAATGGCAGTACCACCTGAAGATGAGCCAACGATACCAGCTAGTAAAGTTGTGGAAATTGCTACTTTGAAGATTGAAGGAATTGCAAGTGCAACTATACCAAGCTTAACAGTTGTAAATGCTGTAAGTGACTTAATAACGCCGCCGTATCCAACTTCTGAACCTGTATTGAAAATTGGGAGCAACGAGCCAACTGCGCCTTCAAATACCACTTTATTTGTATCGACGAGGAATTTTCTAAGTGCGATTAAAATAAATACAATTGAAATGGACAAGCCTAATACAACCGGCCAAGTTCCGTTTATAGCGCTGCCAATTGCCTCGTATTTTGCGATGACAGCAGATGATGCAAAATAAACTTTTGTAAAAATGTAGTTTAAAACAAACACGAGTATGATTGGTGTAATCGAAACGCCAAACCCTGGAAGATCGTTTCCAACTTCATGTAAGCCTTCATTTTCATGATCTCCGTACCCTTCACCAGCAGCTGCCGCTTGTGAAGCTCTTCTATTGAGCCACCAAAGACCACCAAAGAACATAATACTACTACCTAGAATACCAAGAACTGGACCTGCATAAATATCCGTTCCAAAGTAAACAGTCGGCATTGTGTTGATGTATTGCGGTGAACCCGGAAGTCCTGTCATGGTAAATGTAAATGCGCCGAGTGCAATGGCTGCTGGCAGAAGTCTCTTAGGAATATCTGCGTCTCTGAGCAACATAGCACCGATTGGATACATTGCAAATACAACGACAAACAGCGAAACACCACCGTAAGTCAAAAGCGATGTTGCAACGACAACAGCTGCAATCGCATGTTTTTTACCAAACTTAGCTGATATGAAATGTGCAATAGAAGTCGCTGCTCCAGTGACACCCATCAGCTTTCCGAAAACTGCTCCCGCAAGGAAAACAGGATAATAAGACTGAATATATCCAGCTGCTGCAGGCATGAAGATATTTGACAATGCATGCAGTGGTGGAAGTTCTCCTGACAACAAGGCAGCCAACATAGCTAAAATTGGTGCCAAAACCAATACGGTTATTCCGCGATAAGCGAAATACATAAGAGAAAATAACGTCAATAATATCGCTAATACTCCTAACATCTTTGTCCCCCTAAATTATTTGAAGTCTACGCTCCAAAGATTAATGTTATTAGTTCATAGAAAGTGTACGCAAAAGATGCAATGGTAATTGCATATAATGCATAGAATATCCCCAGCGTAAATACGCTGCTCTTTTGAAATGCTTCAATGTGCTTAGGATGCATTTTCAACTCGAGATTTTGCTTTGAATCCTTGATTACGCCTGAAATAATCAAAGATAGAATTATTGTCAACCCAAGTAGAGCCGATAGATAAATAATTCCTAAATTTACATGACCGATTTTTTCAATGATGGATATACTCGCAGTTGTCAGTATCAAGAAAATCATCAATGGGTCGTATTTTGAAGTTTGATGTTCGTTTTGATACATCTCTGAAACCAGCATTCTAACCACCAAAACCACAAGATGCATATATTTATACGCCTGTGGGAAATAAATCTGCTGCCCTACTGTAAACAACAGCAATCCTTGAAAAATCAAGTTAAAATAAACCGGCTTTTTAAGAATGCGCATCATATGGGTCATCTGTTCACCACCTCCACTAATATATAAAGCAAATCACGTGCCAACAATTTGGACACAAAAAAATGCACAATGTATCAAAGTTGTTCATTTTATGCCGTTTTTTTTCACACTTCTCCATTGTTTTTATCTAAAAACAGAAAAAAGTGTAAAAATTAATTTACACTTTTTGATTGTAATTATGCTATGTGTCAACTTTTTATTACATTTAGAGCTTTTCTATTTTTTTAGTAAAGTTTTCTTTACGATTTAATTGATATTTTCTGTCTATTCATACTATTTTAAGTCATATTTCTCTAATTTTGTATGAAGCGCCATCCTCGAAATGCCCAAATTTTCTGCTGTTTTCGTCTTATTGCCCTTAAAGTAGATTAATCTTTCTAAAAGCAATTTTTTTTCGTAATTTTCCATCATCATCTTAAGCGGATCTCCTGAATTGCCAGCTTCGGTAGATTTTAAGAACGCCGGCAGATGATAAGGTTGAATATAGTCATCTCCCTCCATGATGTTATAGGCCCTTTCGATGATATTTCTGAGTTCTCTGATATTTCCCTGCCACTGATAATTGGAAAGCAAGAGTTGAGCCTTCTCTGAAACGCCTCTGACTTTTCCATGATCCTGTTGATTTAACTGATCTATAAAGTGCTTGCTGAGGAGCATAACATCTTCTCTTCTCTCCCTTAATGGGGGAATTTTGAGGTTGATGACATTGAGCCTATAGTAGAGGTCTTCTCTAAATGTCTTGAGCTCAACCATCTCCTTTAAGTCTTTATTGGTGGCGGCAATGACCCTTACATCAATTTGTTTGGGTCTATTTGATCCAACGCGTTCCACTTCGCCCTCCTGGAGGACTCTCAAAATTTTAGCTTGCATTTGCAAGGGCATATCTCCAATTTCATCCAGAAAAATCGTTCCCAAATCTGCCAACTCGAATTTACCAATTCTGCCGTTTTTGTCCGCCCCAGTAAAAGCGCCTTTTTCATACCCAAAGAGCTCTGATTCCAAAAGCTGTTCTGGAATTGCCGCACAGTTCACAGAGACGAAGGGCATATCGTGACGCTTGCTCGCCAAATGAATCGAATGTGCAAATAGTTCCTTTCCAGTACCACTCTCTCCTTGAATCAAGACATTAGACTTTGTATGAGCAATTTTTTTTGCTTGGTGCTTTATCTTTTCCATCTCGCTATTTGTCGTGATAATCTGCTCAAACGTGTATTTTGCACGATGGATACTGCTAATTTCCGACCTTAAATTTCGCAGTTCCTGTTCAATTTTCATGTACTTTTTATTGATGTTGTGGAGTTCTGAGACATTTCTAAAGATAACTTTTCCAATTGCACCAGCCAGCTTTCCATCTACGTAATAAGGGATGCGCGTGGCTACCATGTAGTCGCCCCTTATTTCCTGAAAGTCATTGATTTCAGGTACACCCGTCTGTGCCACAATGTGCATTCTGGTATTTTGAATCACCTCAGTGACGTGCTTTCCAATGACTTCATCTTCATCAACACCTAAGAATTGCTTGTAAGCATTTGAAATCATGGTAATATAGCCACTTGTATCCACAACCAGAATCCCATCATAAGCCAGTTCCAGTATGGATTTTAGAATTGCCATCTCACCGCGTTCTGCTTCCAGTTTCTGATTTAACGCCTCGTATTTTGTAACGTCATCAAAGATGGCAATTGCACCAATTGCCCTCCCGTCTTCAAAAAGAGGCATTCTAGAGGTTATGCAACATTTGTCGTTGATATTCAGCCTGACATTTCTATCGATCTTCAACGTCTTATAGATTTCAGGCAGCTTGGAATCTTCATATATCTCCAATATATGGCGACCAACGGCATATGATTCTTCAACATCCATCAAATCGGTTGCCCTCTGGTTTATATTAGTTACCAAGCCATTTTGATCAATCATGATTATAGCATTGTGAATTTCTTCGAATACAACTTTGTTTTCAGCGATACGATTAAATAAACTGCTCAAATCCATCCCTCATTTCTTTTTCCTGTCCTCGTTTCTTTTTCATGTCTTCATTAATAGATGCAATAATGATACCAACTTACTTTACTATAATACCAGAAATACATCCATTTTTATAACCAATTTGAAATTTAATAAAATTTAATAAAAATCATTTTATTTCAGTCCACCTATTCTATTTATACCTCATAATACATCGCATAAAATAGGATTGCTCATATTTTATGCCCATTAAAAAAAGACATTATCATGTTGCCTCTTATTAAGCAGAATTTTTTGCTCAACAAAAGAGGCACATAAAATGTCCTTTTCTTCATTTATACTCAATCATTTCTCTTTCTATATAATATTGATATCTAGAAAGCCTTAAAAACATATCAAAATCATCTTCGGAAAACCACCTTTTCATCTTGAAACTGCCACCACCTTCTCTGCTCTCAAGGGTGACTTCCACTTTTTTAAATGCATTGTAGGTTCTTTTTTCCTCAATAAACTTAATCTCGGACCAATTGTACCATTTCCCCTTAAAATAAATGCCATCTTCAAAAATCAATTGATCCCTTGTCCAGCTTACAATTTGCTGAATAAAGATGACGCCCAAGACACAGCACATAAAGAGCAGTACCAAGCCATGGTTCTTGTTAAAAGCAGATTGAGCGGAAAGAACCGTCCCAACTACGACAGGAATCAGCTCCCATATCCCGCCAAGACTTCTCTTGATTGCTGGTCTACCGTGTTCCTCATAGATACCTCTTACTTTAATGATAGCAGAAACCATGAGAACTGAGCCAAATATCGCAAAGCCTCCAATGCCTATGTATGTGATGTTATTAGAATCTATCATGATATGCGCTCACCACACTTTGAACAATACTGATGTCCCTTGCCAACTGCTCCTCCACAATATGGGCAGAATGACTTATGAGAAAACAGAGGATCTTCTTCTTCTCCATCTTCTGTAATATCGTATAGAGATGTTCTATTTTTACCAAAAGTGTTGTTGATGCTTATGACCAAATTGAATACTGCCATGCCAATAAAGAAAATTCCGAATAATGGAAAAATGGACATGCCTCCCATTCCAAAAGTCATCTTCATCCAAAATATGCCAAATACAATGGCAAAAATACTTCCCGCAATGCCAACGGCTGAGTTCGTCCTTCCTGGTTTAATACTTTTCATTTAAATCATATCTCCTTCTCGTTGTGATTGATTCTCTATAGGGGCAGTTCCAAATGTATATCTTCCGGTTCAAGTTTGAGGAGTTCCTCGTCAATCTCCTCAGCAACTCGACTGCCCAAGCTAAAATAGAAGTTAACTGTGTTTTCTGAAGGTGTGGCTGAGATGTAAAGTTTAGTCCCGCCAAAATTCCGCGCGGCTTCACAGGCAAGCTCAACAAGTCTCTTTGCAACGCCATGTCCTCTAAAGGAAGAAGACACGAAGAGAACATCCATTTTAATATAATTTCGAGTTTTCCCCCTCAACTTATTTTCAACAGAAGTTATCCCTACCAGCTTTCCCTTATTGAAACATCCAATTACCGTTCCGCCAGCATCATATATCTTATATTGCCTCTGTAAAAGAGCCTCTTGCTCTCCTGGTGGAAACCCCTTCATATCATAAAACTCTTCTTCAAGCTCAAGTCGACCGTCTCTGTAATAGTATATGTGCTCTATGACTTCACTTCTGTCAATCTCCATGAATTTGTCAAGTTCATCCCTTTCCAGTACTCGATATTCCATTTTGCCTCCTTCGTCATATGGGGTCATATATTGTCTACATTATAGCATAAATAATCCTAACATAACTTAAAGCCCCATTATGTGAGTATTAAAATAATATTACAGGTTGACAAGTGAAGCCAAAGCGTTATAATAATATTGGCATATGCCCATAATGAAGTGAAGGAGGGATCATATGATCCAAAAAGAAAGTCCCAATCAGTTCAGCACCATTAAGAATATTATTGGTATCATGAGCGGAAAAGGCGGCGTCGGCAAATCCACAGTCACTGCTTTGACAGCTATAACATTAAACGAACAGGGATACAAAGTCGGCATACTGGATGCTGATATCACAGGCCCGTCTATCCCAAAACTATTTGGACTGGACAAGCAAAAAGCCACTGGCACCCCTGTTGGCATAGAACCCGTCGTTTCAAATACAGGGATTAAGATTATCAGTGTCAACCTCCTACTTGAGAACGAAGACGAACCCGTTGTTTGGAGAGGACCCGTTATTTCAAATGCAGTTAAACAATTTTATACAGATGTCGTCTGGGGCGATCTCGATTATCTCTTAATTGACCTTCCTCCCGGAACAGGAGATGTTCCCCTGACCGTTATGCAGTCTTTGACCATAGATGGTATCATTATTGTTTCAACGCCTCAAGATCTCGTTAAAATGATCGTCAATAAATCTGTAAAAATGGTGAAAATGCTCCACACACCTCTCATTGGCATCATCGAGAACATGAGCTTTTTCGTCTGCCCTAATTGCAGTGAAAAGCATAAAATTTTTGGCGAAAGCAAAGTCAAAGAGGCCGCTGAATCTGTGAATACGCAACTCATCTCAGAAATTCCCATGGATGCTCTGATGGTTGCCCTTGCCGATGAAGGTAAAATAGAGCTCTATCCAAAACACAATTTCACATTTGGCGAAAAATTCTCCGATGACTTAAAAAAGGGATTAGATCACTTTGAATCCAGCAAAGTCGTCGTACCAGATGCCTTTAAGATGATGTAGAAAGTCTCACAAATTTTAGATCACATAATAAAAATCCCCCAAACACTTAGGTTTTGGGGGATTGCTGTTTTTAATCGACTTCATATAACTATCTCTTATAGTAAAAGAACGTCTTATTAGACTCAAAATTATACCTTTGCGGCTGAATAATCTGTTCCGTACTTCCAACAAAAAAGTACCCATCATTGACTAATGAATCATAGAATTTATGATACATCTCATCTTTTGCCTCTTCTGTAAAGTAAATCATGACATTTCTACAAATAATCATGTCAAATCCCTTTGGATATGGATCTCTTAAGAGGTTCATCTTCTTAAATTCAACACAGTTTTTTATTTCATCTTTGATTCTGAATGCCTTTCCAATTGGTTCAAAATACTTGTCAACATATTGTTTGGGCACGTTCTTTATACTCTTTTCAGAATAGATGCCTGCTTGTGCTTTATTCAGCGCTTCATCATCAAAATCAACAGCATGAATTTTGATATCCTTAAGAGGCAGAAACTCACTTAGGCACATGACCAATGAATATGGCTCTTCTCCAGTAGAACATGCAGCAGACCAAATTTTAGGTCTTTTGGTTCGCTTCAATATCGCTGGGAAAATATCACTTCTAAGCGTATCCCATTGTCCAGGATTTCGATAAAATTCCGAAACATTGATTGTCAAGTAATTGATGAATTCGTCAAAACTATCCTTTTCTTTGTCAATCAGTTTAAAATAGGCGTCAAAACTATTTAAACCATGGCGAGTAATCAGCGATTCTATTCGTCGCTTCATTTGTCTTTCCTTGTATAGAGATAAATCAAGTTTTGTTTTAGTAAACACCTGCTCCTTAAACTTTTCATACCCTTCCATGCTTGTTTCTCCTCCATCGTCAGATTCTTGTATATATTTATAGCCACATATATGATTTTCAATCAATCAGAACTGATATTATTTGAGAATCTTTTACAAGACGCTCTGTTTTTTGCCAGATTGCCTGCGTCAATGGCATATAACCATTAACGTAGCGTAATTAAAAAGCCGATGAATGGATATTTCATCGGCTAATTGATTGTAAGTACGACTTATTCTTCGTCCTCAAATTCATTTTGAACAGGTTCGTTCACTGCTTTCATAGAAAGTTTAACTTTCTTTTCTTCTGAAATATATTCCAAGATTCTAACTTCAACAACTTGGTTAATTTTCAAAACGTCACTTGGTTTTTCAACATGTTCTCTAGCAATATGAGAAACGTGAACAAGACCTTCAATACCAGGTTCTAATTCAACAAATGCACCAAAGTCAGTTAAGTTTACGATTTTACCTTCGTATACGCCATCAACTTCGTATTTATCACCAAATGTTGCCCATGGTTCTTCAGTTAATTGTTTAATACTCAAAGAAATCTTGTTTTCTTCTTTGTTAGCGTCAATGATTTTTACATCAATGATGTCGCCAACTTTAACGAATTCACTTGCTGGTTTAATTCTTCCCCAGCTCATTTCAGTTACATGTACTAAGCCATCCATGCCACCGATATCAACAAATGCGCCAAAGTTAGTGATTCTTTTAACTTCACCTTTAACCACATTTCCGATTTCGATTGTGCCCCAGAATTGCTCTCTTGCAGCTTCTTTTTCACGAACTGCGAACTCTTTGTGTGAGAATACAGCTCTTCTTTTTTGTTTGTTGATTTCGATAACTTTTACTTTGAGCTCTTGGCCCACGAAAGGTTTAAGATTTTTAACAAATCTGTCAGATAATTGAGAAGCAGGAACGAATCCTCTGATTTCTTTGAAAAATGCAATCAGACCGCCATTGACAGCATCTGTGATTTTTACAGAGATTTCAGCATCTTCTTCGTGTAATTTCTCAAGTTCTTCCCAGTCCTTATCAACATTGACTTTTCTGAGTGACAATAAAACATTGCCTTCTCCATTGTCATGGTTCACGATAAATACATCTAACTCTTGTCCCACTTTGAAATTATTTTCAATATCAAAGTTAGGATCTGCTGATACTTCATTTCTAGGGATAACGCCGTCAGATTTATAACCAATGTTAACAATTACAACATCAGGATTTACTTGTATAATGCTTCCTTTAACAACTGATCCTCTTCTTGGAATTCTCAATGATTCTTCGATTTGCTCCATCATCTCAGCCATTGAACTATGATTTTCCATCAAACTAATACCTCGCCTTCATTTTCTATTTTAAGAATGACCGATTCAACAATCCAGTCTGGTGTGGATGCACCAGCTGCGATACCAACTCTTGCGTCGCATTTGAATCCGGATAGGTCTACTAAATCATCCTTAGTTTCAATGTGAATCGTCGTCGCATTCTTGCGACAAATTTCTGCTAATTTTCTGGTATTTGAACTGTGTTTTCCACCAATTACAACCATGATATCAACATTTTTTGACAGTTCAATACACGCATTTTGACGTTCTTCAGTCGCCAGACAAATTGTATTGTGAATGACACAATTTGACAGTTTCGCTTCAAATGCTGCCACCATCTCTTCCCACAAGCTCAGTTTAAATGTCGTCTGTGCCACAATGCAGTAGGGATTGCTTGACGGCAAGAGTCCTTCAACTTGTTCCAAACTGTCGAATATCTGCGCGGATTCGTCGCACCATCCGTTAATTCCAATAACTTCTGGATGTGTCCGATCCCCAACAATAATTATATTATAACCTTTTAAATGATAAGATGAAACCGTCTTTTGAATTTTTTTGACATATGGACAAGTTGCATCAAATAATTTAAATCCTATTTTCGCAGCTTCATCATAGATGGATTTAGCTGCACCATGAGAGCGGACAATCAAATTATCCCCATCTATTCTATTATCCATGAAATCGTCAAGATTTTCAATGACTTTTACACCTTTTTCTTCATAATATTCTGTTACTTGTCGATTGTGGATAATTGGTCCCAATGTGTACACGTTCTTTGCGCCATTATTTTCCAAAATAATGCCATCAAGCATTTGAATTGCCCTTTTGACGCCATAACAGAAACCAGAATGTTTTGCAATTTGTATAACCATTTTATCCCCTCTTCAGACCTTTCGGGCATCAAGTCTTTTGAATATCGAAACATTAAAATTCATTATAACATTTTTTTTGAATTCTTACAAGTTTTACGGTTTATAGATAATCATCTCGCCATAAATCCCATCAATGATTTTCTGAGACAGTTTTTCCAGTGTATCCGTGTCGGGTTTCTGTTCATAATAGTCACTTAGCTCAACAGGTTTGTGGTAAACCACTCTAATTTTTGAAAAAAGTTTGAACTTGGAATCAATCGTTATAGGCAGAATAGGCGTCTTTGTGCGAATTGCAAGCATGGCAAGTCCACCTTTAACTGGCAGTGGTTCAAACCCTTTATTTCGATGACCTTCGGGAAATAGAGCCAAATTATCTTTTCCCTTCAGCACTGTCAGAGCCGTTTTTATGGCCTTAATATCATTGGCATCTCTATCCACGGGAAAGACGCCCACTTTATCCAAAAACCATCCGATGATGCGATACTTAAAGTTTTCCTTTTTAGACATAAATCTCGCTTGAAGCGGCATGACACCGCCTAAGATA
This sequence comes from Firmicutes bacterium UBA6806, assembly GCA_002452745.1. GTDB lineage: Bacteria > Bacillota > Clostridia > Peptostreptococcales > Acidaminobacteraceae > Fusibacter_A. The sequence goes on from DKFC01000003.1 coordinate 62,398, forward strand.
AAAGGATCATGATTGCTCAAATGGTTTCCGCAGATAACATAGTTTTGAGTTGAATCCACATTTTCAATGCCTATAATTTCAAGCTTAAAGAACGTTTTATAATATAAGTAGGCCATTTTACTACATACTGCATACAATCTATTCATATGAACGCTCCTTGGAAGCGTCTTTTTCAAAATTCGCAATTTCTGAAGTTTCAATCTCACCTAAAATAGTATCCACCACTTCATCAATACACATGAACGTCGTGTCTATTCGCTTGGCATCTGACGCTTGAGTCAATGGTGCAACTTCTCTTTCACTGTCAATTTTATCCCTTGCGTCTATCTCCGCAATGAGGGCTTCCAAAGTGGTATCAAATCCCTTTGAACGCAAGTCCACGATTCGCCTTTTAGCACGCTCTTCTGACGAAGCCACTAAAAAAAACTTGTACTTTGCATTCGGCAAAACATGCGTTCCAATATCCCTTCCGTCCATAACGACGGATTGATTGCCTGCAATTTGCTGTTGAAGTTCCACCATCTTGGCTCTCACATATGCGTCTTTTGCCACATAAGAGACATTTTGTGTCACCTCAGGCGTCCTAATCGCCTCAGAACCATCTATACCGTTTACAACAATAATACCTGGTGAAATCTTTAAATTTATGTGATCTACGATATCTTTCAGTGCGGCCGCATCTTCTAAATTGACTTTTTCCTGCAAAGCTACCAGTGTCACGGCCCGATACATTGCCCCTGTATCCAGATAAGTAATCTTAAGTCTATCTGCTATGCACTTTGCAACAGTGCTCTTTCCAGACCCTGCCGGTCCATCAATGGCAATTTGAATACAATTCATATCTATTTCCCTTCGTGATGCATTCATTTCAATTTCAAGCTATACAAAATAAATACCACCTATAAGGTGGTATTTACTCTAAAATTATATCGTATATTGTATCAAATAGCAATTCAATATATTATATCATTTGATGTTATAGACGCCATAATCATCCCAGATGCGCTCAAGTTTTTCGAGGTTCTTTTCCACACCTTCTTTGCGCATACTTACACCGATGATTAAAGCATTGATCAAACTCATAGGCGCCACAAATGAATCTATAAACGTATTCATATTATACTTCGCGATTAAACAGTATTTTACTTTCTCATAGAGTGGAGAATTCATTCCGTCAGTAATGCCAATGATTGTCGCATGATTCTTGATTGCATAATTGACGCAATCATAAGTTCTCTTTGAATATCTAGGAAATGAAAGGACGATTAATACATCATCTCTGGACAAATTCAACAGTTGATCATAGACATCTTGTGCCGATTCTTGGATAATATGAATTTCCGGCAATATGAAATTGAGGTAAAATCCTAAATAATTCGCCAAAACAGATGAACTGCGCAGACCTAGAATATACACCTTTTTGGCACTGATTATCTCTCCGATGACCTTGTGTATCAACTCATAATCAAACTGATCTATGGTCTGACGTATATGGTCCATATCATTGAACATAATCTTCGTCAAATACTCAGCTTCCTGATGCTCCTTAGAAAGCTCAAATCTTTGAACGGTTGTCAATTTTGTCTTAATTGTCTCTTGTAGTTCCTTTTGTAGCTGGGGATAGCCTTCGTATCCTATTGCATTGGCAAAACGCACTACCGTGGATTCGCTGATGTTTACATTCTTTCCGAGCGTTGATGCAGTCATGAATGCAACTTTGTCATAATTTTCTAGTATATAATCTGCAATCTTCTTATGACTTTTGCTCAGCGTTAAGTACTTTTGCCTAATGCGCCCCAATAAGTCTGAATTACTCATCAAATCACCTTTTACATTTGATTTGCCAGTTCATACCCCTTTTGTAAAGCCAGTTTATTGAGCTCTTCTGTTCCCTTTGGAATTCTGGAAAGAATAGCACTTTCCAAGCTCTCTTTGCTGACGATTCCTGTAAGTCCCACGATTAAACCAAGTGCGACGATGTTGGCAACAATCTCTTTGCCCACTTCAGTTCTTGCAGTTTCCAAAATCGGAACACTGATTATTTTTTTTGCTTTTAAGCCTTCTGGCAACACAATTGAAGCGTCAGCAATAATCGTTCCCTCTTCTGAAATATCTTTGATATATTTATCACTTGCAATTTGTGTCAATGCCAAAGTCATATTAGGCAACGTAACTTTTGGAAAATCAATTACGCTATTGCTGATAATAACTTCTGCTTTACTGGCACCGCCTCTTGCTTCTGGACCATAGCTTTGAGTTTGAATGGCATTTTTATTGTCCTTTATAGCAGCTTCTGCTAATATTATACCCGCTGTTATGAGTCCTTGTCCACCAGAACCCGATAATCTTAACTCTAATTGACTATTCATCTCACATCTCTCCTTATATTCATCTCCGGAATCGGCACTATTTTTTTAACTTTTCGATGATACCATCGTAAAGCGCCGTGTATTCAGGTTCGACCTTGTTGACGAATTCACCCATTAAGAATTTGCCTTCCACTTTTTCTGGTGGCAATTTTTCAGCAACTTTGTGGTCTACAAAGCTGTCTTTTAAGAAATTCATCATATCTACAACTGAGCCCTTTTTATTTTTTCTTCCGTAGTAAGTAGGACAGATGGAAATAGCCTCAACCAAAGAGAAACCTTCGTGTTTAATTGCAGTTTCAATATACTTTTGCAATTGATTTACATGATAAACAGTTGACTTAGCTGTATAAGTAGCGCCTGCTCCGCCAGCCAGCTTAGTAATGTCGAATGGTTTATCAATGTTTCCGTAAGGTGCTGTTGTTCCCTTATCGTGAGTAGGAGTTGTTGGCGAATACTGTCCGCCTGTCATCCCGTAAATATTGTTGTTGAAACAAATAGTAGTGATGTCGATATTTCTTCTTGCTGCATGGATTAAGTGATTTCCGCCAATTGCAGAAAGGTCACCATCACCTGCTACAACAATAACTTCAAGTTCAGGATTTGCAAGTTTTACACCTGTTGCAAAAGCAAGTGCACGACCATGTGTTGTATGGAGTGTGTTAAAATCCATATAACCTGGCGCTCTTGATGAACATCCAATTCCTGAAACGATACATACTTTATCTTTATCAAGTCCCAAATTCTCGATTGCCCTGCCAATTGAAGCCATGATTATACCATGACCACAACCTGGACACCAAATATGTGGCAACTTATCAACTCTGAAATAATTTTCAACCAATAAGCTATTCATTATAATACCTCCCTGAACGCGCGAACTAATTCTTCCGGTGTCAAGACTTCGCCATTTGCCTTGCCGCATAATCTCACAGGACATTTACCTGCAACAGATCTTTCAACTTCAGCTTTCAACTGTCCAAAGTTGAGCTCTGCAACTAAGATGTCTTTCACTTTTCCACCAATTTCGTTGATGCGTGCTTCTGGGAACGGCCAAATAGTAATCGGTCTAAACAAACCTACTTTAATGCCTTCACTTCTGAGTGTTTTAACAGCAGCTTTTGCAGTTCTAGCTGTTCCACCATAAGAGAAGATCACATATTCAGCATCTTCCATAAACATTTCTTCATAATCTATAATATCATCAAGGTTGTTTTCCACTTTAGCCATAATGCGATTAATGAGTACATCTGCATTTTTTGTACTATTGCTTGGGAAACCTGTTTCATCATGCATCAGTCCAGTAACATGATATCTGAATCCTTCACCAAAAGAAGCCATCTTAGGAACGATGTCACCTTCTTCTACACGATAAGCAACATATTCTGAACCTGGTTCTGGTTTAACTCTGTTAAACACTTCAACTTCTGACGGTTCTGGAATTTCGATTTTTTCTCTCATGTGTCCTGTGATTTCATCTGTTAGTAAAATAACAGGTGTTCTGTATTTTTCAGCTAAATTGAATGCACGGACGGTTAAGTCAAATGTTTCTTTAACTGAATCAGGTGTTAAACAAATCACTGGATGATCTCCGTGAGTTCCCCATTTAGCTTGCATAACATCGCCTTGTCCAGGTGATGTTGGCAATCCTGTTGATGGGCCACCCCTTTGAACATTTACAATAACAAGAGGGACTTCAGCAAGCGCAGCATAGCCGATGTTTTCTTGTTTGAGAGAAAATCCCGGACCAGATGTAGCTGTCATTGCCTTTACGCCAGTTAAAGCTGCACCAATTGCAGCGGCAATGCCCGCGATTTCATCTTCCATTTGAATAAATTTTCCACCGATTTTTGGCAGTTTTTCTGCTGATAATTCTGCAATTTCAGTTGAAGGAGTGATTGGATATCCTGAGTAGAATTTCATGCCTGCAGCTAAAGCACCTTCTACACATGCTTCATTTCCTTGAAGAAATTTTACATTTTTAGCCATTATTCCTTACCTCCTAAAAAAATTGCAAAATCAGGACATCTCATTTCGCACATCCTACATTTGATACAATTCTCGCGATCCAACATTGATACTTTACCATTCTCACCAAATCCTAATACTTTCTTAGGACAAAATGCGATACAAATACCGCAGCCTTTACACCAAGCCTCATTAATTTTGATTTCAAAATTTTCTTTATTGTCAGCCATTGGAAAACCTCCTTTTACTCTCATAACAATCATACCACTTTCAGAATTTTATGCAAGTGGAATTTCATTTTTTCATTCATTTTTTCAAGATATGCAAGCTGAATTTCATTTTGTATAATTGGGTATAGGTATTTTCGTATACAATCATATTGTATTCAATATCTCTACCTCTACAACTCCTTCTCTATTATACCGCCTTAATTTATGTGCTTTTCTGCTGAACGAATTATGATATTCATAAAAAAACTGCCCCAAATTGGGCAGCTCTAATGGTGGTGTTCAGCATTTTGTTTTGATTTTGATTTTGTTTTGATTTTGTTTTGATTTACTTTTTCTCTACAATCCACATAAGCGGCGGATCATTTTTCTGATTTACAAATTCAAACCTTGCCACGTCAAAAAACTTTTGATCCAGTGTTGTTAAAAATCGTCCCAGATGTTCTGCTTCAAGTTTTCCACTGTCATGTCCAACATAGCAGAGCACAAAGACCAAACCACCTGATTTCAGATAATTCAGTACCTGTTCAAGGCTTTTTAGCGTGGTGTCATACTCCGTGGTAATCTGTTTATTTCCCTTTGGAAGAAATCCCAAATTATAAACAGCTAAGTCGAGTAAACGGTCAGATATCTCCAAAAAAGAGAGGTCGTCGTGCGAACCCAGCACGAGTTTAAGCGCCTCATCTTCTACGAAACCATGTTCTTCAAACAGCCTTCTGGTGGCACTGATGGCATCTTCCTGTATATCAACAGCATACAATACGCCTCTTGTTCCAATGAGTTTTTTTAGATACAGAGAATCATTACCATTTCCACAAGTGGCATCCAGCACTGTCATCCCCTCTTTTAGGTAAGTTCCCGAAAGAACTTTAAAAGCATTGACTACATTTCCAAGATACTTCATGCGTTGCCTCTAGAGCTCTTGCACGGGGTGTTGAAAAAATCGGGCAGTTCCGCTCTAAAGACCAGATTTTCGCCTGATTTCATGGCAATTTCAAGCCCTTCAGCAACAAAGAACCCGTCAGTCCGTTCATTTGATGTGATGTAAATCTGTCTAATTTTCTTGTGATCTAAGTGGTTCAGGGTTGCTCTGAGCAGTCCATCCCCAAGTTTGAATCCCCTGTCTTCTTCACGAATATATAGATAGACCAATTCTGCCTTCTCTTCTTCCAATTGTCTATAGCCCGAAAGTCCGCAAATTCGACTTCCATCTTCCACTACAAAACACTGCTCTATTTCTAAAAACAGGGCCTCAAATTCCAGCTGGTCTTCTCTCAACATCTGGTCTACGCTTTTGACATCACTCTTCTTCATCATTCTGATCTGTATCATCCAAAGCCTCCTCTGACTGTGTTTTAAATGCATTAAAGCTCTCAAGCTCACCAATTGGCGGCAATTCTTTTAAGCCCTTAAATCCAAAACTCTTGAGAAATGTGTCTGTTGTTCCATAGATTTGCGGTCTGCCTATCTTTTCGAGTTTTCCCTGTACTTCCACCAGTTGACGCTCAATTAGGTTTTGGAGCGGTCCGTCAGAGCTAACCCCTCTAATCTGTTCAATATCCAATTTGGTAATGGGCTGTTTATAGGCAACAATTGCAAGCACTTCAAGCGCTGAATTTGAAAGGCCCTTGCTCTTACTCGTCTGGCAAAGCGTCTCTATATAGGCGAAATTTTCTCTAAGGGTGCAAAATTGATAGTGGCTGTTTGTCTCCAGTATTTGAATGCCCCTCTTCTCTCGCTCATAAACTGCAATTAATTCTTCCATCAGTTGCCTCACTTCTGAAATTCTAAGTCCCAATTGTTTGGCAATCTTTGTGATGCTCAAAGGCTCTCCCCATACAAACAACATGGATTCAATGGCAGATTGATACTTTCTGCCCTCTTCAGATGTCATTTCACTCATTAGATGCCTCCTCTATAATCTCCGGTTCAAAATCATCTGGATTTCGCCTTGTAATGGAAATATCACCAAACAACGTCTCTTGCTGAATTCTAATTTCTTTGAGTTTTAAAAGCTCCAATACTGCTAGAAATGTCACAACGATTTCTTCTTTGATGAGTACCTCGCCAAATAGAGAGGCAAATTCAAATGTTTCTGATGTCTTCAACCGCTTTCTGATGTTTTTTAACTTCTCATCCACAGTGAACTGATCCCGCTTAATCCCCTTGAAAAATCCCTTTCTATGTTCATCAAAACGATTCATTTTTGCAATTAGTCTTTGAACCGCTTCCACTAAGAGTTCACTTTCCAAGTCCTTATTCAGTTCTTCCACTGAAATTTCACGCACGTAAAGGCCCAATTCTTCCTGCTCTTTAAACACGACCTCATCCAGCGTCCCCTCAACTTGTCTGAGCTGATCTGCGGCCTCTTTAAAGCGCTTGTACTCAACCAGACGCATGACGAGCTCGCGCCTTGGATCAATATCCAGATACTCATAGGCCTCCATACCTTCTTCCTTGTCTGGCAAGAGCATCCTAGATTTAATTTCAATTAGGGTGGCCGCCATCACGAGGAACTCAGTAGATCTCTCCAAGTCCATATCCTTAATCATTTCAAGATACTGTGCTGTTATCTTCACAATTGGGATATCGTATATGTCGATTTCCTCCCTTGTTACAAGGTGGAGCAGTAAATCCAGCGGTCCTTCAAATGCCTCAATTTGTACATCAATACTCATCTTTAAATCTCTCAATATATTTTATTTCATCTTCCAACGTCATTTGAAGACGATTGTTGATTTTTTCCTCTTGAAGTCTTTCCAGAATAAGGCCCATGCCCCTTCCCGATTGCACACCCTGTCCTTTTAAAATATCACCATTCAGGTGAATGGCGTACTTTAGAAGGTTTTCTCTATATCGTTTAACTGCATCTTCATAATTCACTGAAAGCAGTTCCAGTATTTCAACTTTTTTATTATACAATATTTTGAAGAGCATATAATCATTTTTTTCAGGATTGTTCAAAAATAGAGCAAGTGACTCATGGATTTTCAAATAGGCCTGATGCAATTTTGACAGTTGAGGGTAAAGTGAGTAGAGCCACTCCATCTTCTCAATAAAACACCGTGCCATCAGAATTCTAATTTGGTCTTCTTCAGACATATTGAGGCTTGACAGATAATCGTTTTCCAAATCCTTAACACCCTGCTTTACAGCTGTCCATCCCAACTCATTTAACTTCATAATGCCTCTAGCTGCATCTACATAGCTAAAGAGGCGTTCAAGTAAAATGCGCATTTGACCATTGCTGATTCGCTTATCATAGCCACTTTGGAATGCGTTTCTCATGAGGACTTCTGTTTTAAGCTCAATGTCAAAATCAAGTTGTAAACTCAGTTTAACCGCTCTAAATAGGCGAGTTGGGTCTTCCCTGAAACTGGCCTCATGTAAAACTCTAATCTGTCCACATGCTAAATCGTGTCTAAACAGCGGATGACATTGATAGAGCGTCCACTCACCCTTCTCATTTGTGAGGGTCATAGGATTTAAAACGGCATAAGCCGTGTTGACTGTAAAGTCCCTTCGCCGTAAATCCAAGTCTATGCCTGAGGGTTCTTGATGCAGTGCCCCGGACTCATACCACTCATGCCTCATTGTTGCGATGTCAAAGTGATATCCGTCTACAGTGTCAAATTTCAAGGTTTCGTGTTCAGAAAGAAAGACATTCAGTCCTCTTTCACTTAAGTACTCAGCAAGCTCTGTAGCACTGCCATCAAAGGTTAAATCAATATCATCGGTTGATCGATCCAGGTAAAAATCCCTTACAATTCCCCCGACAAAATATAGGACAGTTTTCGCTTCCCTTTGATATTGAATTAATTCGTTCAGCACCGCATCAGCTCTCATAAATTATCTCCCCCGACAACTCTCTCCCCCTATTATAGTGCAAAAGTTGTTCGATGAAAACCAACTAAACCCGTCAGTCGTTACGGATCTCTATTTTTTCCAATACAGCATCAATAAAACAAAGCCCATTGTCAGCATTTTGAACAATGGGCCTAATAGATACGGTTTTATAGAAAACTACTGGACAATTTCATAAATATACTTAACAGGTGCTGGTTCGTTGGCGCTAAATGCAAAGGCCGCCCTCACCATCTTTTCAGCCTCAACAGTGCTGTCGTGGTTGGTGTGAAGAACGCATAGAACATCTCCTAAATTCACATGATCTCTAATTTTCTTTTTGAGGGTAATACCAGCAGAGTAGTCAATTGGATCTTCTTTTTTCTGACGTCCCGCACCCAGCATCATCGCTGCAACACCTACTTTTTCCGCATCGAATCCACTGACATACCCCTCTATATCCGCCTTGACTTCAAGATGGGTGGATGCAACGGGCAGTTTTTCAGGATGTTCAATCAGGTCGGGATTGCCTCCCTGAATGCTCACAAAAGTTTTGAGTTTCTCAATGGCTTCTCCAGATTCAATTAGTTTTTCAAAAAAAGCATGTGCTTCTTCAACCGTTTGATAGGCGCCACCTAAAACGGCCATATATGAGGCAATGGTAAGCGCTACTTCTGTCTCATCCTGAGCGCCATGTCCCTTGAGTACTTCAATCGCTTCGTAAACCTCATTGGCATTTCCAACTTCATGTCCCAATGGCTGATCCATATTTGTAATAACAGCCACTGTTTTTCGTCCCAATTCTCCGCCAATGTCCACCATAGTTCTGGCAAGAACCCGTGCATCCTCCAAGTTTTTCATGAAAGCACCTGAGCCCACTTTGACATCTAAGACGATTGCATCCGCACCAGATGCAATTTTCTTGCTCATGATAGAACTTGCAATAAGTGGAATACTATCAATAGTCCCTGTAACATCCCTCAGTGCATAGATTTTCTTGTCGGCAGGTGTCAAATCACCCGATTGTCCCACAATTGCCATTTTGTGCTCATTGACATTTTTTATGAATTCCTCACCGGAAAGTTCAATTTTAAAGCCTTCAATGGATTCTAACTTATCCACAGTTCCACCCGTATGACCAAGACCTCTTCCCGACATTTTAGCCACTGGGATACCACAAGATGCCACCAGAGGTGTCACAATAAGGCTAATTTTATCGCCAACGCCGCCTGTTGAATGCTTGTCGACTTTAATCCCCTCTATTCTGGACAAATCCACCGTGTCACCTGATCGAACAAAGGCGTCTGTCAAATTGGACGTCTCTTCCCTGTCCATACCTTTGAAGTAAATGGCCATCAGCATTGCTGACATCTGATAGTCAGGCACTTCGCCTTTCGTATAACCTAAAACGACAAAATCTATTTCTTCTTTTGTGAGTTTTTCTCCGAGTTTTTTCTTATTGATTAAGTCTACAACTCTCATCTAAGCCTCCACTACGCAATTTCTACAATTTTCTTGACGAGTTTGATAAAGGTCTGTTTAACCCTGTTTGCAGTTTCCACCACTTCACCATGATTGAGAGCGGTTGTCTGAATTCCTGCCGCCATGTTGGTAATGCAAGAAATCCCCGTGACTTTAAGACCTCCATGAGCCGCTACCAACGCCTCAGGCGCTGTTGACATGCCCACGGCATCTCCACCTAAAATAGCTGCCAGCTTCACTTCAGCAGGTGTTTCATAGGCAGGTCCTGTATTGTAGAAATAAACGCCTGTTTTAAGGTCAATTTCCATATTTTTTGCCTCAGCCAAAATCTGAAAATTGAAATCTCTATCGTATAAATTCGATGCATCTGGAAATCTCGGCCCAAGTTCTGCTTCGTTTTTTCCAATCAACGGACTTGCACCAGTCATGTTAATTTGGTCGGTAATCAGCATCAAATCACCTGCTGAAAAGCCCTTGTTTACGCCACCAGCAGCATTGGTTAGAATCAAGTGCTCCACCCCTATGGCTTTCATCACTCGAACTGGAAACGTAATTTCCTGCATGGAGTATCCCTCGTAGTAGTGAAATCTTCCCTGCATTGCTATCACAGTCTTTCCACATAGCTTCCCAATCACAAACTGTCCTGCGTGCCCTTCAACTGTTGACACTGGAAAATGAGGAATATCATTGTATTTAATCATCACTGGTGATTCAATCTCTTCAGCCAAAATCCCAAGTCCAGACCCCAAGACGAGTCCAAGAACAGGTTTTTTCGTCAACTTAGATTCAATATAGACCTTTGCTTCTTTTATTTTCTGTAACATTTCTCTACCCCTCTTCTATTTATTTCAGTATCAAATTCTTGAAGCTCGTTCCATGTTCAGTTTGAGGAATGTCCAGTAAATCCGAAACCGTTGCAGCGATATCGGAAAAGGTCTTACGCGTTCCAATATTCGCCCCAGCTTTCACCGATTTGCCCGCCACGACAATCGGAATAAACTCTCTGGTATGGTCTGTTCCCTTGTAGGTAGGATCATTCCCGTGATCTGCCAAGAAAATAATCACATCATCGTCATTCATTGCTCCTAAAATTTCAGGCACTCTCGTATCAAAAGCCTCTATGGCCTCTCTATAGCCATCCACATCACGTCTATGTCCATATTTTGCGTCAAAATCCACGAGATTGCTAAATATAATGCCTTTAAAGGATTCTTTCAAATACTTGATGGTTTGATCCACGCCGTCCATATTGTCCTTTGTGTGAACATCAGCAGTGATGCCTTCGCCGTCGAAGATATCTACAATTTTACCCACTGCCTTTACTTCAAGTCCATTTTCTTTTGCAATGTCCAAAACAGTTTTACCAAATGGTTTAAGTGAATAATCCCTTCGATTTGATGTCCTTTGGAAACTACCTGGTGTCCCAATAAACGGTCTTGCAATAACTCTAGCCACTTGGTCTTCGCCCATAAGCATTTCTCTTGCAATATGACACATGTTATAGAGTTCATCCAGTGAGATGATTTCCTCGTGCGCCGCAATCTGGAACACACTGTCTGCCGAAGTATAGACAATTGGGTTTCCAGTTTTCATGTGTTCTTCACCAAGTTCTTCAAGAATAACAGTTCCAGAAGCTGGCTTATTGCAAAGGACTTTTCTGCCCGTTTTGGCTTCAAATTCACGGATGATGTAATCAGGAAAACCATCTGGATAGGTTTTAAACGGTTGGTCTATAAGAAGCCCTGCAATTTCCCAGTGACCAGTAGTAGTATCTTTACCATTTGACGCCTCCAGTGACCTGCCGTATGCACCCTCTGGTGAAGCAGCCTCTTCAATAGCCTCAACACCTTCTATGTTGCCAATTCCGAGCTTTTTCAAATTGGGAATTTTAAAATGCTTCGTGCTTTGAGCTATGTGTCCAAGTGTATTGACGCCAATGTCACCAAATTTTTCTGAGTCTGGCAGTGCACCAATGCCAACACTGTCTAGTACGAATATTATCGCTCTGTTAATCATAGATACCTCCTATGCGCTTTGTGCGTCTTTAACTAAATAAGAGCCTAATTAGGCTCTTGGGTGTGCTTTTTCATAGACGTTTCTGATTTTAGAATTCGACATTTCAAGATATATCTGAGTGGTTGAGACATCTGAATGCCCCAGCATTTCTTGAACGGCTTTTAAATCTGCGCCATTTTGAATCAGATGTAGGGCAAATGAGTGTCTGAGTGTATGCGGGGTGATGGACTTGCGAATATCCAATTCCTCCGTATAGCGCTTGACGACTTTCCAAAAGCCCTGTCTTGTAATCCTCTTGCCATAGTAATTGACAAAAAGTGCCTCTTCATCCTCAGTGACGATCTTGCTTCTGCCATCTTTGATATACATCTCCACAGCTTTTGATGCCAGCGAACCAAGCGGTATGACTCTGGCTTTTCCACCTGATCTGCATCTAATGTATCCCATGTTGGTATTGATGTCAGAAAGATTGAGCGAAACGAGTTCAGAAACACGAATTCCCGTTGCATATAGCAACTCTATCATCGCCTTATCCCTTTTACCTATAGATGTTCTTGAATCGGGTTTAGCAATTAACTTTTCCACTTCACTTAGCGTCATGACGCTTGGCATTTTTCGTTCTGCCTTTGGCGCCTCCACATCCAGTGTGGGATTATTCTCTATATACCCTTTGTTGTGCAAATATGAATAAAAAGTTCTGAGGGAAGCTACATTTCTTTGGATTGTAGAATTGGCCTTTCCAATTTTTTTCAAATAGCCCACATATCCAAGAGCATCCACATGGCTGATTTTAAGGTAATCTCCCAGTCCGTTTTCATCAATATAAATGCCAAAATATTTCAAATCTCGCTTGTATGCCTCTAAAGTATTGGCTGACAAGTGTTTGTGATCTTTTAGATACAACTCGAACTCATAAATGTAGTTGTTCATTTCCCCAAAACTCCTTATTTTATTGTATCGGAATGCCCATTTATTTAAAAGACAATTCCTTATCTTTTGTGTACTTTACACAACTCATGCTTTTCTATTTTCTTTGTGAGCTTTCTTTTCAACATACATGGCCTCATCGGCTTCATGTAGAAATTCGCTTGGATTTCTGTGCTTAGAAGGATTATACTGGGCAAATCCAGCACTGGCACTTGCTCTAAATCTATACATGCCCTGCAAATTCACTTGTAAGAATTCATCACATATTCTTCGCCACACTTTTTTTGCCTGACCTTCACCGCATCGTGAAAAGACAATTAGGAACTCATCTCCCCCAAGACGAGCAACCATATCAAATTCACGAAGATTTGTCTGTATGATGTCTGAAACCGCTTTCAGCATCTTATCGCCTTCCTTGTGCCCATAGCGATCGTTAACCCCTTTTAAGTCATTGACATCTATATAGGCAATTGTCAAATCATAGCCTTGAAGAGAAGATCGCGTCATCTCTGATTTGAGATGCGTTATACCGGCCTCTCGGCTTAGAACACCAGTCATCTGATCTATCTCCGCCTTGTACTTGTAGTTCTCCAGATTGTTGTCCACGATGAAGTTTCGATTGATGAGAACCACCATCATCAGCGAAATCACAGTGATAAACAAATACGTAAAGAGCATGTAGAAGGATAGACTTGAAGGTGCAGTCGAAACAAAAACACCTGTTGAGGCGATTTCAATTAGGCTGGCAAATGTCATTCGCTGATAAATCAGTATAATGGCAAAGATGAGGAAATTGCTAAGCAGCAAACGCCTTTCTATCCTCCTGTTAATTGAGACAATATTCTTAAAAACCCGCATTATCAATTTGTAGTATTTCAGCAAAATGAAGAAGATGATAAAAAAGAGTCCTAAAACAGGATAGTGATTGGTGAATAAGATCAGCCTAAAGTCCACAACACTCCCATAAAGGAGAAAACCTATGTTGACCGTTATTAAAGATGTGACAATTTTTATAAGGAACAGCAAGACTGTCGTCACCGAACTGATAAAACTCGAAATTCGATAGAGGCTTATCAAAATTAAATTAAGTGATCCATATAGTATCAGTATATCAAGCAACTTCGTCCCATCATAGAAATAGAGAAAAAAACTCAGAAACACGACGACAATAGCGTGTTTGAATCTCGGCTGCTTGCTGAATTTAGGCGCAATGACATAAAGTCCGTAAAAGATAATCAATGCACCCATTATGGAATGTAGTCCCCCCAAAAATACCTGCATACTATGACTCCGTTCTCATGAACATGTTACTGCTCTAACTTTTCAGTGTCCTCGCATGTCTCAGCATCTCCTCTGCATGCGACTTTGTTGCCTTTGTAAATTCCGCGCCTCCTACTAGCCTTCCAATCTCCTCGACAATTTCCTCTTTTATAATCTCTTTAATTGTCGTCATAGTGGAGTCCAACTGCGCATGCTTTTCAATTAGCAGATGCTTATCTGAAAAGACTGCGATTTGAGGCAAATGTGTAATGCAAATAATCTGACTTTGCCTTGCCAGTCTCGCGAGTTTTTCGCCAACTACATTTGCGGTAATACCACTGATACCCGTGTCAATTTCATCGAAGATCAGTGTTGGAATCTCATCAAGATGTCCCAGCACAATTTTAATTCCAAGCATCAATCTGGAAAGTTCACCACCTGATACTACTTTTTTAAGTGGCTTAAATGGCTGTCCTGGATTTGTGGATATAGAAAATTCAACTTCGTCAATGCCGCGTTCTGTGACGTGGATTGACTGAGTTAAGTCTATTTTAAAACGCGTGTCTTTCATATTGAGTTCAAAAAGCTCCGATTGAAGCGCTTCTTGAAATCTCTTTGCGCTGTCCATCCGCATCTGAGATAACTTCTTTGAAACCTCTGTGTAGCGTTTCATGGCTTGCTTTCGGCTCTCTAGAAGCACCTCTACCTTTGCATCTATCTGCTCATAGGCCTCTAGCTCCTCAGCGATGGACTTTTCGACCATCAATATCTCTGAAATGGACTGTCCATATTTGGTCTTAAGTGTGTTGATCGTATCAAGTCGCTTTTCAACCGCACCTAACCGTTCAGGATCAAACTCCAGATTGTCCCTATAGGACTCCACATCTCGATTCAAGTCTTCAAGCACATAGTACACTTCCTTAAATCGAACTGAAAAGTCCTCAATCTGCGCATCCAGTGATTCAATACGCCTTATGTCTGAAGACAGTGACGACAATTTTCCTAAAAGCCCATCACTAAACTCGCCACGAAGCCAATTGCTGCACTTTTCAAACGTATTTTGAACCGTTTCAATATTTGAAAGATACTCAAATTCCCGTTCAAGTGTTGCGTCTTCATCAGGCTTTAACTTGGCATTTCGAATTTCATCCAACTGATAAGTTAAAAAATCTATTTTTTTACGCTTATCGTGATCGTCTATTTGAAGGTTGCCGAGATTGCTGTCTATCTCTGAAATCGTATCATAAATGGACTTGATCTCAGTCAGCAGCTGCTCATGCGCCTCTCCACCATAGACATCTAAAAGTGTCAATTGGTTGGATCTCGCCAGAAGTTTTTGATTTTCATTTTGACCATGCAAATCTATCAGAGAATCTGTAACATCCCTGACAATATTAAGCGGTGTCACCTGCCCGTTAATTCTGGTGACACTTTTGCCCTTTGCCTGAATTTCTCTGGCGATGACCACAATTTCATCGTCCGCCTGTATTCCATTTTCCTCTAGAATCATGTTGACAGAATCACTTGTATAGAAGCTGGCCTTGATAACCGCCTTGTCACTGCCTATGCGCACAGCATCCTTACTCGCCGCTTCTCCGAGTATCAGCCTGATAGCACCCAAGATCATGGATTTGCCAGCACCTGTTTCACCCGTTATAATGTTAAGCCCTGACAGAAAATCAACTGTCACATCTTCTATAAGTATAAAATCTTTGATTTTCAATTCAAAAATCATGTTATTCCCTCATAATCTGCTCTATTATTGATGATTCTACTTCTCAAAACACTGAAATACCTTATTTTTATATTAATCGGCGAAACCATGTTCTCTCAATGGAGGTTTCCCTGTTAAACTAGCATATCCTTAAATAATTTGATGATTCTATCCACTTGACTTTCTTCTCTGACAACTAAAAATATCGTATCATCTCCAGCAATTGTGCCCACAATCTCCTTGATGTTCAAGGCATCTATAGAGACAGCCGCTGCATTTGCAGAACCCACCAGTGTCTTAATGATAATGATGTTGCCTGCGTTGTCAACAGATACCACTGAGTTTCGATAAATCTTGAGAAAGCGATCATTGACAGCGCCCTCTTTCTCACGAATTGACGCATACTTGTATCGTCCATCCTTAGTGAGTACTTTAATCAATCTCATTTCTTTGATATCCCTTGACACAGTGGCTTGAGTCACTTGAAATCCAGATGCTCTCAGTTCACTCGCAAGTTCATCCTGAGTTTCCACATCTTTGCTTTCAATGATTTCTAGAATTTTAGATTGCCTGGAATATTTCATACTGCCTCCCCATGATTCCCCAAGCTGTCCGTATTATGCGCACAAACTGCTTGAGAATTATATTTCTACCGCTTCAATTCATATAACATTCTTATTATATTACAAAAATATTCTTTAGTAAAATAGAACCCAGAGAATGATGTTAAAAACAGCGGCAAAGGCATGCGCTGTCTGAGTGAGATTACCATATGAATACCCCTAGCACACCAGCTAGAGCAATGTATACAATTGGATGTTTCTTGTATCTGTGTATCAACCATAAAAAGACGCTAAATAAGGCAACTGCTTTTAAATCAAGCCCATTTAGCAAGTTGTCAAGTGTGCCTTGCTCTTCATAGAGAGACACTAGGCTCACCTGAAAAATTGCCGTTATCAAGAGGCCTATGACAGCAGCTTTCAATCCCACCATAGTGGCCTTGACAACTGGTTCATCGTTAAAGTGCTTTAAAAATCTCGCAACAATCAGTGCCATGAAAAACGCCGGCAAAATCACTGCAATTGATGACAAAAGTGCTCCAAATACCCCAGATTTCTGAAAACCTATAAAAGTCGCCATATTTATGGCTATAGGCCCAGGTGTTGACTGGGCAATTGCAATTAGGTTTGCAAACTGAGCATTTGTAAGCCATTGATTTGAAATGGCAACATCCCTTAAGAGCGGAATCATGGCAAGACCGCCTCCATAAGTAAAAGCGCCTATCTTGAAGAATTCCCAAAGTAATTGTCCCATCATGTCGAGATTCATGACTTCACCTGCCCTCTGTAATAAAATGCGCCGAACACACCTGCTGCCACTATTACCAGAATTGGAGACCCATCAAAGAACATGACAAATAAAAATCCCAAAGCAGCAATAATCAGTGCTACCCAATCCTTGATAGAAGCCTTAATCATTCGCACCATTGAAAGACATAGAAGAGCTAACACGGCAATGCGTATTCCCCTAAATGCCTTCTGCACAACCTCAAGGTTTTCCACTTGTGTGAACACGGCTGTAATGCCCATAATAATCAGAATTGACGGCGTGATAACGCCAAGGACACAGACGATTGCCCCCATTACACCTGCAAGCCTGTAGCCCACAAAAACAGCTGTATTGGATGCGATTACCCCAGGAAGTGATTGTGCGATGGAGTAGCACTCCAAGATTTCCTCCATGTCCATCCATTGCTTGTCTTGAACCACTTCACGCTCTATAATGGGCAACATGGCATAGCCACCGCCAATTGTGAGCAGTCCCACTTTAAAAAAGGCTACATACATCTGTAGCCATTTTGGATACGTTTTCATTTTCTCTCCCTACAAATTCAAATATACTTAGCCAACCTTTGCCACTAAACCTTTAATCTGCAATCAAAGACGCATGCGCTTCGGCAATTAGCTTATCCACATCAAATGAAAACTCATTTTCTGGTTGAGCGGTTCTCGTTGCATAAGCCAAAAATTCTATATTCCCCTTTGGCCCTTTAATTGGCGAAAATGTCACTGCCTCAACCTTGAGAAAATTGCCTCTGCAAAACTCCAGCAAGGTATCAACGACCTTCGCATGCACTTTTGAATCCCTTACAACACCGCTCTTTTTAACCGCTTCTCTTCCCGCTTCAAACTGAGGCTTAATGAGAAAGACAATTTTAGCACCTTCCTTCATAAGCGATACAGCAACAGGCAACACCAGTTTAAGGGATATAAAAGAAACATCCACACTTACAAAATCCAGTTCTGTTTTAACTGTCTCCATGGTCAAATACCGGACGTTTGTACGCTCCATGTTCACCACCCGTGGATCGTTTCTGAGCTTCCAATCCAGTTGCCCATACCCTACATCCACCGAAAACACCTTCGTTGCACCGTTCTGGAGCATACAATCCGTAAAGCCGCCTGTGGAGGCACCAATATCCATACAAATTTTTTCGCCTAAATCTATTCCATAGAGTTTAATGGCCTTATCTAATTTAAGCCCTCCTCTGCTGACAAAGGGGAGGATGTTCTCACGCACTTCAATTTGAGATTCCAAATCCACTTGGGTGCCAGGTTTGTCTAACTTCTGTCCATCCACATAGACGACACCTGCCATGATAATGCGCTTTGCCTTTTCTCTCGACTCAGCAAGCTGCTTTTCAGTTAGCAACACATCTAATCTCTCTTTAGCCATTGATTACCTCTCTTATTCTCTCCAAAACGCCCTCTGTATCCAACTTATAAACCCGGAGTAAATCCTCAATATTGCCATGAGGAATGAATTCATCTTCGATTCCAAGTTTATAAAATTTAAAGTCACTTAAATCGGAATCCGTCAGAAGACCTGATATTACTTTATCTCCGAACCCACCTGATATCGTGTGATCTTCCAGTGTAAATACAACTTTAGCACCTTTTAGGAGACGCTTGAGGGTTTCAGTGTCCAGCGGTTTAATCTGCGATACGTTAATGACCTTCATCGGCACGACCTCCGCACACTCTATGGCTGTCTTCACCATCTTACCAGTGGTGATAACGGCCACTTCACCACCCTCTTTCAAGAGCTTCGGTCCAAAGTCAAATCCCTCTTTTTCAAAGTTAGACGGTTCTGACAACTGATAAGCATTTCCCCTTGGATATCGAATGGCTATAGGTCCGTCCCAATAGTTCATGGCGTAGACCATCATCTGCTCAAGCTCCAATTGATCTTTTGGAGATAAAATTTTCATGTTGGGCATGTGAGACAGGTAACTTATATCAAACACGCCATGATGGGTTTCGCCGTCATTTCCAACAAGCCCTGCACGGTCTATGCAAAAGACAACTGGTGCTTTTTGTAGACAGACATCATGTAAAATTTGGTCATACGCCCTCTGCAAGAAAGTCGAATAAATAGCTACAAATGGTTTGATGCCCTCCAAGGCCATCCCTGCAGCCATGGTGACAGCATGTTGTTCAGCAATAGCCACATCAAACAGCCTATCCCTGAATTTTTGAGCGTACTCACTGAGGCCAGTGCCATCTATCATAGCCGCAGTAATCGCCACAACTTTTGGGTTCTGAGTGGCCAATCGAATCATCTGGTCGCCAAAGACCTTGGAAAAATCGTGCTTTACTTTGCTTTCTATGCACTTGTTTGGGTCAAATGTCCCAACACCATGATATTTATTAGGGTCTTTTTCTGAATGAACATATCCCTTTCCCTTTTGAGTCAACACGTGAATGAGCACTGGCCCCTTTACGTGTTTTATCATCTGAAAAGTCTCTATGAGTTCTTTTAAATCATGACCATTTACAGGCCCGATGTAGGTCAGTCCAATTTCTTCAAAGAAGAGACCGCCATCGACTACAAAATACTTCAAGCTGTCTTTGAGCTTTCCAATGAAATCGATCATATTGCCGCCAATACTTGGAATTTTCGAAAGCGTCGCCTTCGTATCCGTTTTGACTTTTGAGTATGTCTCAGTCGTTCTGAGTTTCCCAAGTGCTTTTGATAAGCCGCCTACGTTTTCAGAAATAGACATTTCATTGTCGTTTAATACCACTTTAACATTGGTCTTCGCATGTCCCAAGTAGTTAAGAGCCTCTAGAGCCATGCCTCCCGTCAGTGCACCATCACCTATAACTGAGATGACATCAAAGTTCTCGCCCTTTATATCCCTCGCCTTGGCAATACCCACCCCTGCGGAGATAGATGTACTGCTGTGCCCTGCTTCAAAGATGTCATGAATAGATTCTTTTCGCTTCAAAAAACCACTGAGTCCATCATATTGTCTCAGTGTATCAAAATTTTCTTTTCTGCCGGTGATCACTTTATGAACATAGGCCTGATGCCCCACATCCCAGATGATTTTATCGTTTGGGCTGTCAAACACATAATGCAGAGCAGTTGTCAATTCAACAACTCCCAAATTTGATGACAAATGTCCCCCTGTCTTTGAAATATTCTCAATGAGAAATGCTCTTATTTCATGACAGAGCACCACCATTTCGTCAAACGAAAGTTGTTTAAGCGCCTCTGGTGAATTGACCTTGTCCAAAATTTTATACATTTTAATTACCTCTTCCTTGAATAATCCCTCGATATGTTTCCAGTGAGAAGACACTCTTCGCAAAGTAGATGACTTTACCTGCAAGGTTTACGACATCCTTTGCCCTGCTGATGGCAATTTCCTTGCCAATGGCCTTTCCGCCAACTGTCAAAGCAGCCACTATGCCACTGATACCAATAGAGAGATAGGCGGTGTACGCTTCTGGAATTTGGTATTGATCAATTGCACCTATGATGATACCAATAGTCGTACCGCTGATAATTCCGGCGATATCGCCGATGACGTCATTGCAAAAGTTGGACACCATAGATGCATTTTTAATCAGCATAATTGAGTACTTCGCACTCTTGACCTTAGCTGAGGCCATTGCGTGAAAGGGCTTCTCATCTGCCGCGGTCACGGATATGCCAATTGCATCAAAGCAGATGCCAATAAAAATAATACATAACAGCATCAAAAACGCTGAAAAGACATTTACATGTCTCAGCAATGCTTCCGATACAATCGAAAAAATTACTGCAAGTGTAAACGTCATTATAAAAGTTCTAAATATCCATTTGTAATTGATTTTTCTATTTGCTTTCAAATTTTCCCCCGACTCTTCACTATTTTCATGAATTCTCGCCTTTTTAGGGGCTGTAAAATGCGCACTCTCTATTGGACATGCGCATGGATGCATTTATGAATAAACTTAGAGGCAATCAACAAGGTTAATTCTGCGGCTTAGGTCTAGTAGGATTTCCCATAGGCTTACTGTTATGTCGCCAAAACAGCGGTTTCCCTTTAAATGCCTATTCATAGTGTCTCCAGCTATGAGACTAGACTACCACTTAGTCCACACTCCAATCCCTTATTGATCTTGTTACAACAGTCTAGGGGATTTCCCCGACAGGCAAACTAATTCCTAGCCTCTTTTGCAACACCGGTTTTGATTAGCAATGATGCCCCTCTATTGGCCAATAGAAGAACACCTGAACTACCGTCCACCGCCATCACTCAAGGCAGGCTACTCTACACATAACCTTTCGACCAAATGTAGGTTTAATCTTGCACATGGCAAGTCTCCACAGATTGAGGGTCATTTTCTGCATGCCATTGCAGAATGCCCCCATTATCCTTACTCCCAGCACCAACCCGAAACTGGGCGTTTCAAGCAAGAACCAGGAACTTCATCGATGTGCCCTTTAGCGGATTTTTAGCCCCGCCTTCAGAATTAGAAGCTCTGACTAGAATACTGCGCCTCCAAGTCAAACTCTATTTTAAAACTAGGAAATAACTAAATTGGCTATAATAACGCCTAAAACAGCACCTACAGCCACCTCAGTCGGCTTATGGCCGACCAGTTCTTTCAAGCGTTCTTCCTGTAGATGCTTGAATTCGTATAAATCCTTGATGATGTCATTTAAAAGTTTGGCTTGTTTTCCAACAGAACGCCGCACACCAGAAGCATCATACATCACAATGAAAGACATAATCAGTGCCAGTGCATACAACGGTGTGTCAAATCCCATAGTCAGACCGATGGAAGTTGAAGCCGCCATAATTGTAGACGTATGCGAACTCGGCATGCCACCAGAGCCGTGAAATCTCTCAAATTTAAACTCTCGCTCCAATAATAATGTAATCAGCACCTTTAAGGTTTGTGCCACCAACCAAGCCAGAACAGAGGCAAACAGCACTTTGTTCTGAGTCATTTGATATAACGAGTTCATTTCCCACCTATTTCCTATTTTATGGTTTAACTCTCTCTAAAGATCATAGGAGTTATTTGTATTATTTATATTTAAATTATAACATTAAATGCTCTAATAGTCTCTATTTGCTAAAAATCTAACCGTTTCCAGCAAAAATTCGGACTTGATATCCAACGATTTGATACCCGTTACAATTTGATGTTCTAATTTTCGAATTCTATGTTGTGTTTCATCCAGTCCAAGGAGCATTGGATAAGTCATTTTATCGTTCTTAATGTCCATTTGAGTACGCTTTCCCAACTTTTCAACACTTCCAATAATGTCGAGGAGGTCGTCCACCACTTGAAACAAAAGTCCCATGTCTTCTGCCACACGTTCCACAATCTCCAATTGCGACTGCGAGGCACCGCCTAAAGTCGCACCACTTACCATAGCTGCCTTTATGAGCTTTCCCGTCTTGTGTTTGTTGATAAAGTCAAGCGTCTTTACATCCATCTCATCACTTTGATACTTGATATCCGCAACTTGTCCAAGAATCATGCCCTCTGCCCCAGATGCTTTAGAAATTTCACGCATGGCCCTCAGTCCTGTGTCTCTGTTCTCCGATTTAAGCACATTTTCAAGCATGATTTCAAAGGCCTTATTCAGAAGCCCGTCACCAGCCAAAACGGCCATATCATATCCGAAAACCACATGATTGGTTGGCTTGCCCCGTCTGAGGTCATCATCGTCCATACAGGGTAAATCGTCGTGGATCAGTGAGTACGTGTGAATCATCTCTATGCCCGCAGCAAAGTCGATTGCATCATCAAAGTTTCCGCCAAACGCCTCGCACATCTCAAGCAATAAAAGTGGACGGATTCGCTTTCCACCAGCTTTCAAGCTGTAGAGCATTGCCTCATTTATCATGGACTGCGCATTTGAGCGGCTCTCAAAATAACAGTCAAGGGAACCCTCGAATCGGTCTATTCTATCTTGATATTTGTTCATGATATCTCCCTAGGATTTGCGGCTCTCCATGATATCCACTTCCTTAATTGCATAATCATCTTCCAAAATCATCTTTATTCTGGTCTCTGTATCTTTAAGAAGTTCAAAACACTCTCTATAGACGCGAATACCTTCTTCAAAATGCTTTAGCATCTCTTCCAAAGTTTCATCTCCTCGTTCCAGAGTGTTTGAGATTTCATTGAGTCTGCCTATTTTTTGTTCAAATGTCTCTATTTTCTTGCCAGCCATGTTTTTCACTCCTTTACATTTTACCAAATTCGCCTTGTATTACAATCACTTTGGTATGACTTTAACGCTTTTTTAATCTTTCACCACTTTTTGGACGGTGGTTTCCACACTGCCATCGGATACTGCCACCGTCAGTGCATCACCTTTGGCAAGTCCTTCCACGGATTTTACCACCTTGCCATTTTGTTTCACTATACTATACCCTCTTTGCATAGTGGCTAACGGGCTAAGTGAATTAATTTTATCCCCAGAGGCTTCCAGAATGAGTCTGGAGGTCTCCACTTTCCTTGACACGGAAGCAACAAGTCGATTTTTATCTCGCTCGATCTCATTTTGAGCAATTTCGATTCGGTGGGTCAGCTTGTCCTTCAGTTTAAGTGGAGAAGCTGACTCTAACTGATATTTATAGCGTTCGAGCTGACTCATCATCTGTTTTTGAATTCGCAGCATCTGTTGTTCCAATAAAAGTGCCAGTTCATCTTTTGACTTGATGGCGATTTCAGCAGCTGCCGAAGGCGTCGGCGCTCTAAAGTCAGACACAAAATCTGAAATTGTGAAATCCGTTTCATGCCCCACGCCAGAGATCACTGGAATTTTAGAACCGTGAATAGCCCTTGCAACAACTTCTTCATTAAACGCCCACAATTCTTCGATCGAGCCGCCTCCCCTCGATAAAATCAGCAAGTCTACTGGTCTTTTCGAGTTAAAAAAATCAATACCCATGACGATTTCACCTGCGGCGTATTCTCCCTGCACCCTCACAGGATAAAGCAATATGCTGGACAAATTTGATCTTCTAGTGGCCACGGAGATGATATCCTGAATTGCCGCTCCTGTGGGCGATGTGATAATGCCGATGGTCTGTGGGTACTTTGGAATTTCCTTCTTATGGATCTCATCAAAGAGCCCTTCTGACTCAAGTTTTTTCTTCAGAGCTTCAAATCTGACGTGTAGCTCTCCAAGCCCTGCAAATTCAATTTTCTGTGCATATAACTGATATCTTCCATCTCTTTCATAGATGGAAATAGATCCGTGAATTCTGACTTTATCACCGTTTTTAGGAATGCGTTCAAGCATTTGTACATATTGTGAAAACATCATGCAACTCATCTTGCTGTCGTCATCCTTAATTGAAAAATACGCATGTCCACTGGAATGCAATGTGAAATTTGAAATTTCACCTTCTATGAGAAGCTGATTTAAAATGGGGTCTGCTCCGATTAGCTTTTTAATGTACTTGGTGATTTCCGATACGGAAAAAGCCCTCATTTTCAGCATGATTTTCCTCCCTTACCTCTGACGAATTGACCTGCTCCAAGAAGCGCAACGCCATAGGCGTTATCCCTTGCATAATCTGGCTTTGCAAAATAGAGTTCGCTTCTCGTCTTCGTCAGCATTTGTCTTATGATGGAATTTGATGCAACACCACCTGATATAATGACGGGAATAGGTTCCACGAACTGTTTCGTCCATTTGACTAAAATCTTACCCACTGTGTTGAACATTTCTTTGGCGATGTCTTCGTTTGGCTCTTTTCCTATTTTGGCGCTAAAATAGTTTTCAAGTCCAGAGATGTTAAACGTCATTTTATCAACCTTCACTGGTTTATAACTTTGACAATCGCTTTTTGACGCCAACTCATCAAGGGCTTTCCCAGCGGGGAAGGCAAACCCCATCTTCACACCAATCCGGTCAATCAATTGCCCGAAGTTCAGGTCAAGGGTCTCACCGATGAGCTGTACGTGAAACTTCATATCCTGATAATCCACCACTAAGCATTCGGTTGTGCCGCCTGAGAGGTGAAGCCCGTAAAAACGATCAGGAAAACTATTGATCCCAGAAGTTGCAAGGGCGGCCATTAAATGCCCCTCTTGATGAGAAACTTCATAGAGCGGAATTTTTAGCGAATTAGACAGATTTTTAGCAAATAAATACCCTGCTCCGAACACAGGCATATAAGATCCTTCCACATTTCGAGGTCTAGTGCTCACAGCAATTGCAACTATTTTTTCCACATCAAAAATAGCGGTAAGCGCTTCAAAGCTATCCGCTAATTGGTGAACATGTTGAAAAAATCCATCTGACTGCCTGAGGCCTTTGCTTCCCTCTTTGACTTTTAATAAGACATTTTTTTCGAATTGAATCTCCGATGATCCAGCATCCACCAGAATCATCGATGTCGTGTAGCAGCTTGTATCTATTCCCAGTATCATTTTTCTTCCGCCTGTATAAAGTGCTTTAGCACACCGTTTATGAATTTGCCCGATTTTTCATCGACATACTTTTTAGACATATTAATGGCCTCATTCACAGATACTTTGCCTGGAATTGAAGACATGAAATTCATTTCAGTGACTGCCAGTCTCAAAATGGAAAGATCCACTTTGCCCACCCGCTCAATTGTCCAGTTTTTCAAAAGTGGTGAAATTTGTGAATCCACAGTTTCTCTGTTTTCAATAAAGGCATCCATCACTTCAAAGATATAAGCCTCGTCTGATTCCTCTTCGTACTGTGCTACCATTTTTCTTGAAAACTCTTTGCTAAAATCGTTTTGAATTGCCATTTGATACATGACTTCCATTGCGATTTCACGACTTCTACTTCTGTTCATATGCGCCTCCTAATTTCTAAGTTCCTGCACTGTGAATTCCGCATATCACAGACAGCATAAACCCGGATTATCGAGAAACAATCCGGGTTAAATCTTGCGAAGCTGTACTTCGGATTATTTGAATAAACAGCTATTTTTTAATACCGTCTTTTTCTACTTTAGTATTGATGCCGACAACATTGACATTGACCGCCACCACTTCTAAACCCGTCATGGATTCAATAGCAAGTTTCACATTTTCCTGAACTTGCTTCGCCGTTTCCTGAATTTTAGTTCCGTAATCTATAATGACACTTAGTTCAACCAACACGACATTGTTGTTCATCTCAATATGAATTCCCTTGTTGAAATTCTTCTTGCCAATCATTTCTAGGACATCATCTTGAAACGTTCCACTAAGCGCTTTTATCCCTTGTATTTCAGACGCAGCAATTGAAGAGATTACCCCGATCACATCGTCCGCTATGTTAACCGTTCCGTGTTTATATGAATCTATAACTGTATTTTCAGCCATTATATTGCCTCCTGTTCTCTATCTATCAAGTGAAATAACGCACATTTTGATAGATTCATTATAGCAAAGATACCTTTTAAATACAATGTAAAAGCAGAAATACGGGGATTTCAGAATCCTGAAAAATCCCCGTATTTGAGTTCATACATAGGCTATTCTTTTTCTTCACAATCACAATCGCATGTCGCTTCGCCACAGCAATCGCACTCATCGGAAAATTCAATAATCAAGCCGCAATTTGGACATTCCACTTCTTCACCTTTGTCGATCAATTGACCATCAACAAAGAGTAATTCCCCACAATCAGGACATTCCACTTCCTCGAAATCATCTTCGAGTTCGTATATGTCGTCTTCGAGTTCTGCTAGATCTTCATCAACTGCTTCAATATAATCATCTAACTCCATTAAAGATTCGCTGACTTCGTCCAGTTCTTCATATACTTCTTCCATTTCCTCTGCAAATTCCTCTAATATCTCAATGATATTGAGCAGTAATTTGCCTTCCTTGGTTGAGTCATTGATTTCCATGCCATCGGCCAACCCTTTAAGATACGATACTCTTTCATACATATAGCTCATGCGTTTTCCCTCCTTCAGTGGGTGTAATTTATTAAAACAGCTTAAGCTGATTTAACCATTATGCTCTAGATAGGTACTCGCCGGTTCTAGTATCAATTTTAATCTTATCACCTTCATTAACGAAAGCTGGAACGTTGATTTCAGCACCTGTTTCTACAATTGCCTTCTTCGTTACGTTTGTTGCTGTATCGCCTTTAACACCTGGTTCTGATTCAGTTACAACCAAAATTACAAAGTTAGGCGGTTCAACTTGGAAACAGCTTCCCTTGTAAAATTTAAGGGTTGCGTTGTCATTTTCCTTGATGTAGAGAATCGCATCTTCAACTTGCTCTTGTGACAATGGAATTTGATCATAAGTTTCATTGTCCATGAAATAGTAAAGATCGCCTTCGTTGTAAAGATACTGCATTTCTTTTGTTTCGATGTGCGCTCTTGGAAACTTTTCAGATGGATTGAATGCTTGCTCTCTGATGGTTCCGTTGATTAAGCTCTTGTATTTAGTTCTAACGAAAGCTGCTCCCTTACCTGGTTTAACATGTTGAAAATCCACTACTACAAACGGTTCGCCATTTATTTCAAACGTCACACCTTTTCTGAATTCACTTGCAGAAATCATTTCCTACCTCCAAATAATTAAATATTGTTTATATTTCTATAAGATGTTCAGGCGCCTTCGTCAAACGCTCATATCCATCTTCAGTTACGATAATCATGTCCTCTACTCGAACACCGCCAAATTTTTCAATATACACCCCTGGCTCTATTGCAAGTACCATTCCCGATTGAAGTACATCCGGGCTGTCTTCCGTCAACCTAGGCAATTCGTGAACTTCAAAACCAACACCATGTCCCAAACCGTGTTTGAAATAAGGTCCATAGCCACTTAATTTGATAATCTTCCTCGCGGCTTCATCTACATGCTTTGCCAGCGTTTGGGGTTTCACAGCGTCAATTGCAGCTTGCTGAGCATCACTTATAAGACTATAGAGATGCCGCTGCTTCTCAGATGATTTCCCCATGACAATGGTCCTCGTAATATCAGAACAATATCCATTATATATACAACCATAATCCAATGTCAAGAAATCTCCGTCACCTATGATTTTATCAGATGGGAGGCCGTGTGGCAATGCCGATCTGCTGCCTGAGACAATTATCGTTTTAAATGCAGTGTTTTCAGCCCCTTTATGTCTCATCACCCGTTCCACTTCTTCTTTGACATCGCGTTCAGTCATGCCTATTTTAACAAAATTTAGGATTTCAAGAAATGTACTTTCGGCAATCTCTGCTGATTTCCGAACTGCCTCTATGGCGTCTGAGGACTTAACAGCTCTAAAGGACTCCACAAAATTTAAAATAGACACCATCTCAATATCTCTGTAGTTGGACACCATAAAGTCGTATTGGTGAAACGTCATGTGCATCGGTTCAAACCCAAGTCGTTTAATGCCACCTGATAAAATTAGGTTGTAAAGGGTTCTTCCCCCCTGTATTGGAACGATGTCAAACCCGGTCATAAGCTCTGTCTTAGCCTGTTTTGCCTCATCGTAATACCTCGAGTCAACCAGAAGATGCCGTTTGCTTCTGGAAAACAAAATCATTGCCGACGATCCGCTAAAGCCACATATGTACTTGATATTCACAGGGTTTGTGACTAGAAAACCATCAATTCCATGTGTCGCAAGTTTAGTTGTCAGCACTTCACTCAGCATGTTTTGCCTCAACGAGAAAATCAAGTGCTTTGAAATAACTCATTTCTTTGAGACCATAAATTTGTTCGATACACACTGGCGCCGTCACTGAAATACTTCTAAAGGACTCGCGATTTTTTATATCTGAAAGATGCGCCTCCACAAATGGCACGGAGACACTTTCAATAGCATCTCGTATGGCATAACTGTAATGTGTAAACGCCCCTGGATTGATTACGACACCCTCATACTGATCCTCACAGGTGTGAATCACATCAATAATCGCCCCTTCGTGGTTTGACTGAAAAAATTCAACCTCTACCTTTAAGGCCTTTGCATGTGCTCTAATCATCTCCATAAGATCGTCCAGCGTCATTGTTCCATAATGCTCCGCCTTTCGCTTTCCAAGTCGGTTGAGGTTGGGGCCGTTTATAACCAGTATCTTCATGTGTCCTCCTGCTCCTATGCTCACTTTACAAAGTATCCATTACTTCGATAATTTCGTCTACTATATCGGAAATTGACTTTTGGTCAACTTCTATAATATAGTTTGCCACCGATTCGTAAACAGGCTCTCTCTGATTCAAAAGCGCCTCAAAATCATTTTGCTTCATCATGGGACGGTTGGGATCGTCTGTACCAATTCTCGCCTTTAAAGTCTCATAAGAGGCCTTTAAATAGATGATAACGCCACTTTGACCAAGCGCCTCTCTATTTTTCGGATTCATCATAAGCCCGCCGCCTGTGGCTATAATATGATCTGTCAGTTCAGAAATTTTCAAGGACACCTCTGCTTCTAGATCTCGAAAACGAGGTTCTCCATAGAGGGCGAAAATATCCTTTATGCTGTGTCCAGACAGGCGCTCCACAAGGTCATCGGTATCTATAAACACTCTATTTTGATTTTGGCTGAGTTCCATACCTATACTGGATTTTCCAGAACCCATCATGCCAATTAATACGATGTTTTTCATAATGCCTACTCCCTGTTATATGTCAATTCCAACCGATTGACAAAGTCAATATCATGGGCATACTTAAACACAGTCGCCCGCTTTATTTTACCGTCCTTGTAAAGCTCAAACAAGCTGTTGTCCATGTTGCTCATGCCGTGTTTTCGCCCTGCAATGAGAGCCTGCACAATATCCCTGAGCTGATCATTCACAATATGAGATTTGATGGCCGCATTTGGCAGCAACAATTCAAACACAGGCAGTTGAACTTCTTCATTCAAATCTGGAACGAGCTGTTGTGATAAGATGCCAAGCAACATAGCCGTCAATTTATACTTCCGACTCTCCATTTTTTCAGTGGAAGTGGACGCCACCATTTTTTCAATCGTCGATCTGGCATTATTGGCTCTGATGCCACAAATCACCAGTTTCCCAGACTCCGCCGCTTGAAGTGCCAAGTCGACAACTCGATCATCCGTCAAATCCGATATCATCAAGACATCAGGGTCATGTCGCATAGCTGCAAGGACGCCTTCGTACATGCAACTGCAATCTGTGCCGACATCCCTCTGGGTAATAATTGCATTTTGATGTCTAAAGAGGTACTCTATGGGCTCTTCCACTGTGATAATATGACACCGCCTTGTCTGATTGATTTTCTGAATCAAAGACGCAATGGTTGTGGACTTTCCAGAACCAGATGAACCACTTACCAAGATAAGTCCTTTTTGATGCTCTATAAGCGATGAAAATGCCTCTGGCACACCGAGACTTTCTATCTCTGGAATTGACAAGTGGAGAATTCTAAAGGTCACACTATATGTGCCCCTCTGACTGATGATGTTGACTCTAAATCGCCCAAGATGGTGAATTGAATAACTAAAACTCAAAGCGCCTTTTTCATCTAGCTTGTCCCTTTGAGTTGTCTCTAAGATTTCATCTAAGATGGCTTCAATTTGGGCGTAGTCAAAAGCTTCCAAATCATCTACATTGTATAATTTCCCGTTTTTTCGAATCATTGGAACCGCACCTGGTACCAAATGAACATCTGAAGCCTGTCTCTTTAACGCGTATTCAAGCAATGCTATATAATCCATTTTTCCCCCTAAAATACAACAGTGATTTTAAGTCGGCATCTCTTTACAGTTTTCGGTTCAAGTACTGATCAAAATCTATGATTTTTCGCGTGTAGTCCTTATCCATATACCCGCTGGTCAACAGGTAGTCTGCTGTGGAAATATTAGTTGCTATCGGAATGTTGTAAAGCGTTGCAATTCTAAGCAGCGCCTTGACATCTGGATCGTGAGGATGCATGCTCAGCGGGTCCCAGAAAAAGATCATAAAATCAATTTCGCCATCGACAATTTTGCTTCCAATTTGTTGATCGCCTCCAAGTGGACCGCTTTTGAAACCTCTAACGGGTAGCGAAGTCGCCTCGCTTATGAGTTTTGCAGTGGTACCGGTTCCGTATAGAAAGTGCTTTGCGAGTACTTCTCTATGTTCATCACACCAGTTAATCATGTCCTTTTTTCTTGAATCATGTGCGATTAATGCAATGTGTTTAACGGCAGGTACTTGTTCGGTTTTCGTGTTTTCTAACATGATTTTCTCCTTTCACTTCTGGGGAACTATTCAAAAAATGCAGTGGTATACCACTGCATTAAACTTACTTATTCTTCTCCTGAATAATTGCAGTTACCTTAGTGGTCATAATATCAATTGCCACTTTGTTGTAACCGCCCTCGGGAATAATGATATCGGCATACTTTTTAGTCGGTTCAATAAATTGCTCATGAGCCGGCTTCACAGTGGTCAAATATTGATTGATGACTGATTCAAGCGTTCTGCCTCGTTCGTTGATGTCACGTGTAATCCTTCTGATGATTCTCACATCTGCATCTGTGTCTACAAATATCTTGATGTCCATGAGTCTTCTCAGTCTTTCGTCCTCCAGAATCATAATTCCCTCGAGAATGATGATGTCTCTTGGACACACCTTTATCGTCTCCACTTCACGATTGTGATTGGAAAAATTGTAGATCGGTTTTTCTATCGTCTCATGCTGGCACAATTTGTTGATGTGTTCTATCAGCAATTCTGTGTCAAAAGCAAGTGGATGGTCGTAGTTGGTTTTGACCCTTTCATCATAGGTCAAGTGACTTTGATCCCTGTAATAGGCATCTTGTTCAATAATTAAGATATTTTCATCCGGCAGGGACTGAAAGATAGACTTGGCAACAGTACTCTTCCCTGAACCGGTTCCTCCGGACACGCCGATGACGATTGGCTTACTCATGAAGGTCCTCCTTGGGTTTTCTAATAATATAATAAGGTTCCACCGGAATTTCCATTGGGATTGTCACAATTTGTTGAGCATGAGGCGCTTTTTCAACAGATTCACCTTTTCCGTTGACGATTTCAGATATCGTCATCTCTGCTTGGAAATAGTCAGGACCTATGACTTCAACAGAATCCCCCACTTTAAAGTGATTTCTCTGCTCTACAGTAGCCATCTTTGTCACCGGATCATAAGCTTTCACCACGCCGATGAAGTCGTATTCCCTTATATATGAGCTGGAAGTGTAAAGCTGATCCAACTGGGTTGGTTTATTGTGATAAAAACCCTTTGTAAACTCTCGATGAGAAGCTTTTTTAATTTCATCAAACCACTGAGGATTATAAACATACGCCTCTGGATTTTCATAATACGTGTCAAGTGCCTCACGATAGGCTCTGACTACATTTGCAACATAATAGACACTCTTCATTCTGCCCTCGATCTTCAAACTGTCAAGGCCTGATTTAACCAGTTCAGGAATGTTTTCAATCATGCAGAGGTCTTTAGAATTGAAGAAAAAAGTACCTGCATCAGTCTCTTCTATTGGGATATACTCACCGGGTCTGTTGACTTCAACCAGTTGGTATTCCCAACGGCAAGGATGAGAACAAGCCCCACGGTTAGCATCTCTGTTGTTGAGATAGTTGCTCAAAAGGCATCTTCCTGAATAGGATATGCACATAGCACCATGAATAAAGGCTTCCAGTTCCAGTGTAGGCGATGTCTTCGCCCTGATCTCTGCAATCTCTTCAAAAGAGAGTTCTCTAGCCAAAATGACCCTCTTCATCCCCTGTTCATGCCAAAACTGTGCACTCATGTAATTGGTATTATTAGCTTGTGTACTCAGATGAACTTCCAATTCAGGCGCATGTTTTTTCACAAACATAAAAGTTCCGGGGTCAGATAAGATCACTGCGTCTAGGCCCAATGTTCGTATTTCTTCAATATAGGCTTCTAGGTAGTTGATATCGTCGTTATGCGGGATAATATTCAGAGTTAAGTAGACTTTTTTACCCCTTTCATGGGCGAATTCAATTCCCTCTTTCATTTGTTCTAGCGAAAAGTTCTTAGCAGCAGCTCTAAGACCAAAAGTCTGCCCACCAATATAGACGGCATCTGCACCGTACATAATGGCAAATTTTAATTTATCTAAATCACCTGCTGGTGCCAGCAGTTCAATTTTCTTCATCAATGACTCCCTTCTTAAGGCTAATGGCAAATCCATCTCCCATTGGCATAATCGTCGTGTCTAGCATCGGGTGATTTGAAATGGTTTCCAAATACCATCTCATGCGCTTGACGATGGTTTTGTTTCTGCGATTTGCATATTCATCTGTTGCAACCATTCCCTTGTAGAGGACGTTGTCAGATAGCAAGACGCCGCCTGGACTTAGCAGATTATATGCCACGTCAAAGAACTCCATGTAATGACCTTTTGAAGCATCTAAAAAGATGAGGTCATAGGTTTTTGTCAATTTAGGGAGCACTTCTTTAGCATCGCCTCTGTGCAGAGTCACATTCACTTCGGGAACCAACTGTTTAAGCGTTTCAAAAGTTTCAGCGGCCTTTTCCGCCATTGCTTCATTGAGCTCAATGGTATCAATCTCTCCCAGTTTCATAGAGGTTGCAAAAACAGATGCAGAATAGCCGATTGCAGTGCCCACTTCCAAGACGCTATTAGGTTTCCAACACTTCATCATCACACTGATGTACTGTGAAATTTCAGGATGGATAATCGGCACATGAAACCGCTCAGCATATGCTTCAAGTTCTTCTAGAAGCCCTCTGTGTTCTGGCAGCAGTGTTC
Organism: Firmicutes bacterium UBA6806; assembly: GCA_002452745.1. Classification (GTDB taxonomy): domain Bacteria; phylum Bacillota; class Clostridia; order Peptostreptococcales; family Acidaminobacteraceae; genus Fusibacter_A. The sequence goes on from DKFC01000003.1 coordinate 96,223, forward strand.
TAATATACTTTACAACTTCTTCATCTACAATTCTTGATTCCATTAGTTCCCCTTGCCCTTTTCCTTATCTCTATTGTGTCCAGCTAAAGTCGAGTTGAAGTAATGAGACCCATCACCTTTTTCAGTTGTTACAAAATACAGATAGTCTGTTTTATCGGGATAGAGTGCTGCGATAATGGAAGGTTCACCTGGAGATGCAATTGGCGCTGGCGTCAACCCTGCATGCTTATAGGTGTTAAAAGGAGAAACCACCTCTAAATCGTCATAGGTGAGTCTATCCTTACGCTCTTTCAAAACATATTGAATTGTGGCACAGGATTGGAGCATCATTCCCGTGTCAATTCTGTTATGGAATACGCTTGAAACCACTGGTCTTTCTTCTTCTAGTTTGGTTTCCCTCTCGATGATCGAAGCAAGTGTCACCACTTGATCCACAGTCATTCCAAGTTCTTTGGCACGATCATAGTACTCAGGTTTGAAGACTTCATTAAATCGGTTCAACATCTTTTCGATAACTTCTCGCTCTGTTGCCCCTTTTTTGACAATATAAGTGTCTGGGAAGAGATACCCCTCTAAGCGATACTGTCGATCCACCCCCTCTAGAAACGGATAGTCAAATGACTCGGTTTCTAGAGCTTCAACAAATTTATCCCTGTCCACAATCCCCTCTTCGACTAGTTTATCAATAATTTGTCTCGTCTCATATCCCTCAGGGATTGTAAACTTCAAATTATCCTCGTAAACATCTCCATCGGCTATTTTTCGGATAATTGCCTCTGCTGACATAGACTGCGACAACATATAATCGCCGGCTTTCATCTTTCCATCTAATTCAAGTTCCTTAGCTTTTGCTTTAAAGGCATTGACATTTTGTATGAGTTCAGCCTCTAACAACAGATTTCCAATACTCCCTGTCGATGCACCCTTTGGGACTGTCACCAGTATTTCCTCAGTGTTATCCGGATTCACCGGTTCATTATACTTTTCTAAAATAGTGGCACATCCAGGCAGCAATAAAACCAAGAGCAGAAGTGCCGATACTAGACCTTTTCTCATATTTACCCCTTCAGTCTCCAGAATTCTCACCCTTCTTCTGAGAGAAATCCTTCCTATTAATCGCATTATTCATCAAATGCTTTAGCAGTTTTCAAATTAAACAGCAGAAAAGGTTCTCGCGAACCTCTTCTGGCTGTCATATGTCATTTCTAACGAAATTTAAACTTCCATGAAGATCGGCAGAATCATTGGGGATCTCTTAGTGCTTTGGTAGATATACTGACTAAGAGCATCTTTTACAGAGGATTTGAGGCTTGCCCAATCCTTGATATTGTTGCCGAGGCACTTGTTAAGTTCTGTTTCAACGATGTTTCGCGCACCGTCCATGAGGCTTTCAGATTCTCTAACATAGACGAACCCTCTGGAAATCAGGTCTGGCCCGTTCACCACTTCACCAGTGACACTGGATAACGCCACCACGATAATGATGAGGCCGTCTTCCGAAAGATGTTTTCTGTCTCTAAGAACGATGTTTCCAACATCACCTACACCAAGACCGTCGATGAAAACCCTACCAGCCGGCACTGATTTTCCAACTTTAGCTGATTTTGAATTGAATTCCAAGACACCGCCATTGCTCAAAATGAAGATGTTGTTTGAGTTCATCCCCAGTTCTTCCGCAAGTCTCTTATGTCTATCTAAATGCACGTATTCACCATGAACTGGTAAAAAGTATTTTGGTTTGATTAACGAATGCATCAGTTTGAGTTCTTCTTGCTTCGCATGGCCTGAAACGTGAACATCTGCCAGAGATTCATAAATCATGTGAGCGCCTTTTTTGGTGAGCTTGTTGATTATTTTTATAACACTCTTTTCGTTTCCAGGAATTGGAGATGACGATAAAATTACCAAGTCTCCCGGAGTGATTTCCATATTTCTATGTTCTGAATTTGCCATACGTGCCAGAGCACTCATAGGTTCACCTTGAGACCCTGTGGTAATGACAACGATTTCATTTTCAGGATATCTGTCGATGTCCTTGATATCAATTAAGATGTCTTCATCTGGCAATTTTAAATAGCCCAGTTCCAGCGCCACATTTGATACGTTGACCATACTTCGTCCTGAGAAGGCAACCCTTCTGTTATTTAGATATGCCGCGTTGATAATCTGCTGTAATCTGTGCACATTTGATGCAAATGAAGCTACGATAATCCTAGCAGTTGCATGCTTAAAGATATTTTCAAAGGTTTCACCCACCGTACTCTCACTCATGGTGTAGCCCTCACGAACGACATTTGTACTGTCTGCAAGTAACGCCAAGACACCTTCATCTCCCAATCTGGCAAATCTAGACAAATCCATCTTTTGCCCATCAATTGGCGTAAAGTCAATTTTAAAGTCCCCAGTATGGATTATTTTACCATATGGTGTGCTAATTGCATATGCCACTGCATCTGCGATACTGTGGCAGACTCTAATTGCCTCAATTTCGAATACCCCTAGCTTTATAATTTGTCCCGGTGCAATTGTCACCAATTTTACATTGTTGAGTTTGTGTTCTTTGAGTTTATTTTCAACCAGTCCAAGCGTTAATCTGGTTCCGTAAACAGGCACGTTGACATCACTTAATACATAAGGCAATGCGCCGATGTGGTCTTCATGCCCATGTGTGAGGATAATCCCCTTGATTTTAGACAGGTTCTTTTTGAGGTATGTGATATCTGGAATCACCACGTCTATTCCAAGAAGTTCCTCTTCAGGGAACGCCATGCCGCAGTCGATGATGAATATATCCTCTTCATATTGGAAAACTGTCATGTTTTTTCCGATTTCGTTCAATCCACCCAGTGGGATGATTTTTAGTGGAGATTCTGAGGCAGCATCATTCTGAATTGGTTTAACTTCTTTCCCGTTTGAATTCGCATTTGCAGTGCCATTTCCATTGTTGTTCCCGTTTGGTTTTTTCTTTCTTCCATAGGACGATCTTTTCGGTTTCTCAGCAGAGTTATTCTCCACTTTTGGCTTTTCTGATTTTATCTTTTCTGATTTTACCTTTTCCGGTTTTACGCTTTCCGGTTTTGCATTTGTTATTTCTTTCTTTTGATTTGTCATAATGTCACCTCTCTATTTTTTACGTGATATGACAAAGGCCGGTCAATGAGTTTTATATACGAAAAATAAACCCTGTAATTAAACAAGGTTTTGACATTCACTGCATAATCCATAGAATTTTAATTTATGATCAACGATTTTAAAATTGTATTCTCTCTCAATTTTTGCTTCCAATTGATCTAATAAATCTCCTTCTACTTCAATTACTGCGCCACAATTTGAACAAATCAAGTGATGATGATGGTGTGAGCCATCATCGCAATAAAGTTCATACCTTACACATCCGTCCTCTAGATTCAAAGAGGAAACAACCTCTAATTCGTCTAACATTTGAAGTGTTCTATAAACGGTGGCCAGTCCCATTTCTGGATTCCTTTGTTTAACGATATCATATATTTCTTCTGTATTAAGATGCTTACCACGATTCTCTTCAATGGCATTGATAATCGCAAGACGCTGTGGTGTGAGTTTATACCCTGACTCTTTCAATTTCTTCTTGTACGCTTCATGACATGAATTCATATTTAACACCTCAATACTTTTTTTAAATTTTACCACACAGAAGTCTTTCGGACAACTATTCTTGTCCTTCTTCAGCTTCCATTTCATCCATCAGTTCGTTATAAGCCTGTATAACAGACTCCAGTTCATCTTCATCTGAAATCGTTTCGAAGATAAACTCTTCATCTTCCTCAGATACTTTAAAAATAAGCACCTCATCTTCATCTTCAACATTTGACAGGATGGCATACTCTTGCTCATCTAATTCCAAAGTGGCAATAATGTTGAATTTAACGGGATTTCCGTTGTCATCAAACAGCTCCACAATATCCTCTTGAGCATGATCGTGCGTATCCACCACTTCAAACAAGCTCTCTTCTTTTTTCATTTTACACCTCTATTATTGTTTTATTCTTTATTCTTAACACAGTCTATGCGCTTGGCCATATCTGTGAATAATTCAAATTAACCTCAAAACCACTATTTTAAACTATCTAAATAGCCCTGAAGGATCAATTGCGCTGCCACTTTGTCGATGACAGTCTTTCGCTTTTTTCGGCTGACATCTGCTTCGATGAGCATTCGCTCCGCACCAAGTGTGGTCAATCGCTCATCCCAAAATACGATTTCAATTTCAGTTTTTATTCGATCTGAATACTTCAGTTTCTTTTCAAGTTTCTTGACAAACTCCTGAGTTTTTTCTCCCTGAGGCCCCAATGTGCCATTCATATTCATTGGGAGTCCAGAAACAACTTTTGTCACTTCATATTCCACAATGAGTTCAACTAAGCGGTCAATATCCTGCTTGATGCTCTGCCTCATAATAGTCTCTTTGCCTTGCGCCGTTATCTTAAGCGCATCACTGATGGCGACGCCAATTGTTCGATCGCCAACATCCAATCCCATAATTCTCATGAACCATATCCTCCAGTATACCCGAATATCGTCAGAATAACAATACCCTTCTCATTTTGTTGATAACATTTCTCAATTATTTTTTATTTTAATGCCAAGTAAGTTCATGATTTCATCTGCATTTATACAATTTTTAATACACCTTTATACAAAATTCGGGGCAAACGGAAGCACAATACCCACACAGAACACATTTTGAACGATTGATGGACACTTTTCCATCTACCATGGAAAGCGCCTTGTGATCGCACTTTTTCACACATGCGCCACAACTGATACACCAGTCTGCAATCTGCAAGGATTTCGAATGGCCACCAACTCGCTGAGTCAGTTCCGAGGGAATCGCTTCACCACTCACTCTGAGCACGTTGTAGTCAATTTCATCAAACGACTGCATGCCAAAGGCAATGGCATCTAGCTCTTTTAAATTTAAGACAAAATCAAAACAATCATCCACAGAACTGAGCAAATTACCACCACCCAGTGGTTTCATGCCATAGATACCGCCGCCTCTTGCTTTAAATTGGTTTAAGGCCATTAGCATTTCATCCATTGAGCCATCTTGTATGCCCAGTCCGTTCATATTTGTAATCGGATGAATCACTTCAATTTCTGGATATTTAAGCGCGCCTCTCACAGCGTCAATATAGTGTGTTGAGATGCCAAACGCTTTAATCTTGCCCTCTTGCTTTTTCTTTAAAAAGTATTCAATGGCCTCATAGTGGCCCTTTATCGTCAGCTCACTCGTCTGCTCATGCAGCATGAATATGTCGACGTAGTCCGTGTTCATTTCTGTGAGCGCCTTTTCAAAACTCTCTTTTGCAGTTTTCTCAGAATACGCATAGCATTTACTCGATATGACATATTTATCTCTTTCAATGTATTTAAGCGCTTCTCTTATATGCGGATAGGTTTCGTAAAGTTCTGCGGCATCCAAAAAATTAATCCCGCGTTCATACCCGTATCGAATTAAAGAAGCACCCTCTTCAGGGGTTAAATTCCTCTGAAGAGGGCCCATAGTCAAACTGCCATAACAGAGCCTTGAAACCATTATTCCTGTATTTCCTAGCTCTCTATATTCCATTTTATTTTTTTATACACTCCATATAATGTGTCAACAATTCTTCTAAGATTTCATCTCTTTCAACTTTTTTTATCATCGTCCTCGCATCATTATAAGTCGTGATATAAGTCGGATCTCCCGAGAGGAGATACCCAACCAGTTGATTTACAGGATTATACCCTTTTTCTTCAAGAGCCTTGAAAACATACAGGAGTATATCTTTTTGATCGCCTTGTTCCAAATACTCTTCAACGCTGAACTTCATAGTGTTTTTCATGAGAAAACCCCCTTTATCAAATCTGACAATTCACGAATTCATACAATTAAACCAATTATACCATATATACCCGATTTGAGAACTTAACTCATCTTTATCCCAATATCTCAAAAACTTTCGCAAGTGCCTCTTTGGCTTTTTCAGGCAGTTTGCCACCTGCTTGAGCCATGTTTGGCTTGCCGCCACCGCCGCCGCCTGCCACCTTGGCAACTTCTCTTATGAGGTTTCCTGCATGTGCACCGAGTTTAACTGCCTCATCAGACGCCATGGCTAAGAATTCCACTTTATCCTCACCTTTATTGGCAAGAACCACCACACTGCATCCCAGTTTGTCCTTAATTTGATCCGCCAGATTTCTCAGTGTGTTCATATCCATGCCACCGAACTCTGCAGTGACAACTTTTATGCCCTTGAGTTCCCTTGCACTATCAATAATAGACTGTAAATCACCAGATGCAAGTTTATTTTTGAGCTTGTCGTTTTCTCTCTGAAGCGTTTTGACCTCCAAAAGCACCGTCTCTGTACGATGTTCAAGGTCATTTCTATTTGTTTTAAGCATATCAGAGAGTCTTTGAATTTTCCCATCGAGTTGTGTTAACATTTTATAAACATTTTCCCCAGTAATGGCCTCAATCCTTCTGACGCCAGCGGCAACGCCTGTTTCACTGATGATTTTAAACAATCCAGCTTCGGATGTGTTTTTAAGATGCGTTCCCCCGCAGAGTTCGATACTGTAATCGCCCATGGTCACCACTCGGACAGTGTCGCCGTATTTTTCACCAAAGAGTGCCATTGCCCCTTTTTCTCTAGCAGCATCGATGCCCATAACTTCTGTTTTTACAGGAAGCATGTTTAAAATTTGCTCGTTAACCAATGCCTCTATTTTGGTCAATTCTTCATAAGATATCGCTTCGAAATGCGAAAAATCAAATCTTAGTCTCTCTGGTGAGACCATGGAACCAGCTTGTTCCACATGTGTTCCCAGAACTTGTCTGAGTGCTTTGTGAAGCAAATGCGTTGTGGAGTGGTTTCGAGCAGTTGCCATTCGCTTTTTCACATCCACAGATGCCGTCACCACATCTCCAATTTTCACTGTACCGCTTTTGATTATCACGTGATGTGCAATAATCTTACCGACACTTTTGCGCGTCTCTTCCACAGTTGCCCTAAACGACCCAAGCTCCAAAGTTCCCGTATCGTAAACCTGACCGCCACCTTCAGGATAAAATGGCGTCTTGTCCAAAACAATCGAGACCTCCATTCCTTCAAAGGCTTCGTCCATAAGGGTTTCACCCACAATTGCAAGCACTTTTGAATCATAAGTCAGGTTTTCATGTCCAACGAATTCACAGTTCATATCTTTAGGCAGTTGTCCCAGAGCATCTTGAGCCCAGCCCAATTCGTCTCCAGAACCTCTTGCTGTTCTCGCACGCTCTTTTTGCAGTTCCATCTGTTCCTTGAAGGCATCTTCATCCACTGACATATCATGCTCTTCTAAAATTTCAAGTGTCAGTTCAAGTGGGAATCCGTATGTGTCATACAGTCTGAAGGCATTTTCACCGCTTAAAACAGTTTCCCCCTCCGCTTTTAGAGCATCCACATAATCTGTCAAGATGCTAAGTCCTTGATCTATTGTGGTTTGAAAACGCTCTTCCTCTATGGAAATGATTTTTTTGATATAGTCTTTTCTCTCAATTAAATTTTCATAATTCCCACCATAGGATTCGATAACAGCATCCACAAGCTCGGTGAGGACATTCCCCGTCATCCCCAGCATTTTAGCATGACGTGCAGCCCTTCTGAGAAGTCTTCTGAGGACGTATCCACGGCCTTCGTTATTTGGCATGATGCCGTCGCCAACCATGAAAGTAACTGCCTTTATATGGTCTGTGATAATTCGGACTGAAATATCTTGTTTTGTGTCTTTTCCATACTCGACACCGCTTTTTTCAAGAACAGCATCTCTTATATGTCTTATGGTATCCACTTCAAAGATAGTGTTGACATCTTGCATAATACAGGCGATTCTCTCAATCCCCATTCCAGTATCTATATTAGGTTTTTCGAGCAAGTTGTAGTTTCCATTTTCATCTTTATCAAATTGAGTGAAAACGTGATTCCAAAATTCCATAAACCGTTCACAGTCACATCCCGGTTTACAATCTGGCGACCCACAGCCGTATTCTTCACCTCTGTCAAAGTAAATTTCCGAACACGGTCCACATGGGCCTGTTCCGATCTCCCAGAAGTTATCCTCTTTTCCCAATCGGGTGATTTTCTCTTCTGGAATGCCAATGACGTCTCGCCAGATGGCAAATGCCTCATCATCATCCAAATAAACTGAAGGCCAGAGTTTCTCCACTGGCAGCTCTAGCACTTCTGTGATAAACTCCCATCCAAACTTGATCGAACCCTCTTTAAAGTAATCGCCAAATGAGAAGTTACCTAGCATTTCAAAGCAAGTTGCATGTCTTGCTGTAACCCCTACATTTTCAATATCTCCTGTTCTCATACACTTTTGACAAGTTGCCATTCTAGGCTTTGGCGGAATTTCTGTCCCCATGAAGTATTTCTTCAAAGGCTGCATCCCCGCATTTACAAGCAAAAGGCTTTTATCTCCTTGAGGCACTAGCGAATAACTAGATGTCACATAGTGATCTTTAGATTCATAAAAATCCAAAAAAGCCTTTCTGATTTCATTTAATCCCATGTATTTCATTTATATTTCCTCCTCTTTTTCGCTCTTTTAAACCGAAATCGCTATATCCAAAAAACAAAAAAACCTCCGAAAGCTACAGGGACGACTCTACCGCGGTACCACCCTGCTTACCGACGCACGGCGCCGATCACTCTCAAAGGTTAACTGCATCATAACGATTGCAAATCGCAAATATCTACTGTTAGTTCAATATTTGAGCTCGGAAGCTGCTTCAATCACGTCGAATGCATTTCAGCAACAGCATTCTCTCTGAGGGTGTGATCTACTCCTCTTCTTCATCGCAATAATATATTCTCAATATCATTAGTTTATCATAGTTTTTTAAAAAGTGAAGTCTTTTTTTGTCGGGAGTCTGCCGAAAAAGCCTTTCTTAAATCTCAATATCCACCACATCATGATGATCGTGCTCTTCATTTGGATCAAATCCATCTAGTTCTTCATAGTGAAGTCCATTTTTAGTTGCATAATCATAAATAGCCGCTTTAAGTGCTTGTTCTGCCAAAACAGAACAGTGAACTTTAACTGGTGGCAATCCGCCCAACTCATCAACCACTTGTTTATTTGTAAGCGCAAGCGCTTCTTTGATTGTTTTGCCCATAATCAGCTCTGTCGCCACCGAAGAAGCAGCTATTGCCGATCCACATCCAAATGTTTTGAATTTAACATCTTCAATCACTTCGCCATTGACTTTGATGTAGATTCTCATAATATCGCCGCATTTGACATTGCCCACTTCGCCAACACCATCTGCATTTTCGATTTCTCCCACATTTCTCGGATTCATAAAATGATCCATAACCTTTTCAGTATACATGCTATTTTCCTCCCAAAACTCTATCATATAATGGCGACATCATTCTCAATTTGTGAACGATCTCCTTAAGCGCTTCAACCGCATAATCCACATCTTCTTCCGTCGTGAAATCTCCTATAGAAAGTCTCAGCGATCCATGTGCAATCTCATGCGGTAACCCAATTGCGAGCAGAACATGCGACGGGTCTAAAGACCCTGATGTACAAGCAGATCCACTCGATCCTCCAATCCCTTTTGCATCAAGACTTAACAGCAATGCTTCCCCTTCAATAAACTCAAAACAAACGCTGACATTGCCAGGATGTCTTTCTGTCGGATGACCGTTATATCTAGAATAATCAATGCTCTCGGTAATGCCCTTAGCAAGTCTGTCTCTCAGAGCCGAAAGTCTCTTTATGTGTTCGTCAAGATTTTCATGTGCCAATTCTGCGGCCTTTGCAAATCCCATAATACCTGGAATATTCTCAGTACCCGCTCTTCGATTTCTCTCTTGCGCGCCACCCTCTATGATGTTTTGGATGCGAATGCCCTTTTTAATATAAAGCGCCCCCACACCTTTAGGTCCGTAAATTTTATGACTTGAAATGCTCATGAGGTCTATATTTAAAGCACTTACATCTATTTTGACATTTCCATATGCCTGAACTGCATCTGTATGGAATATGACGTTGTGCGCTTTGGCAATTTTGCCAATGGCACCGATGTCTTGCATGGTTCCAATTTCGTTGTTGATAAACATAACTGAAATTAAAACAGTCTTTTCAGTGATGGCCGCTTCTAAATCAGCTAAATTGATTCTCCCCTGAGAATCCACGTCCAGATAAGTCACTTCAAAGCCTTCTTTTTCTAGTGCTGAACAAGTATGAAGAATTCCATGATGTTCAATTTTAGTGGTAATCATGTGGTTGCCCTTCGCCTTATTGGCTCGCATCACACCTTTTAAAGCCCAATTGTCAGACTCAGAGCCACCCGCTGTAAAGTAAATTGTTTCAGGTGTTGTTCCCATTGTCTTTGCAATTGTAGCCCTTGCACTTTCCAAAGCTCGCTTTGCGTCTTGTCCAAATCCGTGGATACTGGATGCGTTTCCATAAATATCAGTGAAATAAGGCATCATAGTGTCAAGAACTTCCTGTTTCACTGGAGTTGTAGCTGAATAGTCCATATAGATCCTCTTCATAAGAACCCTCCTCATAAACATTTATTCCGATTCGCCAGTCGGATTATTTGCATTCACATATTGTCTCTATAATAAAGTTGCTTTGATTGAGTTCATAATCATCCAGCATATGTTGCAGTGTAATGGAATTGACAACACTGGTTATGCTCTCATATATTTTTTCGTAAATGACTTTTGTGACACAGTACGTGGAGTGGTCACAGGTTTCCACATCATCTTCCACAACGCAATCTGTTGGCGCAAGTGGTCCTTCAAGCGTGGTTAAAATCACACCTACTGTTATATCACTTGGTGGCTTAGACAGCATATATCCGCCTTGAGCACCTCTGATGCTTTTGACCAGACCTGCTTTTCTAAGTGGTGAAATCAATTGTTCCAAATAGTTGACCGATATCGCCTGACGTTCAGATATACTGGTCAGAGAAACCGGTCCTTCACCAAAATGCATCGCCAAATCAAACATTGCTTTTAATCCATATCGTCCTCTTGTCGAAAGTTTCAATCTATCCTCTCCTTCAATTCCTAGTCATTTACTATGAAATCATTTTAATTATAATATATCCGATTAAATGAGTCAACTTTAATAGGCCAAGAACTTATGAAATATTTGTTAACTATTTGTCGATTTATGCCGATAATATTGATAAGGTTAGATTTATGTGAACGATATAAAATGGGGGATTACTATGTCAGAAAAATTGGGTGAACTTTACGCCCTTACGCAAAAAGCTCAGAAGATGGAGATGATTAATGAGGAAGTTGCGCTTGAAATTTATAATGAAATTTTTGAGAACTACATTCCTAAGATTTCTAAAACATATGAGAGCGCCATTAGGCTTCTGGAGAAGAGACACCGCTATGACGAAGCACTCAAAATATCGGATATGGCCATCCGCCTCATTAAGGAAGACCAAATTTCTGGTACACTGGAACGCTTTGAAGCCATCAGCCTCAGGCTCAATCGCAAAATAGAAGAATCCACCCCTGTTGAACCCGAACCCGAGAAGCGAAGCACAAAACTTTCTACCAAGCACTTGGCTTTCGCTGGGATTGTCTTGCTTTTGGCCTTTTTCCTGTTCAAAACTGCCAATCCCTATGATGACTTAAACGTCAACCTCGAGGGCAAACAGGCAATTGAAGGCAGCGACCAAGTTTTTGACACCTCAAAAGAGGGAATCAATACCCCAGACGAATCCACTTATCCAATTACTGAGAGCATGATTTCTATTGCAGTTGCTGAGATCAAAAAAGATCACGAGGTGGTGGATGCCAGCATTATCCCACAGGAGGGCACTATTGGATTTGCAGTTCTGGTGAGACCCTCTACATCGTCTGAACGCTGTGAAGCCATTGCCACACAACTTGTAAAGACACTTTCTGGAGCTGCCTCTGCAGAGTACTCCGACTTAAATGGCCCTGGCCCTTCTTCACTGGGAGATATCTATAATTATTATGAATTGGTTATCTCTGTGGGCACTGGAACCAGCGAAGAAGAAATTATCTCAAAAGGGACTAAAAATAAAGACTCCGCCAACATATACTGGCGGCAGTAATGAAAAATCCGATAGCCTAAACTGAAAGCCATGTGATACTTTCGGTTCAGCGTCCATCGGATTTTATTTTTACACATATTGTATCTCTAGTTTATATAAACGCCCTCTAAAAATTTAAAGTGGCAATCCATTTTTTTAAATCACTCAGCATGTCCTGATAGGCCTCTGGCACATCTATTTTTCTGGCGGCTTCAAGCAACGGCTCTCTTTCTAGTCTGACATCGCTAAAAGCTGGCATTAGAAGTTCTATAAAATCTGTTGACATGGCATCGGAAAAGATTGCAGCTTCTTGAATCACCGCATTTTTCAAGACAAAGCTCAAAATGACTTCACCCCATGTGAATTTTTCTTCAAATGTCACATCAAAATTTGGAGTTTTACCAAATCGCCACTCCCATGAGGCGTAATGGTCGAATCGCTCTTTGATACTTTCTATTGACGTACTCTCAGAGACCATAATCAATTCATTTGCCTTGCCGTACTCCTTCTCAAAGGCATCACTGACAGCATCCACTACCTTTTGAATAGTCAATTCCGGATTCAAATCCTTTAAATTAATCACTCTTGATTTTACAGATTCAACCCCTTTAGCTTCGAGCTTTTTTAACGAAGCATTGAGGTATTTTCCGAGTTTTGGCATATCCACGTCTACCAAAATCGTCCCGTGGTGATAGTAGTTTTCCCTTCCATAGTAAAACGCGTTTCCTGAGAATTTGCGCCCTTCAGCCAAAATATCATTTCTTCCTGAAAAGGCGGCGTCAATCCCAAGTTCCCTCACAGCATCGACGATGACTTTCAACTGCCTTTCAAGGTCTTCATTTGACTTATTCATCACAAATGTAAAATTCAGGTTTCCCATGTCGTGAAAAACCGCACCTCCGCCAGAAAGTCTTCTTGCAAGTCTTCCTCCATCTTTTTCGAGCGCCTGAACCAATACTTCACGCCACGGATTTTGATGTTTTCCAATAACCACTGTATTTTGATTTTGCCACAGATAGAGGATGATTTCATCTTTTTTTACCGTTTTGACGAGTTCCTCTTCAAGTGCCAAATTGAACCAAGGATTTGTAGATTGAGATCTGTATATTTTCGTTGTCGTATTCAATTTCTGCCTCCTATTCAAATCTAGTGCCAATATTTTATCGTCAGGTCTCTTTAATCGTGAGTTTCCCCTGTTGCATTTCCCTTTATTGAATCCTTTGACTTATACCCTTAAGCCAGTGAAACTATCACGGCATCATCAGCGAAAAATCAAATTTATGAGATTTCCACATCCCACTTGGCCCATCTAGATAGCGCTCACTATAGTGAACATGCCCAGTTTTATCAATTAAAATGACTGTCTGATACACCGTTCCGTGAGTATCCAAATCTATAAAAATAGAGCTGAGGTTTCGTTCTAATTCCAATTCTATGCCTGTGTCAGGGAGTTGCTCATCAGGGACAATTTCCCGATCCTCCAAAATTTCAAACAGCGCTTCTTCAAGCGCATCCTCACAAGCCCACTTCTCCTCTAAAAGCACTTTCAACCGCTCTTTTGCCTTTTCAACTTTGGGCCAAGGCGTATCAAAGAAGGCATTGCTTACACCGTAAACCCCCTGTTCAACTGATATCACTTCATCCATAACATTTGAATAGAAGTGAAGTTCATTCATGTCACCAGCTACCAAGTTATAAGGGCTGTAAAGCATTTTTTCATCACTTAAGGCCTTTAAATACCCCTTGCTCTCCTGAGCCTCTGTCAAGAACCTCACTGGAAGTTCTCCTCGCGATCTCCCATCCTCTTTTATCTTGGTAAAGTCCCGATGGTTCGTGAGAAAAGAAATGCGTCCCTGTTTTGTCATCCCCATCCAAGTGCCGCCCGCCTTTAAATCTTTGCCAGCAATCATCTCTGGGTGGTTGGACCAAAATTTTGATGGTTCTGTCTGTCTCGCTTTAAATTCATCCCGATTCCCAAGATAAATTAAATCATATATCGGATGTGCCTTATAGGCAAAAATAACAGTACACATACAACCTCTCTTTCTCTATTCAGGGACAACCATTTTTCGACCCAAGTTATTTGCCACGTCAGCGCCTTTAAGCTGTTTGACCAGTTCTAGAGAAAAAGCAGTTGCCACCCCAACTCCTCGTCCAGTTATGAGATTTCCATCCACTACCACATCTTCATCCAATAGATGTGCAGTGACAATACTTGACGCATGAGATGGATAGACCGTTATCTGACGCCCTTTAATCAGCCCCCATGCTTCCAAAACAGTTGGTGCTGCGCAAATGGCAGCCACATAAATATTTTTATCAAGCGCCTCGGCAACTAAACCTTTCAACTTTTCCGATTTCATGAGGTTATCAATTCCCGGAACCCCTCCCGGTAAAATAATCATTTCCACATCCTCTAAAACCCCAATAGCATCTATTTTTTGGTTCATTTCAATGCGTATGCCATGTCCACCCTCTATAGAATCGCCATCTACGCCAACCATCTTAACATCAATTCCAGCACGTCTTAAAACATCCACTGGTGTTAAGGCTTCAACTTCTTCAAATCCAGCTCCAAAAAATACCAATACCATTTTTCTACCTCCTCTAAGTCTCTATATCAATATTATATCTTGATTTCAATAAAATATGGAATAAAAAAATTGACGTGAATAACCGCGTCGAATAGAATAGAAATTAACAAGGCAAAAGATGCCATCAACAACATGGGATCAAGAATGGTTGTAAACGGTATTGACAAAACACATTATGCACCTAACAGCAACATGACGCGTGCAGAATTCACAACTGCACTCGTAAGAGCGCTTGGGCTTTCAGCAGCCTCTAACAAATCACATTTTGAAGATATTCGTTCTGAAGAATGGTATAATGAATATATTGAAACTGCATATGTCTATGGGCTTTTGTCAACTGATGATCTCGATTTTAGCCCAAATGAACTCATAACAAGGGAAGATGCAATTGTCATGATTGCCAATGCTATGAAGTACACTGAGATTAAGACATCTGTCTCTTCTTCAGAAGCTACAGCAATTAATCAAAGATACTCTGATCTAGATGAGGCCTCTTTATCAGCTCAGATAGCTATCAGAACTTGTATTAAAGCAGGTATCATAACTGGTAGAACAGAGACAACTCTCGAACCTGCTTCCCATATAACAAGAGCAGAAGTTGCGGTAATCATTGAAAAGCTGTTAAAGAAATCTAATTTAATCTAACTATCTCTCAAATTTGCGATGCTCTCCACAGAACACATTTCAAAACAGGTTCTATAAATTTATGGATTGCACTCGTTGATTTAGGGTAGAAAATAAAAAAAAGTGGAGGTAGAACTATGTTTAGATATGGACGTAAATTGGACGAAGAAAGACAATACTATGAAGAATTATTGGCAAGATCAGAACAACGCCAAACCACTAATCTTATCGTCGGTTTGATTGTTGGTGCAGCGGCGGGATATTGTGCAAAAAAATATGTTGTTCCCAAACTAGCCGAAATTGAATATAAAGAAAAATTGGATCAAGAAACTGAAGCGCTTAAAGAAAGATTTAATGATCTTAAGTATTCAGTTCTCTCGTTAAAAGATAAAATTCATTTTC
This sequence comes from Firmicutes bacterium UBA6806, assembly GCA_002452745.1. Classification (GTDB taxonomy): domain Bacteria; phylum Bacillota; class Clostridia; order Peptostreptococcales; family Acidaminobacteraceae; genus Fusibacter_A. Next base: position 111,952 of record DKFC01000003.1, read on the forward strand.
CAGGGTGTTGCTGTGATGAAGACTATGAAATGACTTGCTGTTGTGGCGACGAATGTGACGACGAAACATGCTGCGACGATGATTGCTGTGAAGAAAAAACAGGTTGCTGTAATGAAGAAGCAGTCGAAGAAACTGAGGATGAATCTTCTGAAGATGAGAGTGAAGAAGAAACCGAAGAAAAATAGACTTCCTATAAGTCATTGATGTAAAGAACAAAAACGCCACTGGCTATCTCTTGCCAGTGGCGTTCTATTTTAAATACTATATCTCTTAAAATTTTGAATATCAACCGCTTCAAAGAAAATCAACTCGCAATTGCATTTAAACAACAAGCCTATGGGGTTTTCACACTAATATTTAAATTACAATCCTCATCCACAGACTCAATATAAACAAAAATATTCTCATAGTACCTATCTATATATCCCAATAGATTATACGTTTCTGAACGATTTTCATTGACAACGTGTCTCATGTTTAAAGCATTTTCATTGAAGTTTCCCATATTATATTGGAATTCAACAATTTCATACGGTTCTATACGTGGAATCGTATAATCTCTGCCAACATTTGACGCAATAATCAGATTCTCTATTTCCTCATTAGAATCATTCCTTATTGTGATTTTGGTTGTAGACTCTTTTAAAAAACTGAGAGCACAAAAACAGATGACGCCAAACACCGTTAAACCCCAAAAAATTTTAGTTGTTTTTTTAGCATTCTTCAGTACAGGACACCTCCCCATCACTCCACCGAAAATTTCGTGCGATTCAAATAATCCACTATGATTTTTTCGTGGCCGTTTTGGCTCGGCCTATAATATCGTCTATCCTTGATTTCATCAGGAAGATATTGCTGTTTTACATAGTGTCCTTCATAGGCATGTGGATAGGCATAACGGATAGACTTCTCATCTCCAGAATAATTTCTTTCCAGTTTGAGGGAAGTTCCATCCTTTAAATAATATGGAATCTTACCCGTTTCTCGATTTGCAATGTCCTCTAAAACTTCATCAATACCAACATAAGAGGCATTTGACTTAGGTGCAGATGCAACATAAGTTGCCGCTTGCGCCAAGAGGATTCTACCTTCGGGCATTCCTATAAAATCAACTGCTTGGGCGGCATTATTTGCAACTACAAGTGCCATGGGATCTGCATTTCCAACATCCTCTGACGCACAGATGACAATCCGCCTCGCAATAAACCTAGGATTCTCTCCACCATAAATCATCTTGCCCAGATAATACAAAGCTGCATCAGGATCAGATCCTCTCATGCTCTTGATAAACGCTGACACGATATCATAGTGATTATCGCCATTTTTGTCATAATCCATGTATTTCATTTGAAGACATTCTTCAATCACTTCTGGCGTAATTTGAATTTTACCCAGCAAATCCTCTTGAGACAACACTGCTAATTCTAAGACATTGAGCGCACGACGGGCATCTCCTGCCGCCATTTCAGCAATATACGCCAAGGTCTTATCATCAATTTCAATTTCATACATGCCAAGTCCGTTTTTCACATCTTCAAGTGCATGTCTTAAAATTTTTAAAATATGTTCACTCCCCAGTTTCTCCAGTCTAAAGACAGAGGATCTGGAGATAAGTGCTCCATTGACTTCAAAATAGGGATTTTCAGTGGTTGCCCCAATTAAAATAACCGTTCCATCTTCAACAAAAGGCAAAAGTGCATCTTGCTGACTCTTATTAAACCGATGAATTTCATCTATAAACAAGATCGTCCTCTTACCATAGAGGGAGAGGTTGTCTTTTGCAACTTGCACAGTGTCTCTTATGTCTTTTACACCAGATGTAACGGCATTTAGACTTATGAACTCCGATTCCGTCTTCTTTGCAATAATTTTTGCCAAGGATGTCTTTCCACTTCCGGGTGGTCCATAGAGCAATATAGAACTCAGTCGATCCGACTGAATTAATTTGGAGAGCAGTCGTCCCTCTCCGATGATTTTTTCCTGTCCAAAAAAGCTCTCAAGCGTTTCCGGCTTCATTCTCTCTGCCAGCGGGGCTTGCTTTTCCAGCTTTTCCTTGGCCATTAAGTCAAATAAATCCATTTATATCCCCTTTTCAATAATCCACTCTATCATACTGTTGAAGCGTTGTTTCAAACCATCTATATTCCTTTGTTCCAAAGCTGTCAACCAATGTTCATAAAGTTCTCTCAACACGGGATCTGATTTTAATGCTTTTTTACATAGATAATCTGTCAGGAGCTCATAAGTCACAATCAGCATTCTAAAACTAAACTGATCGTCAAGCCTAAGTGAAACTGACTGAGCAATTTTCCCAATGGACTCGAAGTATTTTTCTGCGTGAACTTCATCATCACTCACCAGACGATACTGCCTCAAAAGAGCTTGAACATCTCCCGTGGAAAATACTTTTAGCCTTGTGAAAGCCTGATACGATTGAAACTGAACTGTGGTCAACATCGCATTTGGATTTGCATCAATACACATAAAATCGCTGCCCAAAGGGTCTTTTGCAAGTCCTGGCACCTCAGAGACAAACGTCCCAATACCCCTTCGGACTTCCAGAACATTCCTACTTGCAAGCGTTTTAATTGCCTCTCTCAACGTTGCCCTGGAAATATTGAGTTCTTGCGAAAGCTGTAATTCATTGGGCATCTTATCGCCGGGTTTAAAATACCCCTTTGCAATGAGCCCGACGATATTTTCGACTATTTTTTCCGATAATAGCTTTTTCTGATACATAAACGCTCCTGCTTCAATCCGCTTTAAAATTGTATAGTGGTCGTATGATTTCAACAACGTCCACTGTCTCCTCAATATTCTTTAAAATGAGTTCCATCGGTTTATAGGCCATTGGACTCTCATCTAGGGTTCGCTCATTGACACTACTCGTATAAATACCACTCATGCTCTCTTTATAGGCTTCAATTGACAGTGTTTCAAGCGCTGTCTTTCGGCTCAGCATCCGTCCCGCACCATGGGGAGCAGAACAGTTATATTCCGAATTTCCCTTGCCTATGGCTAAAATAGAACCATCTCGCATATTAATCGGAATAATCAGTTGCTCTCCAAGACCAGCTCTGACAGCTCCTTTTCGAATAATCTCATCTTCAAAATCAATATAGTTATGAACCGTTTCAAACGTCTCTAGGTTTTGAATTTCAAGACTCAAAAATCGGCAGACATTCTCGGCAATAAGCCGTCTGTTCATAGATGCATATCGCTGTGCAACCTTCATATCCCTTAAATAGTCTTCTCGATCTCCGCCTTCTAAAAAAGACATGAGACCGCTCACATGATACGGCATTAGCAAGGCTTCATATTCCCTTTCAATCTGTGCTATAGTTGTCTTATCCCTCTTCTTAGCCGCTTTGACGGCTTGAAGACGTGCTGCCTTCAACTTCTTCTTTTTTCGCTCGCAGTAATGAGCGGCTTTTCTCATGTAATGCTCTGCCACCTGATGTCCAAAATTTCTGCTACCGCTGTGAACAACTAAATAACGTTGATTATTCACACCTTGATTCACTTCTATGAAATGGTTTCCGCTTCCCAATGTACCAAGTGACTTCAAATGGCGTATTGAATCGCTATTTGTCAGTTGGCTAACGCGTTTGACTTCCTCAACAAATGCTTCATCAACAGCAGTGCACACTTCATCATGAATTTGGTTTCCACTTGGGATATTAGCCCTAATATGGGCATCAAGCGCCCCAAAGTCGAGCTCAACGGGGCCAAGATTCACCACATACATTCCACAGCCGATATCGACACCAATGAGACTTGGGATAATCACCTCTGAAAGCTCTGCTGTGAACCCTATAACACACCCCTTTCCAAGATGACAATCCGGCATAACCCTTATCTTCCGCTCTCTGAATACGTACAAATCACAGACTGCCCTTATCTGTTTTATGGCTTCGTCTTCGATATCATCGCAATAAACAATTGCTTGATTGAACTTGCCATTTACTTCTATCATAAAATCACTTCCCATGAATTGTGCTTTAAAAATGACTCAATTATTAAAATGATTGTCCAAATATTCTAACTTAATGGTAACACATTCCCCTTATAAATAGAACAAACTTTCTAAAGTTTTTTGGAATCCTGCCGATAAATCTATTGCAATGTAAAAGGATGCTTATTATTTCAAGGAGGGAATGATTATGGGAATCCAAAATATCCAAACCAATTACTATGCGTATACCAAAACAGAGAATCTCAAGGCCAAAGTCAAGGAAGATGGGGTCGTTTCAGCGCAAGTCAGCTATGAAAGTCAAGAAAGCCAACTCTACATATCAGATTCACTAACCGTCGGAACATCTGCCGCCATTGACACTGCCGCTGAAAAGAAACTCTATAAATTTGATGCTCAAACCATCGCCGCGATGAAGAAGGAGCTTTCCGAAAAAAGCGATTCATTTAAAGAGATGGTTCGTGGCATGTTGGAAAAACAAGGACTCAACGTCGAAATAATTTTAAAGAGGCTAGAACATGGGGAAAGCGTCAACGTCAAAGTTGATGAGGAAAGCAGAAAGAAAGCAGAAGAAGCCATTTCTGAAGACGGCTTTTGGGGCGTAAAACAAACATCGGAGCGTATCCTTAATTTTGCCAAAGCCCTTGGAAATAGCAATCCTGAAATGGTATCCAAACTCAGAGACAGCTTTAAAGAAGGCTACGAACAAGCCAAAGAGGCATTTGGTGGAGAACTTCCTGAAATCAGTCAAAGAACATATGATGCCGTTATGAAAGGCTTTGATGAATGGGCAGAAGAAGGCAATCCACAAAGCGAATGACAAAATACAGAAATCTGCCATGTGCATAATCTAGAAAAGAAGGGAGTCCTCATTCTGAGGCACTCCCTGTTTTTATTGCCATCGTATCTGGCGTTTTTTCCTTGGCAACTATGATTACAGACACGTGATACTCACCATTATGGGGTGTAATTTCTGAAATGCCGCCAACGCATTTGACGATGATGTTGATAAACTGCCCATATTCCTCTAAAAAATACTTCATCCGACTAGATTCAGGGCAGACAATTTTAAAAATAATCACATTTTTTTCATTGGATTTATCACCTCTGATGACCATCTGACGAACGAATGAATCATGTGTGTTGATGTTTTCTATAATCTCTCCAATCAGACCTGTAAACTGCTTGAAATTGTCATAATAAGTGACGCCACCCTCAGGCTCTTGTATTTCCAGTACATCTGCAAGCTGATAATTCTTCACGATGAAATCCTTTATATTGTAGAGGTCAAATGCCCTCAAAGAATATTTTGAATAGTCAAATACCTTGTTGATATAATTCATCCGAATATTCATCTTGTGCATAAGTCCTGCAATCATCTTCTCTTTGTCATATGAGGTTATGATGATTTGACTCTCATCAATGTCTGCATACATATTCAGATCCTTAGAGAACTTTCTCAAATCCTCTGTGGTCAGCAGATGATGATAATTGATGGTCTTGATAATCTCCTCGTAGAGCTTTAAAAAATAATCCACTTTTTCATAGCCCTCTGATAGCAACTTCTGGTAGAGTTCGTTTTTGAGTTCAAGAGATTTCCCCTTGGAATCCTTATTTTTTCTCTCATGATATATTTCAATTGCCTCTCGTATATAGACTTTGAGTTCAGCTTCCAAATCCCAAGGCTTGGTGAGAAATTTAAAGATATCTATTTTATTCACTGTTACTAAAATCTGAGTCAATTGTGTGTAACCTGTTAAGACAATCTTAACTGTCTCTGGGCTCACTTTATTGATGAACTCCAAGAGTTCAAGACCGTTCATTCCCGGCATTCTCATATCTGTAACAATAACCGCAATCTCTTCCGTTGCAAACAACTCAATGGCGTTTTGAGCCGAATCCAAAAAGAGCTTTTCATAGGGTTCAGTTCTAAGTCCTCTATTCAGTGCTTTAAGAATTTCAACTTCATCATCGACAATCAATACCTTGTACTGGCTATAATCCACCATATTATCCTCCCCTATGCCTCTATTTTATATTTCTCTATTAGCGGCTGCAAAAATTTTGAATCTACTTTTAAAATGTCCATTGCCGACAATATGTCAGGTCGCATGACTTCCAGCTCACCTGATTCAACAGTGGATGCCAGTGTCACCATGGCAACCAACTCCTTGTGAATAACTTTTTCATCGTCTGGCTTATGGTGGTACATACAAACTTCTATCAATTCCACTGGAAAGGCCCACCAGTTTAGAAAATAACCCCCGAGTACAGAATGATCCATGTTGAACCTAGCTCTTTCTCGTTTCAATATATTGTCATACGCCGATTTTTGACACAAAATCTCCTTGTAGTACTGATCCTCAAACAATTGCAACATGATGATTTTGCCAATATCGTGAATTAGCCCTGCCGTTCCAATCAAAGGCGGCACTTTTTTCTTGTACAGCAATTCATAAAGATCATGAAACACATTGTTCGTCCTGGCCGAATGCTCCCAGATAAACTTGCTGTTGTTGAAAAGTGTGGACTTCATCTGAGACAATTCATATGACAGGATAATCTGCTTTAAATTGTTGAGCCCTATGTACATGACCGCTTGTTGAAGATTTCCCGTCTTGGCCTGATAAAATGCCGAATTGGCAAGCCTTAAAATGTTGGAGGTCATCGCTGGATCTTCTTCAATAATGGCACAAATTTCCTCGATGCTCTTATCCTTTTGAATCAGGAGATTTACTTTATCAAATAGCTTTGGCAATGTCTTGACACTGTCAAAACCCTGAACTTTTTCAAAAAGATTCACTTGTTCGAACTCATCTTCAAGTGAAAAAATTTTTCTTATGTTTGTGATGAACTCTTCGTTGTTCCACGGTTTATAAAAATACTGCTTTGCGAGGTTTTTGCTAACTGCTTCTGTAATGCTGTTAACCGACGCATATCCGCTAAGGGCAACTCGTATGGTCTTTGGAGAGGCTTCTTTAAAGAGTTTAAGCACCCTGATGCCATCAAATTCAGGCATTCTTATATCCGTCACCAACATGTCGAGAAAATCCAAAGACAATAGAATCTTCACGGCCTCACTTATATTCTCGGCGTAATAGCACTCGTATTCCAAGTTTCTAAAGAGTCTTTTCAGGGATCTCAGTATATTCGATTCATCATCTAAGAATAAAATTTTTCTCATACGTCCCTCCTAACTTCCACTTTTATATTATATCAAATCACTTTCATAAAAGGCACTGCTTTCATAAGATAGCACTTATAAATTTATAAAATCCCTTGCCACACAGGATTCCACCTTGCAAATTGGCAGTTTAATTTTAAAAGTCGTTCCCATTCCATACTCAGAGATAAACGTCAATTCTCCACCGTGTTTATTGGTGATGATATCATAAGCAATACTCATCCCCAGTCCTGTTCCCTTTCCAACTTCTTTTGTGGTAAAAAAAGGAATAAACACCTTGTCCCGATCACTTTCCTTAATGCCTATGCCATTGTCCATAATCTCGCAATAAATATACTTATCATCACTTCTAGTAGTGATTTTGATAATGCCCCTCTGATTCTTCCCCTTCTCCTTAATGGCGTGAACCGCGTTGATTAAAATATTTAAAAGCACCTGATTGATTTCGCCGCCTATGGCATAGGTTAGCGGAATGTACTGCATATCCTTAATGACTTCGGCATCGTATTTGATTTCATTACTTGCTATGGTCAAAGTTTCTTCAATCCCTTCATTTAAGTTGAATTCGGCGAGTTCAAGTTGTTGATCCACCCTTGAAAACTTGCGCAGGCTGGTTACAATTCTCTCCACTCTCTCAAGCCCTGTTGTGGTGTCTTTATAAAGGCCCTCATAATCAGACAGAATAAACTCGTAATCACTGTCTTCCACAAGTTTGTCAATTTTCTGGAAGAATAGACGCTCTTTTTCCGTCGGTTCTACCTGTTCTTTCTTATAGTGGGCTGCCTCCTTTTTCATTTCGATCAACAATTGAGTCATCTGCCTAAAATACTCATCAAAGATTTTAAAATTACTCTTGACGAACCCCAATGGATTATTGATTTCATGGGCAACACCCGCAGCTAGCTGGCCAATTCCGACCAGCTTTTCCTGACTCATGATCTTCACTTGTGCATCGTTGATTTCCCTGACTTTTTGGGTCAATTGATAATTCATCTCAAGAATCAAATTTTCATTTTCATAGTAGTCGGATAAGTCTGTAGCTGAGCAGATATACAGTGGTTCATCTTCATTTATAAATGCAAATAGAACTACTTCAAATTGTCTAAGTCGTTCTTCACGGTTAAAGCAATGTAAAAACCGACCTCTTTCCTTATTCATGGCTTTAATCATATAGATTTCTCGCTTGATCTGAGGAAGAGGATCTCCTTCTTCAATAAAAATCTCATGAAAGACATGATTAGCGATCAATAATTCCCCCACACTATCAAAAACGGCGTAAGGAACATCAGTCGTACCACAATATTCAAACATGCCTTTACAAAACAAAGGCTCTAGCTCTTTTTTAACGCCTTCATAATTTCGAATCCAAGCGGTTTCTTGCATTGTCAAAACCCCCTTCTATTTCTAAAGTATTCATACCCTTAAAGAAGTGGCTAAACCAGTGTATAAATTGCAAAAACACCTGTTCAAAATATCAAACAGGTGTTTTAAGAGGATATTATATTGTGAAATATAACCAAATTTTGTGTTTCTTAAACCATAGACTTGTGAATATACGCTGATGTACAAGCTTTTAACATAGCACCATAATCGAGCTTAAACTTAAGGATATCCCCAACTTTATACTCATTTTCGGTGGCGGTAAAATCCATAATCATATGATCGCTTGAAGCACCTATAATTTCGATTCGACTGTCAAGCGGCGTCAAACCGTCTGGGTTGATATCTTGTCTCCCGACTGCGGCAATTGCTCTGAGCATTTTGCCTTTATCTTCAAATGTTGGTTTATTGCCAAAGGCATCCATGCCAATTGTTCCAGTTGGAACGGAATCCTTCACTTTCAGTTCAATAATTTCCGCCTCTAAAATGAATGCATCTTCATGTGCGCCACTTATAATCTCACCATAAGCAGTTTCACGACCTAGTACAATGGCCTCTCCAATTCTAAGGTTGTTTATTTTAGCGGGCATTTGTCCGTTTTCAAGCAAGAACAAACTGCTGGAATTTCCCCCTGAAATCACTTTTAGTTTAATTCCAAAAGCTGCTTCAATATGGTTTCCAATTGAGACAAGCTCTCCTAAATTATCAGTTCCAGGAATTACCCCGCCATAGCACGTTAAATTGACGCCAATGCCTTCGAGCTGTATGTTTTCAAGTTTTAAGATTTCTGAAATCGTTTCGTCAACTTGTTCTTTTAAAATGCCTTCTCGTAAATCGCCAAGGTCAATCATGAGGATAATTCGGTGCTTCTTGTTCAGCTTCTCAGCTGCCAAATTAAGAGCTCTCATAGTCTCTAACTCTGAATTTAAGCTGATATCACATAGGCTTACGACTTTCGACGCCTCTGACTGCATTGGAAGCCTGAGCAAAATCTTATCACAGGGAACATCCTTTAAGGTTTCAAAATTTTCAAGCCTTGAATCCGCAAGTCCCACAGCGCCTCCTTCCAAGGAAGCCTTTGCCACTTCTGGCATACCGCAGTAAACCTTTGTAACAGCATATATTTCAATGCCCTTTTGAGCGGCTTGCTCACTGATTAAAGCTGTATTCTCTTTGATTTTTGAACAGTTTATTTTCAATCTAGGATACATGATTTCCCCCTATTACCCAATTTTTAAAGATTTTTTCATAAGCAAAAGTGCCGATTCACGGTGCTCTTTTGACAAGACCCCCAGAGAGGCCATAATGTAATCATTATCAATGAGTATTTCCGCCTCTTTATTGGGAAGCAACTTATCTCCAAGATAATTTTTTGTAATCTCCCCGAGGAGTTCAACTCGATTTGGAAGTCTCGTACAAGCGCCTCCAGTTCCAACGATGTATTTGACGCTGGTCAAATCCTTTCCCTCTGCGTAGGTCTTTTTGCCGCCCCCGCCATATAGAGTTCTAAATCCACCTGCATGCCTATTGGCTGAAACCGTAATCGCCTCTTTGGCAAGGCGTTCAACAAATGCAAATTGCTCTGGCGTACTCGGTATTGGAACGTGATTTTCGATGAGCGCTTCCAGTTTTTCAGGTGTCGTTTCAAGATCTCCTGCCAGTGTTTCTCTGCCAATCATCTCCACGATATTTCTCATGTTGACATAAACACCCAAGTCGCCTTCAACTGTCCTCTTCGCAACTGGCTCAGGACTGATTAAGATGCGAGATACTTCTTCACTGCCATCTGTCACTGAATGAATATCAGTGGTTGCCCCGCCAACATCTACGGTTATCAAGTCGCCAATTTCCTCTCTCAAGAGCTTAGAGGCCTCCATAACAGCTCCTGGTGTTGGAATGATAGAACCTGAGACCATCTCCCTTATCCTCTCCATGCCCGGCGCGTGGATGATATGCTCTTCGAAAATATCCTGTAAAACACTTCTAGTTGGTTCTACATTTAATAAATCTATTTTAGGATAAACATTTTCTACTATATAGAGCTTTTCCAGTTTCCCAGCTTCTTCAAAAATCAGCTTGATTTCTTCATGATTTTGGACATTGCCCGCATAGAGCACTGGCGCTTCCACATCAAGTTTTGCAATTAGCTCTGCATTGTAAAGGGCTGTGTCTCGTTCACCATAGTCCACACCGCCTGCTATCAAAATAATATTGGGCTTTATGTCTTTGATTCTTTGTACGTCAGTCCTTCTGAGTTTCCCCGCTGTCACCATGTGAATATTAGCCCCTGCGCCAAGAGCTGCCTCTTTTGCCGCTTTTGCCGTCATGTCATAGACGAGTCCATGAACTGTCATCTTAAGACCTCCAGCAGCACTGCTGGTTGCAAGCAGTTTATCATAAGTAACCGCATCAGCGCCAAGACGCTGACTTAAATCTGCCACAGCTTGATGAAGTCCTTTAGTCACGTCTCCTTCCGCAACAGATGTCGGTGCTTGACCTTGCCCAATGAAACTTGGATTCTCTGTATCAATACCATTGAATGCGTTTATGACAGTTGTTGTACTGCCGATTTCTGCTACTAGTAAATCAATTTTCATTTGTTCACCACCTAACCTATGCCTTATGCCCCTATCTACTTCTGTCAATTCCCTCCACCGCTTGCCGCAGTGGTGTTAAAAAGAAGAGCGGTCATTTAAACCGCCCTTCTATAAGTTGCGATTATTCGCCTCTTATTTCTCTTCTCTTTTTCACGAGGAATGTTGCCACATTAACACCTCTGTCATATCTGCCAAAGCCTTCGTCCATTCCATTTTGTCTTGCAATTTCAGGTGTTACCTGCGTTCCACCAGCACAGAGGATAAATTTGTCTCTAACCCCTTTTTCAACTGCATACTCATGAATTCTCTTCATATTTTTGTAGTGAATATCGTCATGTGAAATAATGGTAGATGCCAAGATGACATCTGCGTTGATTTCGATTGCCGCATCGACCAATTTTTCCACTGGAACACTGGTTCCAAGATATTCAACTTCACAGCCATATTTTTCAATACCACCGTGTTTTATGTCGATAACTTCTCTGAGGCCAACTGAATGTTCATCCTGTCCAACAGTTCCCGCAACAATTTTAACTGGATTCTTGTCGAATTCCTCTCTGATTTCATCATCACTCATTATTTCTGGTTCAGGTGGAATCACGATGGTTCTCATATCCAAGTCCACATCTAAAACGCCTTTTACTTGAATTCTAGTTGCTTCCGATGGATGAAGCGGTTCAACATGGATTACTTCAATGTCTTTAAGATTCATCTTCTTGCCAAATTCAAGTGCAGCGTATTGAGCTGGTCTCTGTGCCAGAGGAATGACGAGGTCAACTGTGACCACACCGTCACCAAGCCATTGTACTTCTGGTTTGACAAATGGTGACTCTCCATGATCTCCTCTGTATTTTTCAGTCTCTTCCATGCGTTTGTTGACATTGTCTGTGTCGTCAAGTTCATCAATAAAGACTATTTTTTCAGGTTTTTCAAAAGTACAGCCGCCGATTAATGACGCTGGATCTTTTTCTGCTGCCGCATCGTATTGAGCGACGTTGTTGTTGCCATAGTGAGCTGTAACAGGTGCAAAGTAATCCGCTTCTCTTTCATAGACAGTTCCTGCTCCAACGCCGCCTTCTATCTTTCTGCCGATACCATCGCCATTTCTTTCAGGGTATATTCCCGAGTCAACGAAGAATCCCTTCTCAACTGCATTGAAATAACCGCCTACTTCGATGATTTCTTCGAGGTACATAACAGCTCTCTCTTGAAGTTCTCTAACTTTATCTCTCAGATATCCCTCTGATTTAAGCTCAACCATTTCCATGAGGCCATCGAGTCCAGAAAGTGTTTGCTTTGCAGTCTCACAGGCTTCGATGTTATACATATGCCAAGGTACGTTTCTACCTTCATCTGGTGTGATTGTCGATTGGATGTCTGCTGAAGTCATCCTAGAAATCATCATGTTCATAACATGTGTTACAGTTGCTTCTCTAGATGATGAAGTGATATATTTTGTATTCATCTGAGCTCTCATTTTGTACTCAGTGAAGAATTCTCTGAGCGCCACTGCATATGGGAGATCAAGTTTTAAACAAGGTGCTGGTGATGCTGTAGGTGGCACTGTTGAAAGTGAGATGTTCTCTTTTGGCATACCAACCTTATGAGAATATAAGGCATTGATGCCGTGCTGAACCATCAGCTCAGGCATGACTTTCCATGCATCTCTAGCTGTTGCATTTGCATTATGAGCCCCATCAATTTGAACCATGTCTGCCCATGACATAACTTTTTTGGATTCCGCGGCATCAACAAAGGATCTAACCATATTGATGTTTCTGTAAAGCACGTTGTATTGAGGGTCTTGGTGAGCACCATTTACGCCTTCCTCAGCGAGCATAACTGCCACATCTGGACCAGCAACACCTGAAACATATGAATGGTAATTGATTGGTCTGCCCACTTCATCTTCGATGAGATCAAGTGCTTTTCTATGTGCTCTAACTTGTTTTCTTGAAATTGGAATACCGCCAATTCCCTGTGGCGTTCCTTCAATCAAACCGTCAAAGTGAGATTGTCCAGCTGTTCTGATAACCATGATATGGTCAGCACCATGCCAAGCAGCCATTCTCATGCGTCTGATATCATCTTCAAAGCGACCTGAAGCAATTTCAGTTGTAATAGTGTTGTTTGGTTGAGGGTCTATATTTCCAAAATATTGTGCAGCAGGTTGTGCGATATAATTTTTAAGCGGTGTAGACATTTCAGTAAATTCAAAAGGTCCATAGACTTGTTTATCACTCTTTTCTCTCCAAGTCCATCCCCTTCTCTTTGGTCTATAATGTTCAAGGTCATTTAGGAGTTCTTTTACATCTATCTTTTTATTGATATCAAGTGCCTTCATTATTTCGCCCCTCCTTTGAACATTGCCACAGCATCATCCCAGTGTTTGCCTTCGATTAATTCAAGACCAGCTGTTCTGATGTCAATATTTTTAGCATTTGCAATTTTATAGATCACATGACCAACCCCATGACCCATGAGTCCTCTATCAATCGCACCATCTACCAGTGGTTGAGCTTCTAGGCTGGAAAAACCCATTCGAAGTAGAACCGATCTTTCAACCGCTGGTGAAGTGTGTGTCTTTGCAAGGTCGAGTAATGGATCGACGATTTCTTCAATTAACCCCCAGAAGCGCTCTTTAAGCTGTTCATCTGTCAAATCAGCCAAGTGCTGTCTTCTCGCTTGAAAGTCGTCTTCTCTTTTGATAAAACCTTTCATTGCATGATCCTCCTTATATTTATCTCCGCATTAGATTTTGAATATTAACCCCTGTAGAGCCAGTTATCAGTATTTGATTCCCAATTCTGAAAGGGTTTCAGTGACAAAAGCTCTATCTGTATTTGTCTCATCAATTAAAAACTGTATATCTTCTTCTGATACAGAATCCACTTGATTGTTGTGTACTGCATTTTTGACAACCGATTTTTTTATTTTAACGATATCTAAATCAATTGCCTGAATCAAATTTGGATGTTCTGGCAAAATAATATTTACACCCGGTGTTTGATCTTTAGGATTCCCAAATTTAATCTCAATGCCATTTTCTCTTGCAAACGACAATTGAGGCTGAATGTGTTTTCCCGCACCTGTGTATTCTGTTTCCTGCACAATGATAATTTGGTCTTCACCCAGTTCCCTTGCAATGCTAAAAGCTGCCGCAAGTGAAGTGTTGCCAGCTGGTCCTCTTTCGAGTCCCTCTATTTGAGCCAGTGCCTCAGTCATGTAGAAGACTTCTCCTTGTGTCACAGTGACATATCTGTCTAAGTAACGCATAGGTCTTGCTGCTGATCTTGGCACATCAGATCGGTCAGGATAAGTTGCAAATGGCAATCCAAATCCAGTGTGTCCAGTTGTGAAGGACTTTTTATTAAACTGACCATCACTGGCCATGTGAAGTCCAGATAAGTCAACAGAAGCACCTACGACAAGCGTATCTGTAGCACCTGCTTTTTTAAGGCCTCTTGCCGTTCCTGTGAGGTTTCCGCCACCTGCGTTGGTGCAAACCACCACATCTGGGTCTTTTCCAACGCGTTCTCTCATCTGTAAAGCCAATTCATAACCCAGTGTTTCCACACCTGCAATTCCAAATGGCGTATAGAGAGATGCATTGAAATAGCCAGTTTCCTCTAAAAGGATCAAGAACTGATAGAAAAGTTCAGGCCCAACTGTCAATTGAACAACTTCAGCGCCATAGGCCTCACATTTACGGGCTTTTTCAACAATTTCAGGTTGTCCCTTCCCCTTTGAGTCAAATGTCTCTTGAACGATAATACATTTAAGTCCTTGCATTGCCGCTTGGGATGCCACTGCCGCACCATAGTTTCCGCTAGTTGCAGCGATGACACCTTTATAACCCAGTTTCTTCGCGTGATAAACTGCATTTGCCGCCCTTCTCGCTTTAAAACTGCCCGATGGATTTCCACCTTCATCCTTTATAAAAATTCTAGCACCCTTTCCCTTTTCAGAACATTTTCTCGCAAGGGCTGTGAGATTTTTAAGTTCAAATATAGGCGTGTTGCCAACACCTGTTTCGCCTTGAATCTTTTGCATTTCTTCAAGTGTGTAGCCAGTTTCACGCATCATTTTTTCATAGTCAAAGCCAATCCCTTGATTTTCAAAAGTCGCATAGTCTATGCCAATTGCCTTTTTCATAATTTCATTTCGTCGGCTCATAACCGCTTGGTAGCTATTATCTCTCATCAGCTTCACCTCCGAAAAGAATTTCTCTCAAGTCCATTCCGATTTTCAAGAGTTCTGGAACAAAATTGCCAAATGAATGCGAGTAAGTTGGATTGATTTCAACTACTTTACCAGTTTCATAACGACCTGTTATCGTTTTGACAGTTACATCTTCTCCCAATTTACTCTCAGATTCGGCAACCCCCTTTACCCACATTTCCAGTGGCACTTCCTTTGTGTCATCTGGTACTTGAGGTGCTCTCTGTTCACTTGTTAAGACCACTCGATGAATTTTTACCCAGTCACCTTTTTTGACATGCATCCTCAACACCACCTTTCTTCTATTTAAAATTCAAGATATTAAGCGCCCAGCCAATCCACCTAAAGCCATATATGACTTGATGGCTAACCGGGCGCTTCTCTATTTACCTACTTTATAAATTGTCTCATGTCTCCCATGATTGCTCTAGGAACTGGCAAGTCCAGCATTGTTTTTAAACCTGGATCAGCGTTGATTACTTGAGGAATCATGTTGACGCACATTGCAATTGTTCCAAGTCCGCCTTCTACCTCTGGTTTGATGTTCATGTTCACTTCTGGTGTTCCCTTAAGTGTGATATAGTCACCAGTAAAAGTGCCTTCCATTTCTGGTTCAATTTGTTGTGGATGGATCATGTCGATTTTAACTTCACCGTCTACAAAACCCTGTCCAGTCATGTTGACACCTGCAACATTACCTGCTGCTGCAAAACCATATGGGGATTTTCTATCTACAGTTGTTACGATTGGTTTCATTTGTGTTTCATACTTTTCAACCTTCCAGCCAATTGCATCGCCAATCATTCTGATAGATTCAGCAAAGCCAACATGGCCTGCTAAGCTGCCATCTGCAACGCCGTTGTTGAATTCATCCACAGTGATGCCCACGCCTTGTTCTACCATAACAGCAGGGCCAAATGGCGATAAGCTGTTAACCCGTTTAGCTTCTATATGCGTCACATCTGTCATACAACCTGTTAAAACAACCACTAAGAGGTCCATGATAAGACCTGGGTTGATTCCTGTTCCAAGAATTGAAACGCCATTTTCTTTTGCTATTTTATCAAGTTCAGCTGCAAGCTCAGGATTTTGTGCTTGTGGATATGACATTTCTTCTGCTGTTGAAATAACATTTATTTTTTTCTCAAGGACATATTTTAATCTAGGAAATGCTTTTTGAGTGAATGAATCTGTTGCACACAGACAGATATCACAGCATTTTTCAGTTAAGACTTCTTCTATGTTCGGGTTTACGATAACAGAAGGTCTATTGCCTCTTTCGACACCTAATAAATCATAGATATCTTTGCCAACTCTTGTGTCATGTCTATCACATACGCCAACAATTTCAACGCCTGTCTTTGTTGCAAGCATTCTTGCCATTCCGCTACCCATTGCACCAAAGCCCCAAATTACCACTTTTACGTTTTCAGATCTCATGAAAAACACCTCCAAATGAATTTTAACATTACGTCATAAATACAGTCGCAAGTATCGTGCCAACTGCATAAAACAGTGCTCTAAAATCTCCAACACATTGATTTTACAACATGTTCTATTATTCGTACACCGTATAATCTGACAACTTTTCGTTTTTATCCCGCTCTTTTTAGTGCTTTTTCAAGAAAAATGCAAAATATTTTGCGTTTGCATCCATTATGTGGATAAACACGTTAGTTTTAGCAAAATATTTTGCACTTTGCGCAAGAGATATGCAAAATATTTTGCTTTCTTTTTATTGTTTTCGACGGTCTTTTTACTTTATAAACATTTAAAAATAAGATATACTTCTTAAATAACAGAAAATTAAACTCGTATTTATTTGAACTTTAAAGGGGGTTCTATGCAAGCAAATATGCCAACTGACGCCAATAGCAAAAGCGTCTATCTAATGATGATTACTGCTACCTTCTTTTGGGCCGGCGCCTTTATTGCCGGTAAATTGGGCATTAACGATTTAAGCCCCACACTTCTAACATTTTTACGCATGGGCCTTGCTGGACTCATTTTATTTCCGGTCCTGATAAAAAAAGAACCCAATAGTTGGAAAATAACACGTGTTCAAGTTCCAGTTGTCATTGCTACCGGAGTCGTGGGCATGATTTTCTATCACATGTTTTTTTTCAGTGCACTACAGTATACCACCGCTTCAAAAGCCTCAATGATAAATGCAACAAATCCGCTTTTAACGGCTCTGTTGGCAAATTGGTTCATCGGCGAACGGCTCAATTCCAAAAAGGTTTTATTTTTGATAACAGCTCTGCTGAGTGTTATCAATATATTAATCGGCGGGGATCTCTCCACACTAGCCTCTTTGACTCTGAATAAAGGTGATCTCTTAATGCTCTGTGGCACATTTTCATGGGCCCTTTATTCGATTATCGTCAAGAAATTTATTGGCGGGTTTGGCGCTCTCAAACTATCCGCCTATACATTTGTCACAAGTGCACTGATTATGTCTCCATTTGCGATTTATGATTTCCTCACCAGCGATGCCCTTTCAGTTGGCGTTAATCCGTATCTTGCTGTTATCTACATGGCTGTCTTTCCAACTGTATTTGGCTATATGATCCAACAATATGCCATTGGCAAAATCGGCGCTTCGAAGACAGCACTCTTCATTAATCTCGTGCCAATTCTGTCAACACTTATGGCAGTCGTATTCTTAGGTGAAACCATTATGGCTTATCATTTGGTCAGCATCACTGGTATTATTCTCTCTGTGGTGGGATTTAACCGATCTGGCACTAAAGTAAAATAAAAAAATCTAGACTCACTCAGGCATTTGAAGCATAAGAGCCTGAGCTTGGTCTAGATTTCTTTTTGAGAGTATCTATTGTTTTTCAATGGCTTTGGTGAATTCATTGCAGGGCAATATCATATAATTTGATGCCCCCTTTTTCTTTACAGTCTTCTTAATTTTCGCCAGCTGTTCGCTGAGTTTTTCGGAGTGAGTGTATACAGATAAGTCACCATAAATACCAGAAACCGATAAAGATGTCAACGGCAATTCTCTAAAGACGCCAAATCGGTCTTCTGAATGAATTCTGCCTAGAGAGAGATGCTCCTCTTTAAAAAACAATGCCTTATCCTGTTCAAACCGCTCGATGATACCCTTGCACAGATTGACATAGTGATCCATTTCACCATTGACCACTACGATAAAATCATCGCCACCAACATGGCCCACAAAACTGGAATAGGGAAAGCGATCTTTGACCACTTCAGTTAAAGTATCTGCCAAATATCGAATCATGACATCTCCCTTTTCAAAGCCGTAGACATCGTTATAGACTTTAAACTCATTTATATCCACATATAGGATGAGTGAATTGCTCTTATACGCCACCAAATCAGCCAAGACTCTATTAATAATTGGATTCCCCGGCAACCCTGAGAGCGGGTTGTGTTCCTTGGCGCTATTTTTTTCATACATCAGTGCATATTCCATGATTTTTTTCATGGTGACAAGCCCATAATATTGACTTCCCTTGATGACAATAACATCATCGAAAAGTCTATCGTCAGGTCTTTCCATTGCCTTCTTAGCCACCACATTAATCGGCGTGTAATAGTCAACAATAAGCGCCTGCTCGTTCATAATCTTGGCAATTGGCCTATTTGAAAAAACGGCATACCCGTATTTACCAGACATGGCCGCATCCAAATCATGCTTCATGACAATCCCTCTGGGGACGTCATTATCACAGATGCAGACGCTCTGTCTTCCGGACTTCTCTAAAAAATTCTTAATGGTGAGGCAATTGGTCATGGATTCATAAGTCGTCTGCTCGTTTTCGCTTACCAGCGTTGAAATGTAGTGGTACTCTGATGAGTAGGCATTTAAATTGTTCGCAATTTGATTATAGTCTTTGATTCTCTTAATCAGCAATTCATCTGCTCTTGTGAGGGTTTTTTCAGGTTGCTTCAGATAAAACCCTTGTCCAGCATGAACGCCCAGCAAAATCAAAGTCTTAAGTTCTTCTTTCGTCTCAATTCCCTCAGCAATTACTTTGATATTTGTAGTTACTGAAGTGTCCACAAATGCTTTTATCAGCGATTGTTTAAACGCATCTTTATCTATATTTCGGATCAAGTCCATGTCTATTTTGATAAAATGAGGTCTTATTTCATTGATTGTCTTAAGTCCTGAGTAACCTGCCCCTACATCGTCTATGGCAATTTGATAGCCCTGTTTTCTGTAGTTTTGCAGTATCTTTTGAAAAGATTCATAGTCATTAATAGATGTTCTCTCAGTAATTTCAAATACAATGGCGTTTTCAGACAAGTCATTTTGACTTAAAAACTCCTTTGTCAGCCCAGATCTAAATTCAGCTGATTTCATAATATCAGGGTCAACATTGATGAATAATAGCTTATCCTTTTCTAGCTTTTTGACGCGCTCAAGCGCCTTTTGCCTAAAGAGCATTTCCAGCTCCCATATCTTCCCTGATTCGTGGGCCACTTCTATGAGTTTTAGCGGTGAATACAGAGGTGTGTTCTCTGGCCCTCTCGACAGTGCTTCATACCCGAGCACTTCGCCGTTTTTTAAACTGAATATGGGTTGATATAGTGTTGTAATCATTTCTTTAACGAGTATTTCTTCGAACAGTTCATGTATTGAAGGCTTTGTCTCATATAGACCTTCTATTTCCACTGGCAAACTCATGGAGCATCCCTCTCTTTCGCTACAACCTTAACACAGGAAGATTATGAACTTGTTAAGAGAATATCAAGACTGAGTAAAAAGATATCATTTTAAAAGCAGTTTTCATCTGTAAGAAAAAAAAACGCCAGATGACGAGTCCTCCCCTTTGTCAGATTGCCTTTGCAATGTCACCAATATAAAAAAACACAGGTTAGAATACCTGCGTTTTCGCTATTATTTTGATATTAGGCTTCATTCTCGCCCAATCCATGTATTTTAATCTTATATTGAAGATTTTGCCTTGATAGATTCAAGTGCTTAGCCGCTTTTGAGATATTATTGTGATAATATCTCAGTGTCTTTTGAATAACCTCTCTCTCAATAGAAGCCACATGCGTATTTAAATCCACAATTTCAAGGGAATCTCCCTGTATATAGTGGCTTTTCTCCATGAGAATCTCAGCAATATGCGAAGGCATGTGCTCTTTTGCGATAACATGTTCATCACTGATTAAGTTCATGGCAGATTCTATAAAGTTTTTAAGTTCTCTAATATTACCCGCCCAGTTATAGGCTTTGAATGCATTTTGAATTTCTTCTGAAACCATCCAAACATCCTTGCCCAGTTTTTCGTTGTATTCTCTAATAAAGTAGTCCACAAGAAGTGGAATATCATCTTTTCGCTCATTTAGGCTTGGAATTCGTATATTGATTACATTGATTCTGTAATATAGGTCTTTTCTCATATGTCCAGTTTCAAGTAGTGTTTCAGGTGATTCGTTGCTTGCAGCGATGATGCGCACATTGATTGGAATATCCTTACTGCCTCCCACACGTCTCACGTAGTTTTCCTGTAACACCCGCAGCAGTTTGGCCTGAAGCGCCATGCTCATGCTGTTGATTTCATCTAAAAACAGCGTCCCGCCATCGGCCTGTTCGAATAGCCCCGGTCGGTCTTGGGCCCCTGTAAAAGAGCCCTTGGCAGTGCCAAATAGCAAACTCTCCAACAGTGTCTCTGGAATAGCCGCACAGTTTTGCGCGATAAAGGGTTCATTCATTCGATTGCCTGCATAGTGTATGCTCTGAGCAAACAACTCCTTGCCAGTCCCCGTATCACCATAGATGAGAACACTGGAACTGGATCTAGAAGCCCGTTTGGCTATCTTTATAGCCTCCTGATATCGCTCGTTTTTTCCAATGAGCTCATCGAAATGATACTGCTTGATGCCATCCTCCCGCTTAACCGGCTTAATCAATTCCTGTTGCAGTTTAATAATCTGTTCCGTCATATCAGTAACAGCGGTTAGATTTTTGGCAATTTCCACAGCGCCCAACAATTTTTCACCATCCATGATTGGGAACGTTGTATTGATGGTCATAATTCGTTTGCCCTTTAGATTCAAGTAGGACTGTTCACGGTTGATAATCGGTTCCTTGGTATTTAAAGCCGTCAGAAGCGTTGAATTCTCTTTTGTCCAGTTTGGAAAAATATCGAGGAGATGTCTGCCAATAACAAGACTCTCCTCAAGACCTTCAATCTCTTCCATAGCTTTGTTGTACACGATGGAAATGCCGTTCTGATCGACAACATGAACCCCTTCTTCAATTGTATCCAATATATTTCTGCTTGCGCAGTAAAGAAGATGGTCTAAATTCATCTGCTACTCTCCTAAAGTGGCATCATGTCCTTATGATTTTTTTGAAGGACAACTGCAATATGAGCTGTGTATTTTTGACTGTGTAAAAATTTTTGATCGTTCAACTTGATGATGAAAAAGGTCAACGCCATTAAAACAAGGCCGAAAAGTGCCGAAGCAATTTCCACGTTTCCAAATCCAAGCAATCCAAACAGCGGTTGTCCTGCAAAGATTCCCACAAACAGTGCTGCAAGTGGAATAATGTACATGATAAACGCAGCGTTTAAGACACTGTCAGTTCCCATGGTCACCTCCACCAAGTCACCTTTCTCTCCATTTACATCGTTTAAGGCAATCAGTTGAATATCCTTCTGATCATCGCCCAATTGGCATGCACCACAATTGCCGCAAGCTGTATGACGCATGAGCTTTACTTTTGAAAACTTTCCCATGTCCTCTACGATAATTCCTGTACGATTCATAACACCATACCCTTTCTAATATAAGCACTTATATCTAAACTCCACATGGATTCTTTTCCATGTGATCACAATGTCTACTTTAATTATAGGATATCTGAAAGAAGGCGTCAATGAGAGGAACTCTCATTGACGCCTTTTGTCCTATTTTTCCACTGGAGTGATTTTTAGATAGAGTTCATTCAATTGCTTGTCATCTGCTTCACCTGGAGCATTAGTCAGTAGACATTTTGCATCCTGTGTTTTAGGGAACGCAATAACATCTCTGATATTTTCTGTTCCGACAATCAGCATGACGATACGGTCAAGCCCATAAGCAATCCCGCCATGAGGAGGTGCGCCATATTTGAAGGCATCTATAAAGAATCCAAATTTTTCATTTGCCTCTTCTTCTGTAAATCCAAGCGCTTTGAACATTCTCTCTTGAACAGATGAATCATGGATTCTGATAGACCCACCACCAATTTCATAGCCATTTAAAACAATATCATAGGCCTTTGCACGACAATTGGCTGGATCGGATTCAAGTTTTGCAACATCTTCATCTTTTGGTGAAGTAAATGGATGATGTTTTGCCACGTATCTATCTTCCTCTTCATCGTATTCGAAGAGTGGGAAATCTGTAACCCATAAAAACTCATATTTTGACTTGTCAATAGCATCGAGCTTTTTGGCAACTTCACATCTGAGGGCTCCTAGAGAATCAAAGACAACAGAAGGCTTGTCTGCAACAAATACCAGTAAGTCTCCTTGCTCCCCATTCATGGTTTTTATAATTCCAGCAAGTGTTTCCTCTGAAAGAAACTTGGCAATTGGCGATTGAACCTCTCCGCCAGAGAGCTTAATCCAAGCCAAGCCCTTAGCGCCATATGTTTTGACGAAATCTTCGAGTTTTCCAATTTCTTTTCTTGAAATATTTTCAGCGTGCGCTTTAAAGTTAATACCTCTTACATCGCCACCATTTGCGACTGTATCCTTGAATACTTTGAAATCGCAGTCTTTAACCACTTCATTAACACTTTGGAGCTCAAATCCAAATCTCAAATCCGGTTTATCTGATCCAAATCTCTCCATTGCCTCTTTATAAGTCAAACGGCGCAGTGGCAACTGCACATCAAAATCCGCAACTTCCTTAAAGATTTTCTTGAGGAGTTGTTCGTTCATGTTCATGACATCATCTTCATCAACAAATGACATCTCAATATCAATTTGAGTGAACTCAGGTTGTCTATCTGCTCTTAAATCTTCGTCTCTAAAACACTTTGTAATTTGGTAATACCTATCAAAGCCAGATACCATGAGCAATTGCTTAAAGAGCTGAGGCGATTGTGGCAAAGCATAAAATCGGTTTGGATTGACACGGCTTGGCACCAAGTAGTCCCTTGCCCCTTCAGGCGTTGGTTTTG
Source organism: Firmicutes bacterium UBA6806 (assembly GCA_002452745.1). Taxonomy (GTDB): domain Bacteria; phylum Bacillota; class Clostridia; order Peptostreptococcales; family Acidaminobacteraceae; genus Fusibacter_A. Next base: position 135,477 of record DKFC01000003.1, read on the forward strand.
TAAGCATTGGCGTTTCAACGTCTATAAATCCATTTGCATCAAAAAATCTTCTGGCAACACTGGTTACTTTATGTCTTGTGATGAAATTTCTTTGCATCTTCGGCTTTCTGAGGTCAAGGTATCTATATTTAAGTCTCAAACGCTCGCCGGCATCGTCGTTGTCTTCCACGTGAATTGGCGGTACTTCCGATTCGCAAAGAATTTTCAGAGTTTCAGCAAATACCTCTATTTGACCTGTTGGCAATTGATCGTTGACACTTTGTCTTTGAGCCACTTTACCCGTCACCGCCAAGACGTATTCACCTCGAATATCGGATGCTTTTTCAAAAGCCGTAGCCGAAACATCGTTATCAAATATAATCTGGCAAATGCCTTCACGATCTCTTAAATCCACAAAAATCAATCCGCCTAAATTTCTTCTCTTTTGAACCCAGCCCATCAATGTAACCGTTTCACCTATATTGGACTCTCTAAGTTTACCGCAGTAATGCGACCTTTTTAATCCGTTTAATGCTTCACCCATTTGTGCCTCCAATTATTTATTTAAAATTTCAGCTGCAAGTCTATCAATCTCTTCGAGTTGATACTGCGCTTGCGTGCCTTCTTTCATATCCTTAAGCGTTATGAGGTTGTCCTTCAGTTCATCATCCCCTAAGATGATGACGAAGGGAACGTCAATTTTATTGGCATATTTAAACTGCGCTTTCATAGACCTGTCAAGATGATCTAGCTCAACTTTGACCCCTTTGTTTCTAAGTGACTGTGCCAATGCAAGTCCCGGTGCCTTGGCGGATTCGCCCAAATTGATGATAAACAAATCAATATAACTTGGCTTTGGAATCTCAACATTCGTCTGCTCCATGGTCAGCAATAAGCGCTCCATGCCCATGCCAAATCCAACCCCAGGGGTTTCAGGCCCACCTATATCATGTATCAGTCCGTCATATCGACCGCCTCCACAAACGGTTGCCTGTGAGCCAATATCACGTGAAATAAATTCAAAAGCTGTCTTGGTATAGTAGTCAAGCCCTCTGACAATGCCAGTATCCACAATAAATTCGATTTTCATGGCACTCAGCATTTGTTTCACCCCATCAAAATGCGTCTTGCAAGAGTCGCATAAATAGTCCAGCATCACAGGTGCGCCCTGAACTTCAGCTTGACATTCTGGGTTCTTACAATCCAGGATTCTCATGGGATTCTTATTAAATCTATCGTTGCAAGTTTCACAGAGCGCTGGCAATTTAGGCTCTAAAAAAGCTCTCAGAGCACTGTCATATACAGGTCGGCACTCTGGACAACCAATGCTGTTGATCCTAAGTTCCACATTCTCCAGTCCCATTCTCCTGATAAATGTATCTGCCAGCGAGATAACCTCCGCATCCGAAATCGCACTGTTAGAACCAAATACTTCTATTCCAAACTGATGAAAAGCTCTCATTCTACCAGCTTGTGGTCTCTCATGTCTAAAGCAAGGAGTCACATAGTAGAACTTGTGCATGCCACCTTGTCCGTGCAATTTGTTCTCAACATAAGAACGAACAACTGGTGCTGTTCCCTCTGGTTTCAGCGTCATGCCCTCTTTATCCAGATATTTATTAAAGCTAGCCGTTGCGCCCTCATCACTTAGCTCTCTAATTTTAACATTGGGAATGACATTAAACATCTCCTTTTGAACGATGTCAGTCGTCTCTCCAACGCCTCTCTTAAAGAGCTTGGTATATTCAAATGCAGGCGTTCTGATTTCTTCGTAACCAAACTCAGCGCATATTTTTCTAAATTCGTTTTCAATATAATGCCACTTATACACCTCACTTGGTAAAATATCGTTGGTTCCTCTTGGTTTTGAAATCACAACAAACGCCTCCTTTCACTTTTACTTTGATTTATTCTACGTTTTATTATGTCATCACTATTTATTATACTATATTATTGAGTAAAATATCATTCAATAAAATGTTTGCGCTTTAGCACTTCGTCAAATCGACTAATATAATCTTCAACGCCTTTGAAATTTGCCACTCTCTCAAACCGATTTTCATCTGGATAACAAATTTTAGACACTGCTCCAGCGCCAAGGGCGATAATCGTATGCCTTTCTTCCATAATCCTCATGTTATAAAGTGATTCATATGTTTTGAGGGCATATCCCACATTTTCCAGATGGCCAATCATCTTTTTCTGTCTATACATATAATAGGGGATGAGTTCCGATGTTCTGAGTTTTGTGTCAGCCAGTGTCATCATATCTTCAACAGTCTGGTCATGTGTCAATTCGTATTGCTCATAATTTTCATTTAATCTCGATGCCCGCTTAACTGCCAACGTATGAACCGTTACGTTATCAGGTTTCATCAGCAGGCAATCAGTCAACGTCTTTTCCGCATGCGTTAATGTTTCACCCGGCAATCCCATGATGAGATCCATGTTAACAGAGTGAAATCCAACCTGTCTCACCAACTGCATCACCTCGAAAATATCATCAGCGCTGTGATTTCTGCCGATTTTAACCAGCGTTTCATCGTTCATCGTCTGTGGATTGATGCATACTCTGCTGACACCATGTTGTTTCATAAGTGTGAGCTTGACGAGGTCTATGGTATCTGGTCTCCCCGCCTCAACTGTAAATTCCTTGACCAGAGTCATATCCGTGTGCCCTGTGATGGTCTTGAGAAGCGCCTCAAGTTGTTGGTGATCTAAACTCGTGGGTGTACCACCCCCGATATAGATGCAGTCAATCACTTGGTTTTTACTGTGAATCAAAGCAAAAGTCTCTTCTATCTCCCGAATCAGCAAGGATAAATACTCAGGTACAAGCCTTTTTTTCTTTTCAAGCGAATTTGACGGAAAAGAACAGTACAGGCAGCGGGTTGGGCAAAATGGAATACAGATGTAAACCGAGATTTTGTCCTTCTCCACTGGAAACAAATGCGGTCTTTCACGTGTGGCAATTTCCAATAGTAGATTCACTTTTTCTGGCTGAATCAAATAATCATTTAATAATATTTCTCTGATTTCGGGTTCTGTCATCCCCTTATCCATGAGCTCATGAACAATTTTAACCGGTCTAATTCCAACGAGAATTCCCCATTTAGACATGGGTTCATAATATTGAGCCAACAACTCGTATAAAGCCCTTTTCATGTTTCTCTTGAAATGGGCTTTATCGGCATATATATTCACTTTTTTCTCAGTACCTTTATGATTCAATACAAATGTGACGGATTCCGCTGTTTCATAAATCAGTTGAAGACCACTATCTCCATCAGTCATTTTTTCATGATAAGCTGTCATGTCCTCAACGAATTCCAATTGCGACTTGAGAACAAAGACTTCAATCAAATTTTCCAAATCATAAAAGTGCTGTCTATCTGCAACATATACAATTAATTTATTCATCATATTTTTCCATACATCTCTTCTATAAAAATGGATTCTTCTTCCTCTCAAACCCAATAGTAGTACTTGCACCATGCCCTGGATAAACCGTAACATCATCTGGCAATTCCATGAGTTTTTCTTTAATCATGCTAATCATTTGCTTGTGGTTGCCACCGTATAAATCTGTTCTTCCAATAGAACCATAGAACAGTGTATCCCCTGCAAATAAAATCTTCTCTTCTTTGAAATAAAGACAAATACCGCCTTTGGTATGTCCTGGTGTATGAATGATTTGACATTTGTGTTTTCCAACTTCAAGCGTCTTGTCATCGCCAATTGTTTCATCTGCTTTAAAAGCAACCGGGCCGCTCATGTTCACTGTCAAATTCAGTTCTGCGCTCTCAATGAGTTCAGCGTCATCATGATGAATTAAAACTTTTGCTGAAGTCAATTTCTTTAACTGCTCTACACCGCCTATATGATCTCCATGACCATGCGTCAATACGATGTATTTAACCGTGAGCTCCTTCGCTTCAATTTTTCTATAAATTCTGTCTGCTTCGCTGCCTGGATCAATGACCATCGCTTCTTTAGTCTCTTCATCCGCCAGTATATAACAGTTTGCAGCGTATGCACCTACAACGATTCTTTCAAATAACATAATGCCTCCTAAAACGTCTTCCCTGAATCCAATAGGATAGTAACAGGGCCGTCATTCTGAATATCTACTATCATATGAGCGCCAAAGACGCCTTTTTCGACATGTATACCCTTTGCCTTGACCAAATCACAAAAAGCTTCATACAATTCATTTGCATCGTCAGGCTTCATGGCAGCAGTAAAGCTGGGTCTCTTGCCTTTTCTAACATCTCCATAAAGCGTAAACTGTGAAATACAGAGCATTTCACCGCCCACGTCTTGAACAGAGAGGTTCATCTTTTCCTCTTCATCTTCAAAAATTCTCAGGCCACAGACTTTTTCAGCCATGTACTTTACATCTTCCACTGTGTCGCCATCGCCGACGCCCAATAAGACATTCAGGCCCTTTTTCACTTCACCGACTCGTTTCCCATCAACTTCAACCGATGAGAAATTAACGCGTTGAACCACTGCTCTCATGAAATACTCCCTTTTTTTTGCATAGATGTTCCCCGCATGAGCCCTAAGACGTCACCCGTTTCACTTCTATGATATCTTCTATTGCCTTCAGTTTTCTCAATAACTTGTTGAGTTCTTCTATATCTGAAATCTCTATGGACAAATTGATAATTGCAATTCCATTTTTATCAATTTTGGCGTTAATCCCCGTCATCATCATACTGAGATCATGCATCATCAGCGTGATTTCAGAGAGAAGACCCTTGCGGTCAGGGGCAACAACTTGTACATTTGTCATATAAGAAGAGGATTTAGAGCCCACCCACTCAACTTCGATAAAGCGATTTTTAGCTTCATCTGTCTTTTCAAAATTCTCACAGTCAGCTCGATGGATTGTAACACCTCTTCCCCTAGTGATGTATCCTATGATTTCATCACCCGGAACTGGGTTACAACATTTCGCAAATCTAACCAATATATCATCAATGCCCTTTACCGTTACACCTGTTTCACTTTTCTTGTCTTCACGTTTTCTAGCGTTTTCCTCTAGCTTCTCTGGTTCAGGTAATTTTTTTGCTTGTTCTTCCTTTTGTTCCTTAGTATGCTTCTCTCTTATCTTTGGAACGACTTGATTTGTCAGTATGCCACCATATCCAATGGCATTATACATATCATCAAGCGATTTGAGACTTAGACGTCTCAAAATTTCAGATAAATAATCCTCATTTAAAACGACTTTTGCAGGTAGGTTTTGCTTTCTGAGCTCACCGAGAATCATTTCATGACCCTTTTCAATGTTTTCTTCACGACGCTCTTTCTTAAACCACTGCTTAATTCTCTGCTTCGCTTGAGTGCTCTTGACAAATTTAAGCCAATCACGCGAAGGACCAACAGCACTTTTGCTCGTTAAGATTTCCACTCTCTGCCCATTTTGAAGCTGGTAGTTAATTGGAACAATCCTGCCGTTGACTTTTGCGCCGACGCACTTGTTCCCAATTTCGGAGTGAATCTTATAGGCGAAGTCAATTGGTGTTGATCCAACGGGCAAATCAATAACAGCCCCATTTGGCGTAAACACAAAAACTTCCGTATTAAACAGGTCAAACTTGAGGGATTTCATGAACTCACTTGGATCTTTTAAGTCACTTTGCCACTCCATCATCTGCCTGAACCACGAAATCTTTTTTTCCATCTCGTCATTTGCCGCTTTTGTGCCCTCTTTATATTTCCAGTGCGCCGCAATTCCGATTTCTGCAATACTGTGCATCTCTCTTGTTCTAATTTGTATTTCAAATGGCTCGCCATTTCCCATTAACGTGGTGTGAATAGACTGATATAAATTGGGTTTTGGCATGGCTATATAATCTTTGAATCTACCTGGAATTGGCGTCCAAAGCGTATGCACAGCTCCAAGTGCGCTGTAGCAATCCTTTATGTCATCACAAATAATTCGAATCGCCGTAATATCATAGATTTCATCGAACTCCTTGTGCTGATATTTCATTTTTTTATAAATACTGTAAAAATTCTTTGGTCTTCCATATATTTCGAAGTTTAAATTAAGATCAGTCAATGCCTTTTTCAATTTAGAAATGTAATCATTGATAATAGATTCACGTTCGGTGCGCTTTTTATCGACTTTTCTGACGAGATCTTGATACCCTTCAGGGTCAAGATACTTGAGACTCAAATCTTCCAATTCCCATTTGATTTTAAAAATCCCCAATCTGTTGGCAATTGGAGCAAATATTTCCAGTGTTTCCTCTGCTTTTTCTCTCTGCTTTTCAGGTGGCATATTGCCAAGGGTTCTAATATTATGAAGCCTATCTGCCAATTTTATCAGGATAACCCTGATATCACTTGACATGGCTAAAAACATCTTCCTCAGGTTTTCTACCTGTCTTTCCTGCTTTGTCTCATAATTGATTACCGCCAATTTTGTGACCCCATCTACCAAGAGTGCCACATTGTCGCCAAATTCCTTTGCCACGTCTTCACGGGTTACGGCTGTGTCTTCCACAGTATCATGCAATAACGCCGCAATCATCGTGTCCTCGTCCATTTCAAGTTCAGCGAGAATCAGAGATACATTAGCTGGATGGTCAAAAAAGGGCGTTACGCCGTCCTTTCGAAATTGTCCCTCATGCGCTCTTTCTCCAAATTTAAAAGCCTTTGCAACATTTTCAATATTCACATAAGGTGCAAACTGCTTTATTTTCGTCAAATAGTCTTCCAAGTACATACACACACCACTATTACTTTCTATTTTAAATGACATTTAACATAATCTTGGGCATACGGCCCTTTTATTTGCTAGACTCATGGCAAGTTCTGGATTCTCTCCAAAATACCAATCGAATTGCTGATAAAATTTCGGACGTCGAGTCCTCTGTTTTTCGCCGGATTGCTTGCGCAATGGCGTTAATCAAATAGTTCGCATGGTTGCACCGTGCGAACTATTTAGTGTCTGCTTATTAAGTCGAAA
>DKFC01000055.1 GCA_002452745.1 Firmicutes bacterium UBA6806
CGGAAGTTACTTTTTCATTTAACGCTGAATTTCATCACATCCCACTGTTTTGAGATATTCCAGCTGTTCATAAGTCTCCACACCTTCCGCAATTGTCAACAGGCCAAGTCCCTTTGCCATCATGATAATTGCCTTGATAATCAAGCGATCAGCATGATCGGCATCAATATTATCAATTAGTTCCTTTGCAATTTTCACACGATCTATATCAAAGCGTTTAATATAACTCAACGAAGAATATCCCGTTCCAAAGTCATCTATTGATATTTGAACTCCCAATCCCGACAGAGCTGTAAATATCTCCTCCATAATTGTGCTGGAATTCATAGCGCTATTTTCAGTGATTTCAAAATCCAAGTTGTTTGGATTGACCCCTGTTTCTTCGATGAGTTCGGATAAACTTGTAAAGAAGTCGATGCTGTCAAATTGAAGCGGCGAAATATTGATGCCGAGTTTTAAATTCGAATCAGCAGTTCTATTCCATTCTGCCAGTTGTTCCATAGCCCCTTTCATCACCCATTTCCCAATCCTCAAAATCAGATCCGTTTGTTCTGCAATGGGAATAAATTCAGCTGGCGTCACTGCGCCCAACTCAGAATTTCGCCACCTTAAAAGCGCCTCTGCGCCAATGAGTTTTTGAGTGTTGATATCAATTTGAGGCTGGTAGTAAAGCTCAAATTCCTCTTCAAGCGTCACCTGCCTAAGCTGCATTTCGATTTGGTTCATCCTCTCTATTTTCTCAGAGAGATGGGCTTTATAAAAGACAATTTTATTGCCAATGGTTATGTGTTTAGCCTGCATCATGGCAATGTCTGCATACTTTAAAAGTTGGCTCTTGCTCTCTGAATCCTCAGGGTATTTTGAGATGCCAATGCTCGCATCTAGCGAAAAGACATATTGATCCACTTTCAGAGGCAGCTTAATGCGCTCGAGCAGTTTGTTTGAGATGTTATTGAGGTCTTCAAGCGATTCAGAGCACTGACAGATGATCCCAAACTCATCACCACCCATTCGAGCTGCAAAAACGCCTTCATTGTCAATATCTTTAAAGCGTTCAGCCAGCTTTCTCAGAACCTGATCGCCCATCTCGTGTCCATGTATGTCATTAATGATTTTAAATCGATTGATATCAATATAGCAAAGCGCAAATGGCGCATTTGAATCCACCAATTCCTCAACTTTATTCAGAAAAGCATAGCGATTGGGCAAATCAGACATGGTATCTGTATTTGCCAAGTACGCCAGTGTCTCATTAGATGTCTTGAGTTCGTTGGTTCTAGCCCTCACTCTAATTTCCAACAATTCGTTTTGCATGCGAACACTTTCAAGAAGTTTTTCGATTTCCTCAACTTTTTCAAAATATGTGCTGACAAAGTGATGTAATCCTATGAGCACTACAGATTTAAAGAGCACCATGACATCGGCAAATCCAAAGATAAAAGAAATTAAGGGCAATAAGAAAATCAGTGCAATGCCTCGAGTTCGAATCTTGACACTCTCCTTATCATCGGACACATGAATGGTTTCTTCTTCTCCTTCATCTATTAAGCTGGCATAGCCAATCATCGAAAGAGAAATCATGAAGAGCACATCTGAGATATTATTGGGAGCATAAAAGTGATAGTAGCTCATGTAACTATAGAGCAAATCCGCCAGTGGAAACAGGGCAATTCCAATTAAAAGCACTCTGTTCTCTGTGACTTTCCGTCCTTTGATGCTGAGAAAGAACAGCGTTCCCGCGACAGATAGAATCAATATATCCGTCACCACATAAATACCTGTGGTCATGATTTCCCCGAGTCTCATATCTGAAAAATCTAAATGCGGTAATAAGCTAAACTTCACAATTAATACAAAGATTAAAAGCAAAAGTATGAAATCTGCAAACACCTGTACAAAATGCCATTTGGCAATCTTTTTATACAGATAATATAAACTGGCTGACATCAATATCAAATTGGGAATTGAATATAAATAGGAATAGAATAAGTTGTTTTCTGGATTGCCATTTAAAAAATTGTATTCCACAAGCCACAAAGTATCGCCAAACGCCCAGACTAAAATCATCCATTTCATGGACTTCCAAAATATGTTCTTTTGATTTTTTATTGTGATTTCCCTGTCAATCAGCCAAGCCGCCCCCACAAGGAGTATCGGCGATAGACAATTTGATAAAATTTGACTTCCCATAAGTGCTGTGACAATATAGCTCATCAGCAAAATTCCCTGCATAGACATACCCAGTTTTATACTCTTTGTCATAATCGTTTTATCTCCCAGCTAACTGCGCCTTCAGTTACTAGAAGTCCCCTCCATCATTTACTATTATAGTATTATACCCTTAATTTGCCTTGTCTACTAATCAAGTTGATATTTTGTAAAAATTACAATGTCCACTTTTCACGAACACTTTGGGTTCAAGCCCTTGCCAATTCATAAATATTCATGAATTTTTATGAGTTGACACCCTAAAATAGCGGCTAACATCTTGACGCGCCTTCTACAAGTGATATACTACCACTTAAAAACTCAGGAGAGGATGATGACAATGAGAATATTAATTGCAGAAAATATTGCCGAGGAAGGGATACAGTATTTAAACTCCCAATCCTTAGACGTCACTGTAAACACAAAGCTCACCCGCGAAGAACTCTTAAAAATCATCCCTGAATATGACGCACTTATTGTGAGGAGTGTTACGAAAGTCAATGAAGAACTTTACGAACATGCCAAAAATCTGAAAGTTGTCGGACGCGCAGGGAATGGTGTGGACAATATAGAACTGTCCGGCGCAACAGAGCGAGGCATTATCGTCGTCAATACACCGGATGCCAATACAGTATCCGCAGCAGAGCATACAATTGCACTAATGCTGTCCATGTCCAGAAACATCCCAAGGGCTAATCAGCACATCAAGTCAAAATTGTGGGATCGCTCTCTTTTCAGAGGGGTTGAACTCATGGGAAAAACCCTAGGCATCATTGGATTGGGGCGAATTGGCACCATGGTAGCCACCCGCATGCAATCTTTTGGCATGGAGGTCATTGCATATGATCCCTACATTAGAAATGATAAATTCGAACGCCTTGGAATTAAAAAAGCAGAACAGCTGGATGAACTCTTAAAAGCGTCTGATTTCATATCTGTTCATACGCCTAAAACACCTGAAACTATTGGCATTATCAACGCCGGTTCATTTAAAATCGTAAAACCCGGGGTAAGAGTTGTCAACTGTGCGAGAGGTGGTATTATTGATGAAGCGGCTCTCAATGAGGCCCTTCTATCAGGAATCGTCGCAGGTGCTGCTATTGATGTTTTAAAAGATGAGCCGCATCCAATCTCGCCCCTCTTGGATTTGGACACCACTGTCATCACACCGCATCTTGGTGCAGACACCTTCGAAGCTCAAAAGAACGTCGGTGAGACAGTTGCCAAGGAGGTCTTTGAGGCTCTGAGCGGTAAACTGGTGGCAAATGCAGTAAACTTACCAACACTGTCTCAACAGGAACTGGAGCATATGAAACCCTATTTGACTTTAATTGAGCGAATGGGAAAACTCTATCATCAAATTCACCGTGAAGCCGTTGATAAAATCGAATTCACTTATAAGGGTGAGTTCTCGCATAGAAATACGGATCCTTATGTCCTTGCCTTTGTCAAAGGTCTCTATGAAACGGTCTTAGATACGCCTGTCACATATGTAAATGCGAGACTACTCGCTGAAAGCAGAGGCGTTTCAATCTCTGAGAGCAGAGTGACCAGTAACGACAACTACACCAGCTCAATTAAAATTGTCCTGCATTCTAAAGACAATTCATTTGAACTGGAAGGCGCGTTATTTGGCAAAGGTGAACCTAGAATCGTAAGCCTAAATGGCTATCCTGTGGACATGGTTCCTCGCGGCAATATGCTGATGATCGAAAACAACGACAGTCCAGGTATGATTGGCAAAATTGGCTTAGCGCTTGGCAATAAGGGCATTAACATTTCCACAATGAATGTAAGTCTGTCTAGAGAGAAATCACCTGCCCTAATGCTTCTCACAGTGGATGATACTGTCTCCACAGACGTCCTCGATGAAATTCAAGACCAAGAAGGCATTTTAAAGGCCTGGGCACTTAAAATATAATTTAAGTATTTAAAATATGATATTGTAGCGTCTACTTTATGCAATTGACTGTGTTTATCAATTGACTGTGTTTATAACGAAACTTGAAAGGACTTGTTCACATGAAGAAAATCGCAGTTATCCCTGGCGATGGCATCGGAAACGAGGTCATGGCAGAGGGAATCAAAGTACTAAAATCTTATGCAACACTCAGAAATCTACCTGAGTTTGAATTCACCTATTTTCCATGGGGGTGCGAGTACTATAATGAAACTGGTGAAATGATGCCTGAAAATGGTTTAGAAATCTTGTCAGGTTATGATGCCATCCTATTAGGTGCTGTGGGTTATCCAGGGGTTCCAGATCATATTTCCCTCAGGGATCTACTTCTAAAAATCAGGCAGGGATTCGATCAATCTGTAAATCTCAGACCGATTAAATTATTGCGCGGCGCACCTTGCCCTCTTAAGAACAAGTCTCCAGAGGATATTGATTTTGTCGTCGTCCGTGAAAACGTCGAAGGCGAGTATTCAGGAGATGGACATTTTGTAAAGGAAGATGGCGAAATCACGGCAGCTTATCAAACCGGTGTGTTCACAAAAGCCAAAACCGACCGTCTAATTCGATATGCGTTTGAACTTGCGGCAAAGCGGAGCAAGGGCAAAAAGTTGACCAGCACGACAAAGTCAAATGCACTGAACTATAGTATGGTTTTCTGGGATGAACGATTTAAAGAAATTTCGAGGGAATTCCCAGAAGTCAAGACGGAGAGCAATCATGTAGATGCCATTAGCATGTATTTTGTGCAAAGGCCTGAGAGCTTTGATGTCGTCGTCGCTTCAAACCTCTTTGGGGATATCATCACCGATTTGGGAGCTGCACTTCAGGGAGGGCTTGGTTTTGCTGCAAGTGCAAACCTGAACTTAGAAGGTGTTTACCCATCTATGTTTGAACCTGTCCATGGCTCGGCACCTGAAATTGCAGGGAAGCAAATTGCCAATCCCATGGCGATGATTTGGACTGCCAAGATGATGCTGGATCACCTCTACCCAACGTTATCACATGAGACCATCGTCGAGACACTTGAAGAACTTTTGATTGAAGAAAAACATTTGACAAGGGATCTAGGCGGTTCCGCCTCCACTTCTGAAGTTGGGGACGCCATCTGTCAGAGACTTGAAGCACTTGTAAAAATTAAACACGGTTAAGAAAATACTGTCAAACACTCATCGCTCTCCATGTCGTTTTTTATTGAACGCCATACTGGAAAGTCACCTGAATCCCTTTTGAAAAAAAGTCTTATGTGATATAATAACGTGCAAATAATTCGTATTTCAAGGAGGGGTTGCATTGAGTAACCACAAGCCCTATATCTTGGTATTAGGGGCATCAATTGTTGATATAACTGGATTTTCAGCTGTTAAATACAGAACACACAATTCAAATCCAGGTTGTGTAAAAGTATCGCTGGGTGGGGTATGCAGAAATATTGCCGAAACGACTTCAAGGCTTGGCGTTCCCACCAAATTCATCTCTGTTTTAGGAAACGACGATCACGGAAGAAGCATCCTTGAGCACTCGAAACTAATGGGTTATGATATGTCTGATTCACTCTTTTTAAAGGACTGCACAACACCTACCTATATGGCAATTTTGGATGAGCGGGGAGAAATGGTCTCTGCGATTGTGGATATGTGGAGTGCCACTCAAATAGATCAGGCATTTATCGACAGCAAATCTGAGACAATCGCAAATGCAGAATACACTTTTCTCGATTCTGATCAACCTGATATTTTAGAGTATATTTTAAAGACCTTTAAGGGCAAGACCAAATTTGTCCTCGATCCCATTTCAGCTGCAAAGGCTGAGACCATTCGTCACCTCATCCCTTATTTTCACACCATAAAGCCCAACCGCTTTGAAGCAGAAGTTCTGGTCGGTTATCCCCTTCAAAGCACAGAGGCACTTCTCAGGGCTGGTGAAGACTTATTGGCTCAGGGCGTTGAAAATGTCTTTATTTCTCTGGATGAAAATGGGATTTTTTATGCTAACCGTGACTCTCGAGGAATCATGATGGCACGTCATGCAACCGTAAAAAATGTCACTGGCGCTGGGGATTCCTTTGTCGCTGGGCTTGGTTATGGTTATATGCACAACCTGCCACTGCATGATACTGTGAAATTCGCAATCGGGATGAGTCTACTGACTATCTCTCATGAGAGCACCATCCATCCTGAAATGAGCCTTGAAAAAGTACTTTCAATTATCGAATCCTCTGATTGGGTGGATAGTGCTTTTTAGCAAATTTCAAATTGGCCTTGCTGTGCCATATAAAAAACGCCTCCTTACAATGATGTAAAGGAGGCGTTTTCACCCTAATCTACTTGGCATTTTCTTCTACCCACGCTTTTGCAAGCTCTACCGCTTCTTCCGTAGGAATTGCTAAAAGTGTTTCTTCTTCAACATGATCGACATTTGTCCACGCTTCTGTGGCACCACCGCCTAAAATTGAAGAAAGTCTTACATTGTCAGAATCATAGACAATTTGTTTATTTTGATAAGAAATAATGTGTTTCATATTCTCACTCCCATTCCGTTTGCATCCTCATCTTTTCAGCTCTATTTTAAGTGTCCGTTCACTGTGCCATGTGATGCTTCTATTCTATCGTTTATTAGCTACAAGTTATTTATATAACCATAGTACCCTAGCGGTGGGAGAATAAACATTAATTGATATTAATTCTCAATTAATTCATATTTTCTTTACGTTTTCTCGCTTTATATCCTTTCACAAATACGTTCTTTGTTCTCTATTTATACAGCAGAATTTGAACCTTTGCTCTCTGAACATATGTCTGTTCAAGGTCTTTTCTATGATAGATGAAATTTTCATCTGTGAACACTTTTGCTTGTACTGGACATTTTTTTACACAGGCACAGCATTTGATGCACGTCCCCGTAACCTCCTTATAATTCTCATCTGACACCGCTCCCATAGGACAAACGGAGACGCAGATGCCGCAATTGATACAAGCATTTGTCGTCATGGGCTTTATAGGTTTAAAATCCATGAAATTTCCCTCTTTATCCCTAGGTCTAAAATAAGCAGGAAGGGACTCTCTCGTCTTTGCACCTCCAGCCCGTGTCAATAACTCGTTCTGTACTACACACGCTCTTGTCATTCCAGATTGCTCGGCATCCAACATAGGCGTTTTCATCAGAAGAACCCGCTCTCTATTGATTCCAGTTGCCCACCTAGCGAGTTCCTCTAAGTCCGTATGATCCGGCCTTCCCTTGGCGAGAATTTTCGAAAAAGAATGTTCTCCCACAAAAGCTCCCCCACTTAGAATTGTGCAACCCTTTTCAATGAGCAGTAACATCAACTCATTTAAAGCTGCATCATAATTTCGATTTCCAAAGAGTACTAAAGGAACTGCCAAAACGCGTTTCTCGGTCTTGGGAAGTCTATTCAATGTCTTCATCAGCAAATTGGGCAAACGTCCTGCATATACTGGCAGCCCCACAACCAAAACATCCTGCTCAGTACTCTTCTCGCAGACCTGTTCAAAATAGGCCTCAAGTGCCCGCCTTTTATCTGGTGATGTAAAGTCATAATATTCAATTTCCTCTGTTTTCTCACCAGCCTTACCTGCTCCAAAAGCCAAGCACTCACAGAGGTGTTTAACAGTACGCTCTGTTGTTCCTGTTGCACTAAAGTACATCGCTCTAATCATCTTTCCCCCACAGCTCTATGCCATTTAAATTTTTGTTCTTCTCCTAAAACATTTATCTCATTACCAATAGGTGTTGGTGAGCGCTCTAATTTCATCCACTTTTTCAATGACAATATGCCTGTCTTCAATCGAAATAAGCCCTTTGTCCCTAAAATATCCGAGGCCGCTCGTTATAGTTGGACGGCTGAGTCCCAAAGTGTTCGCCAGTTCCTCATGTGTGTACTGATGTTCAATAACGGTTCTCTCCACAAGGTCATACCCCTGCTGCATGGAACCAATTCTGAGAAGGGCACTGGCGAGAATACCAATTGAATCGTTAAACCTCGTATCGGCGATCTGCATCATAAGCAAGCGATACTTTCTGATGATGGAGTGAATAAAGTGACGGTATATTTCAGGATTTTTGACAAGTTCCCTCTCGAGTATATGCTTTGACAGAACGCTAACTTCCGCCTTCTGAGTTACATAGGTAATCTCACAGGTTCTATCACCATCAAAATAATCCATTTCGCCAAATATCGTTCCACGATTCAATCTAAAAAAAGTCCTCTCATTTCCGTCCGCACTGACAAGTCCTTGGCGGCATTCTCCCGATAGAACAATATACACATGGTCTGCATCAAATGGATCTATCAGAGTGTTTTTTTTAAAGTTTTTAATCATGCCCATTGGCGCCAGGACCTCTGCAAAATAAGTCGTCATCTCCTCCTGCTTAATTGGATCAAATAGTTCTCGATACACGGGTTCACCTCTTTGTCTTCAATTTTCTATATCATATCACAAATTGGACAAATTTTGTGATTCAGCTCTTCATTTCCACTTTTCAAAGTAAATTGTCTCTTGACAGAAAACTGTATTATATGTATGATACAGTTGAACCGTGTTAATAGACTAATACAGTTTGAAAGGGTATGCTATGATTTCTTTTACACATTTCACAATTGAGGACGATAGTCCGCTCTATTTACAAATCGTAAAGCACATCAAACACGGCATTATCGCCGGAACAATTGAAAATCAGGATGAAATGCCATCAAGGAGGGTGTTATCCGCCCTTGTGGGCATCAATCCAAATACCATCCAAAAGGCCTATCGCCTCCTTGAGGACGAGCACATCATTGAGTCTCGCTCAGGTGCTAAGAGCTATATCTGTATAACACCTGAACGTGTTTCAAATATTCGCTCCGATATGCTTGAGGGTGAAGCCTCGGCATTTGCTCTATCCATGCAGAAAATGGGACTTTCTGAAGCTGAGGCCACCGAGCTCATAAAACGGGTTTGGACTAAGACTTCAAAAGGAGACCAACCATGAAAAAATACGCATCTATTTTGACACTTGCCAGCAGACCGACCCTCTATAAGTTGATACTTCTTTTGATTGCCACAGCTGTTGTGGAATCAGCTCTATTCATGAACAGACTATCTGAGGACGCACTTTATTCCCTAGAGTCCATTATGACTCACAGCCATGTTGCACTGGTCAGTGGTATTTCGTTTCTTATTCTCTGTATCATCCTCTGCACTGCCAACCTAGAATTATCTGGCAGCAAAGTGTCGTATACGCTTCAAAGGCTTAGCATCAAAGAGGAGACTACCACAGTTCTCTGGGGACTTTACAACATGCTCTGTCTCGTGCTATTTTGGGCGGCGCAACTTGGAATCTCACTTTTTTTGTGCCACCTTTACATTCAGGCCACCGACCCGATATACATCAATGACCAAACTGTCTTTCTGGCCTTTTACCGCAACAACTTTCTTCACGCGCTTCTGCCACTTTCAGAAAAGACCCTTTGGTATCGAAATGCGGCGTTAATCATTTCGCTTGGCACTGCCATGACACTTTTTTCATATCATCAAAGACGCGGAGAAAAGGGCATTTTAATCTTTATATTAGCTGCCATGACGTTTTGGCTATTTCCATCACAAACTGGGGCATTTGATGGGCACTTTGTCATCATCGTCCTTACCTTCTCGGCAACTGTCTACTCATATTTCAGCTTATTAGGGAGAAAAAAATGAAACTGAAGCCAACAGACTATATTCCCGCCGGAATAGATTATCATCAAGAACTTAAATGGGTTGTCTCAGGACTCATTATCAGTACCCTCTTTAGCCTTAAATATCTCATCGCCTTGGGAAATGAATACGATCGCCTGTTCCAATATGTCCACTTTAAACGCATTTTAATTGAAGGCGCTAAAATGCCCGACTATATTGATATTTTAGGAAGTAGCCTCATTGGTTTTTTCATCATCTCACTGGCATCAGTTGGGCTGTTGGGTTATCACTACCTGTATCACTATCAGGATAGCAAGAGCATCTACCTCATGAGGCGACTTCCAAACAGATTTGAACTCCTCAAAAGATGTATTTCACTGCCTGTGGCCATCATTTTAACATCACTGGTCATTTCATTTTTACTGCTGCTAATTTACTATGTCATCTATCTAATTGCAACACCCGATATCTGTCTGACGCCCAATCAGTGGCAAAAGATATGGGGATTTCACTAAACTTCAATGACAACTTTACATCCGATTATGAAACTTATAGGAGCATCACTATGTTAGAGATAAAGGATTTGAATAAAAACTACCACACCGGAAAAAAAGCGCTGATAAATGTCAACCTTGAAATTCAACAAGGCGAAATTGTGGGCATCTTTGGAGAAAACGGCGCTGGAAAAACAACCTTGATGAAATGCATTTTAGGACTTCTATCACATAAGGGCGAGATTACATTGGATGGATCTCCCATATCTTCTGCGAATATTTCAAGGCTCTCATTTGCCACTAGTGAGCACTCTTTTTTTCCAAACCTATCTGCAAACGGACACAAGGCGTTTTATAAAATGCACTTTCCGAAGTTCAGAGAAAAGCGATTTAACGGACTGATGACTTTTTTTGAACTGCCCACTGACAAACCCATTAAGCAGTTTTCAACAGGTCAAAAAAATCAGTTTGAAGTGATTCTCTCACTCAGTCAAGGCGCTGATTACATATTAATGGATGAGCCCTTCGCTGGGAATGACGTCTTCAATCGAGAAGATTTCTACAAAGTACTTCTCGGCATTCTAGATGCCTCTGAAACCATTTTGCTCTCAACGCATCTGTTGGAAGAAGTCGAAAAATTCATCAGCCGTGCGGTTTTAGTTAGAAAAGGGGAAATCTTAAAAGATGTAACCATTCAGTCTCTTGATGAAGCTGGCAAAACGCTCATGGGATTTGTCAAAGAATCCTATCAGTATAAATCTGACCGCGTAGTCAATGCCCTGTCTGATTTAACAGATGAACGCTAAGGAGAAACCTCATGAAAAAAAGCCTAGTTATCGCACTCCTGCTCATTTGCCTTTCAATAGGCTTTATAGCAAGTGCCTTCTATAAAATGGATATGCAAAAAACCGCACTCACAATTGAAGAAGAAACGCTTTACGGTGACAAATCTTTTGCAAAAGGCATCACCATGACCAGCAGAACACATGTTAATTATCACCTCTTTTGGGATACGGTCTTCACAGCAGAGAACTCAAACAGCACGTTTCGGTTTTCACAAACTGAGCGCCCAAAATCACGTGTCTATAAGCCTGAATTGTCGCTCTATACGTCTCTAAACATGGGCATGAGTGGTTTAGGTTTATTAAATGATGAAGATGATTATCTTCTAAGACCTGCAAAAGATGTGGCCAGTATGACCCTCGCTGGTGAGGTGAGAACGGAAACAGTCTATTTAAAGGATTATTATGATTTCTACCCCGTATCTGCTGACTTGATGTTTCCCGATGCTCAGGTGGAATGGACAAATTACATGCATCAGTTTTTCAGTGAATATCTCAAAATTCCAATTTTGAAATCCCAGATGCTAGAGGTCAGTATTTCAAAAAATAAAGCTGACCAAGTCACCGATATATCACTTTCAACCTTGCAAGATGACATCGCCCTATACAGCGATTCACTCTTTGACAATAAGGCATGCTATTTTGTTGTCATGAGTTATATTGACACTTCTGAAAATCCATTTGTCCTCTCAGAGGAGGCCTCAGGCATACACATGCTGCCACTGGAGACGACGACCAATTTTATACGGCCTCTCATCAATCAAATGGAACTTGTATATCCTGTTGATCCAAGCACCTCAAAAATTTTAGATTTCGCTCAGAGCACAGATGAAAGATACTTTTATCTCTTCACCCTCGAAGACAATGCCATCATGATCTCTGTCATCGACAAACAGGACATGACATGTGTTCAAAAACTTACGCTGAATGATGGAAAAGACCACATAGCAGATAAAGTACCACAAGGTATTAACTACCTCGTTCAACAGAATAATTTTATTATTCCTTTCTTCTCCGATGGCAAGTTCAGTTTGTTAAATGAATCCAACTCCAAGGAGGCCCCACTTTCACTTGAAATGTCTGGTCAGTTATTTGAATCCTCTCAGATGTCGTATGGTAATTTTCCTCAAATTGCAACCGCTTATGATGGTGATCGGTTGGCTATGATTTTCTATCAAGACTATTATCAGAGCTCAACTGCCAATCTACTCATCTATCGCCAGGGGCAACTTCTCTATACAGGGAGATTTCAACAGAGTACTGACAATACTGTGGACAGATACTATTCAGACGGGGTACATCCTGTGGACATTGATCCCCTGTCCATCACATTTGATTAATTACGAATTCGACGGAGGTCCATATCATGAACAAAATATCAAACCGAAAATTCTTTAAAACCGTGTTGATTGGCATTTTTGCACTGATTCTACTCAGCGCTGCTGGTGTACTTCTCTTTATTGGAAATACCCTCAAAAACGTTTCAGAAGTATCACCAACCATTATGGCGCAGTATTTGGCTGATTATAAAGATACTGGAAACAGCGAAACTGCACTGAATGAAAAAGAGGTTAATCGTGTCGTCATATCTATTGACGAAATGAGTCCCGCTCTTTTAAATGCCTTTATTTCCACTGAAGATAAGACTTTCTGGAATCACAACGGATTCAGTTCGGAAAAACTGCTTGACACTGTAGTAGACATCTTATCTCCAAGCGTTAAATTGGGCTCTAAAAGCACTATTACTCAACAGCTGGCTAGAAACCTATTCTTAACGGAAGTGAGAACTTCAAACGCTCTGAATCGAAAAATTCAGGAGGCCTACTACACGATTGAATTGGAGAAAAACCTTTCCAAGGATCAAATTTTGGAAGCCTATCTCAATCAAATCTATCTAGGTGCAAGCACTTCAGGTGTTGAAGCTGCCTCAGAAAAATACTTTTCGAAAAAAGCTGATGAATTGACTGTCGTTGAAGCTGCTCTTTTGGCTGGAATTCCGAAGTCACCTGCCACTTATTCCCCAATCTTAATAAAGAAAAGGGAGGATGTGACCATTAATGACTATGTCATGGATGACAGCGATATCCGATATGTATCCGTATTTAATCCACATTGTATCGACCGTTATCTCGTCATCATTGAGCTCATGAAACAAAACGGTTATATCACATCTTCAGAGTATCAAGCTGCCCGCTCGGCAGATATAAAAGCCCTATTGGTTCATTGATGATGAACCATTCAATTAAAAAAGGTAGCCTGCGGCTACCTTTTTATCATATATAACTACGAGGTCAATCCTTTGCCTATCTGACAAAATTCATATAGACTTTGTCTTCTTGGCTTGGTGCTTCAACCGTTCCCATCCCCTGCTCTCTGAGCTTTAGCAGATATGCCATGTTCTTGCCCAAGACGCGCATAATTTGCTTGCCTTCCTCGTCCTTTTCCACATCGCCAGGTGCACCACCGTGGATGACATTCCAGTAATTTGTACTCGGCATGAGCATTTCTGCATAGTTGATATAATTGTTTAATTGATTAAATGTTGGCAGTCCTCCTGATCTTCTAACCGCCACAACGGATGCCCCCACTTTATGGCGCAACAAGGTATTTCCAGATACAAAGAATACCCTGTCCAAAAACGATTTCATCGTTCCTGCAATTGCGGAATAGTGGACTGGTGTTCCCAGAAGGATACCATCTGCATCCTTTATTTTTTGGATGGCTTCATTGACTGGATCGTTGTCTACAATACACTTTTCATCGTTATTTCGCTTGCATGCGCCGCAGGCTAAACAGCCTCTGATAACCGATCCGCCCACATGGACGATCTCTACTTCTACATCTTCTTTTTCAAGCTCCTCTGCCACCATTTTCAGGGCAAGAAAGGTATTGCCTTCTTTTCTCGGACTTCCGTTAAAAGCTATCACTTTCATAAGAACACTCCTTATCTCTTCATATAATCGCCAATTTACCTCACGGGTTTAACCATGCTACTATTTTAACGACAAATATCTTTAAAAACAAGTGCTCCTCTATTTTATGACAAAAAGATAGCACTTAATCAGTACTATCTCTTTCTATGCTTACATTATAGAATCGTTTAAGTTTAAAGGTTTAACAGATCGTTCCCTCAGACCGCTTTACATCCACATTCACTTCACAAGCAATCTTCACTGCAATTTCAAGTGCCTTAGCAATTGTCTGCAAATTCATACAAGGCATTGTGGGTTTATCTATTACTTGTTCTTCACTAAACGGAACGTGTATAAAGCCGCCTTTAACGCCTTGATACTTTGTGTCAATCAAGTTTAAAAGGCCATACATAATGTGGTTGCAGACATATGTCCCTGCTGAATTAGATACACTTGCAGGAATCCCCTGATTCCTAATAGCCTCCGTGATAGCCTTAATCGGAAGTGAGCTAAAGTAAGCTACAGGTGCATTTTCTACAATTGGCATATCCACTGGTTGGTTGCCTCCATTGTCTGGAATCCTCGCATCATCCACGTTAATTGCCACTCTTTCGATACTCATGTTTGGCCTGCCACCAGCCTGTCCCACACAAATAACCACGTCTGGCATTTCTCTTTGCATAAGCTGATCCAGCGTCCTTATGGACTTGTGAAATTCTGTTGGCACTTCTTCTTTAACAACTTCAATGCCTTCAATCTGATTTGGAAGTCTCTTTACAGCTTCATAAGCTGGATTTGTCGATTCGCCACCAAACGGCGTAAACCCTGTTATCAATACCTTCATTTTTCCGTTCCTTTCTGTCAATAAAATAATCCGCCTTTTGATTGGAATCATTTTTCAACTTTATGTCTTGTCTTTTCCACTTCTAAAATGCCAAAGTGTACATGAGAACAACATGTGTCACCCATAAAATAATCGCAATTGGCGCTTGAGCAATAATAACCCGATAAGGATTTTTCGTCTCAAGGACGGCTGCTGGCACAATATTAAAATTGGCTGCCATTGGCGTCAGCAGTGTTCCACAATAACCCGCAGTTAAAGCCAATGCTCCTGCAATTGCAGGATTTGCACCTTGTGCCATGACAAATGGCACCCCGATTCCCGCTGTAATAACAGCGAAAGCCGCAAATGCATTTCCCATGATAATTGTAAAAATCGTCATCCCTGCACAGTATGCAATGACTGCCATGAGTTTGCTGTTATCTGTGATGACACTGCCGATGCCACCTGATATGACTTCACCGACACCAGCTGTTGTAAACAAGGCACCCAGTGCTGCTAAAAGCTGAGGCAAGATGCTGGAAGGGCCGACCTGCTGAAGCAGACGGCTGCCATCATAAGCGAGTTCCTCAGCGGTGGCTTTGGTGTAAACCACACCGAGGGCTGTAGAGACAAAAGCTGCGATTCCAAGGCCCACAAGAGCGCCTAAACTTGGAACAAACTGCGCTATAATAAAGGCAACCACACCAATAGCAAGTGCTGGAATGAACAGTTTATTTTGAATTTCATTTGCCTTTTTATTTCTAAAGGCTTCATCTGAATTCTTAAGTGAGCCAAATTTAACTTTTTTTGTAGCTGCTAAAATAGACATGACCACTAATATTATACCAGAGATATAACCTGGAATGTATTTTCCAACGATAAATACAATTCCCAAAAGTGTCCAAAATAAAGCTGTAACTTTAGCAGATGGATGTTCCTTATCCTTAATTGCATAAACCGCTGTAATAATTGAAACCAATCCGCAAAGGACATACATCACTTCAAGCAATAGATCTTTCATCGTCATCACTCTCCTCTCTCTGTGGATACAACTGTGGATTTATTCGCCAGTTTCCTATCGAGTAAATGATAGTAGATGGCCGTGTACACAAATGTTATCACAGCAATTGGAACAGATGCCTTTGCAACATCAAGTGGATTTACAGCTGTTCCAAGTTCTTCGAGTGTGCCCACAATCAACAAGACACCCGCTGATGCCACAAAGACATTTTGTCCAAAGAAGTTACCGAAGTTTTCAGTTGCCGCAGCATACCCTTTGATAACCTCTTCATCATGTTCGTCCACATGTGGTTGTGACTTTTGAGCAGCTCCAAATGCCATTGGGTTAATCAACGGTCTTATAAACTGAACATGTCCCCCTAGTCTAACCGATAAAGCCCCTGCAATTAGCCTAATCAATGTGTAAATAGACAAGACACTGCCGGCAGTGACCTTCTTCATGCCACCAATTAAATTCGCCGCCTGTTCCCTGAGTCCATATCTCTCAAGAATCCCGATAACTGGCAATGTCAAAAGAAAAAGTGACATATACCTCGTCTTCACAAATGAAGTTCCAATGACATCAAAGATTTGGATGATGTCCATTCCCCCTACTAGACCTGTTACGATTCCTGCTGTTACCACAACAGCCAAAGTATCGTATTTTCTAATAAAGCCAATAACGATAATTAAAATTCCGATGAGTTTTAACATAAAACTTTCCTCCTTTTCCCCGTGGTTATTTATACTTTATTTCATTTTCGTAAAATTTTCTGTAGCCCTAATACTTAATTGTTGTCAATTCACCGATGATTTTTTTGTAAAAACAACCTGTCTTTTATGTTGGGAAATGACAAGTTTGATTAGACAGTATGCTCTACTCTCTATCCTTGATCGTTTCAAGAAGCTCGTCAAGTTTCGGTGTTGTGTTGAATACGGACTCTAAATCACTGTATCGTTTCAGTATTTCACTTCTTTTTCTAGGGCTGGACGTCCCCGTCTTGACTGCTCTGACCATGACATTTTTAGGCGTCTCTGTCATGGAAACATACTCAAAAATTCTAACTTTATACCCCCTGCTTTCCAAGATGAGCGCCCTCATCGTATCTGCCAGCATGTCGCCCAATCTCTCTCTGTAAACGCCATGCTGAGTTACGGCGCCCAGCGGGTGCTTTTTCATAGTCTTTCGCACAGTATGCTGACAGCATGAGACTGTCATTATATAAGTGGCATCTTCCGCAATCCCCTTGGCAATAGCCATATCGGTCGCTGTATCACAAGCGTGTAAACTATAGACAATATCTGGTCTGAATTCCAAGTTTACTTTGGCAATATCTGCGCAGATAAATGACATGTTATTCAGTCCAAGTATTTCGGCGGCTTTTCTTGACGCCTCAATCACATGGGCATTGTAATCAATGCAGATAAACTTAACTTTTCGTTTTTGCATCACACTAAAGTAGTAATTGGAAATAAATGAAAGATAGCCCTTTCCACAGGCGCAATCCACCAAGACAATCTCACGATGTTTTGAAAGTGTCCCCACAGCTTTTTCAAGATGCCTCAGAAAATCAAATATCTGACGGTGCTTTCTTTCCCTCTCTTTATAGGTCTCACCATCAGGATTTGAAAGTCCAATCACCTTGTATATTTTTCTTAGAACCGTTTCATCAAATTTCATAGTATCCATTTCTTCCTCCTTTTCTCGTAACAGCAACAGAGGGTGAAATTATAAACGCTCTGCTGCTGCCAGAAAATGAATGAATCCAATAGTGAATGAAGGATACCATGACAATAAAAAAGCAGCCTCAGAGAAATGTCTAAACTGCCACTTGATATTTGACAAACCTATTAAAGCGTCCTTTCTTAAAGACCCTTTGATAGCGTGATTTCCATTTGTGAATCTCCCTAACAGGAGGTTCACAGTCAAATATCAAGTTGACAAGTTTATCCTAATTTCTCCAGACTGCTTATGCTACTTGAATTTCCATAACACTAAGCGGTTGGATTTATATCCACCTTTATCATTATTTTTTTGTTCTGTTCCATTGCTGTTACATCGTAAGCAGAATATCACTTTTTAAAGTATCCGTCAATCCTCTAAAATTTGGTGCCAAGTGCCTTCGCCAATTGAACACCATAAGACCTGCACTGTTCCACAGCTGCTTCATCTGGTTGCCACAACACTTCAAGCGGCGGCTCAGTACACTCAAATCCACATTTTTTTAATTCTTCGTGCATGATTTTTGGAGATTCACCACTCCATCCATAACTTCCAAACCCTGCGGCCATCTTATTTTTGAATTTCAACCCCTTTATCATTTCCAGCATGGATGCCATTGCAGATAAAATGCCCTTATTAATAGTTGAAGACCCTGCAACCACTAATTTTGCCTTAAACACTTCCGCGATGATGTCGTTTTTATCTACCTTGCTGACATTGAAGAGTTTAATGTTGAGTGTTGGATCAACTGACTTAATCCCCTCAGCGATGCCCTCAGCCATTTTCTTTGTAGCATCCCACATGGTATCGTAAATCAAAGTCACTTGATGTTCCTGATAGGCCTCTGCCCACTCCAGATATTTTTCCACAATTTGAGTTGGATTGTCGCGCCAAATAATTCCATGAGAAGTACAAATCATACTCACCGGAACATTTAATGCCAAGACTTCGTGAATCTTCTTAATCACCAGCGGACTAAACGGCGTCAGTATGTTGGCATAGTATTTTAGCGCCTCTTGATAGAGCTCCGCCTGATCTACTAAATCATTGTACATAAACTCTGACGCATAGTGCTGTCCGAAAGCATCGTTGCTGAAAAGCACTGCATCTGATGTGTAGTAAGTAAACATGCTGTCAGGCCAGTGCAGCATTGGCGCTTCAATGAAGACGAGCTTGCCTGTTCCGAGGTCTAGAGTATCTCCACTTTTAACTTCTCTAAAGTTCCAATCCTGATGATAATGTCCCTTTAGAGATTTTACACCGTTTTTCGTACAGTAGATAGGTGTATCTGGAATGTGTTTCATAAGTTCTGGCAACGCACCGCTGTGATCTATCTCCGCATGGTTTGCAATAATATAATCAATCTTATCAAGATCAATAACCGTCTTTAAATGTTCTACGTATTCCTCGTCAAATGGTCTCCAAACAGTGTCAATCAACGCCACCTTCTCGTCCTGAATCAAATAGGAATTGTAAGAAGATCCCCTGTGTGTGGAGTACTCCTCACCATGAAATTTTTTAAGTTCCCAGTCAATTTTACCAACCCAAGTTATTTTTTCATTGATTTTAAACATAAAAACGCTCCTCTCCTCTTTAAAAAATATCTCCATAATCCTTATGAATCTAGCTCAGATGCCTCTGTACCTCTTCTATACCTTTCTACACTTCATTTATGCACTTTTTCTTTACGTATGAAGTCTCACAATCTTTTAAATAAAATATTGTTTTCAGAATGCACATGCATATACATATCAGCCACCAGTGTCTTGAGTTTTTCATAGACAAGTGCATATGTGGTGCACGCATCCTGCGGCAGCGTGAAGTGGTTTGTTATTTCAGTCAACCGATGAAGTGCATCGCCTGCGGCGTCATGTTCACCTTCCAGTTCATCAATCAGCGTCTTCACCTCTGAATCCTCTGACAAAATCCTTGGAAACAACTTTACCTCTTCTTTTATCAAATGGGATTCCAGTTCAACTTTAAGCGCACCAAAGGTTTCGTGAACCAAATAGAGCTCTGGATGAGTCTCACCATGCACACCGAGCAGCTTGAACAAAAGACTTGAAATCACTGGCAGTTCCGACTTCAAATAAGCATGATGGGTTTCCACAATTCTGTCAATCAGCGCTTCGTTAGTCAGGGTATCCAGCCTTTTGTCCCCCTCTGTTTCGGACTGCGTCAGCATGTATTTAATTTTTTCCCTCACCTCTCTTGCGGATTCACCACAGTCCGTTTTCAGCGCATCATCCACTGACCGATCACCACCACAACAGAAGTCCACATCGTATTCCATATATAGTTTTACAAGTTGGGGATGTTTCACCACACTCTCTCCAATACCACTGTTAAAATCAAATTCATTTCTCATCATCGTCCTTACCTCCTCTTCTTGTTCTCACTATACCTCTTTTTGCAAAACAAACCTGTGATTTGCCTCACACTTTTCATTTTTTCGGTTTATATTACAATGGTATAATAGAAGAAAAACTGAACTCACAATTGTAACGAAGGAGGCCGTTATGAAGACCTTAAATGTCGTTTCTCCCACTGGCTGTGCCACTTGCGGTCACAAGCTCTGCGCACGAAAAGTCCAGCTGTTTTCTGCCATGAACGACACTCAATTAAACACCATCCTCACTCTAATTGAGCGGAAACACTATAAAAAAGGGGATATCATCCTTCGTCAAGGAGAAGATTTCAACCGATTGTTCATCATCAACTCTGGTGGTATCAAAGCATCTATTTTTGGAGAGGATGGCAGAGAACAAATTCTCTATATTTTAAATGAAGGCGATTCCATCGGAGAACTCTCGCTTCTAAAACAAGAAACCACCCATTATGATCTCATTGCCACCAAGCCAAGTCATCTGTGCACGATTCCCAAAGAGAGCTTCGATGAATTTCTGCGTACAAATCCCGAGATGATGTTTGCCATCCTTGAATCGGCTCATGAGCGAATTAGTTCACTGGAAAGACTCGTCAGTGCCATTTCATCTCCTGATGCGGACATCCGTCTAAAATTCTTAATCCGTCAGCTCTCTGAACAGATAGGCAAAGTCACCTCGCGTGGTATTGAGCTGACGCTAACACTGACACGTGAAGATATGGCAAACTTCGTGGGTGTCACTAGAGAAACTGTAAGCAGAAAACTCTCTGCCCTCAGTGCTGACGGTCTGATTGAACTCAAAGACCAGAAAACCTTGCTCATACTATCTCCTGATTACTTTGATTTGTAGTTCTGTTTCACGACCTGACATTCTTCACAATTATTATCAAAAAAAGATTTCCCTCATTTGGTAAACTGACATCAAGGAGGAACAAATATGGACCTGATTGAATATATTGAATCCCATTTGGAAAGTGACTTGTCACTGGAATTTCTGGCTTCTCTTGCAGGATACTCACCATACCATCTCTCTGTTATTTTCAGAAAGCGATATGGCGAGACTTTAAAGAGTTACCTCCAAAAAAGAAGACTGACTCTTGCCGCTGAATCACTTATGTCAACAGACCATCGGATTATAGATATAGCGATTCAATATGGATATACCTCACAAGAGGCATTTTCAAGAGCGTTTTTAGGGAGATATGGCATAACGCCACGTCGGTTTAGACATCTAAAGAGACCTGTTCAGTCCAAGCATCCAAAGGTTTATTCCCAAAATGAGGAGGTAGAAACCATGTCAACACATACAATTTTAAAGTTACAACAGCACTTTAAGTCAATTGCCCCCACCAAGATTATGAATGTCTTAAACGGTCAGTACATGCTCAAGCGCTTCGAAGAAGAGTCCCTTATAGATGTAGAAGCTCAGTATGTCCCTTTTAACGAAGCCATGTGCTGGGGCACACCTGGAATACAACCGTTTGACGAGACATTTATAAGTGTTCGTGCCGCCGCTCTAAACTCAACGTCCTCACAATATGAGGAAATTGTAGTCAATCCACTTTCGCCCATGCTTGCATTGGATTATGATATTTTGGTTTTATGGTTTGGAGACGACATGTTTTGTCAAGTCAATTATGTGACATTGATGGCCTATCTAGACGCACAAAATTATCAAGGAGAGGTCTTCCTCTGTCTTGCAGATGAACAACAGGACGCATTCTTAGACAAAGCCATCCCCGTCGATCCCCACGGCTACTTGGAGATTTACCATCAAGTGATGCTGGAACGCAAAATGCCTCGTACTTGCCCTTTGCCTGTCACCTATCAGGCGCTTAAGCTCTATTTGACATACGATGCACCTGATAGCCCTATTGTAAAATACATTCAGGAAAATCACATCACGACCTCTCAACTAGAGGCACTGTTCCACCTCTTTCCCGAATACGGGCTTGGTGACCTTCAGTATAAGGCGCTTATCAACCAATATGGTTCCATATAAAAAAAGGGATGCCCTGTAATTTCTCGAGGTATCCCTTTCCCATCTATCTAGGTGTTTCAATTCTTTGACATATGAAGTAAGTTCTCAATATCCGCTGACAGTTTTTCAGGTTCTGTTGTTGGCGCATACCGCTTGACCACATTTCCCTCTCTGTCTATGAGAAACTTCGTAAAATTCCACTTGATTTCCTTTCCGATGAGCGATTTCTTCTCAGAAACCAAGAACTTAAAAATAGGATGAGCATTTTCTCCTTTGACATCTATTTTCTCAAACAAAGGGAACGTCACCCCGTAATTTAACTCACAAAATCCCTTGATTTCATCACTTTCACCAGGTTCTTGATGTCCAAACTGGTCACAGGGAAATCCAAGTACCACGAATCCTTCTGATTCATATTTCTTATAGAGCGCTTCTAGGCCTTTATACTGAGGGGTAAACCCACATTTGCTGGCGGTGTTGACTGCCAACACAACTTTCCCTTTATATCGGCTCATCTCAATTGGTTCACCATCAATGGAAACTGCACTGTATTCATAAAATTTCATACCAGTACCTCCTCCTGATAATTTATAGCCCATTTTAGGTGTTTCAAACACGGTTTGATCTATCTATTTACCTTTAGACGATACCCTTGAAGCGTTGAATTTTCGCCCATGTAAAATGGATTTCTAAAGGTTCCAAGATAGTCTTCGCCCAGCATCTTGTAGAGGTTTGAAGACACGGAGAACTCAGGCAGTTTTCCTAAAATCCGATCTCCGTCAAATAAGTAACTCAACTGTACAGGTGTGGCATAACCACCATCTGAGGTAAAGTCACCTCCCTCAGCCATAAACACCAGCACAGCGAGTTCACCCTTTAACACATCTTTGATGGCGCTTGAATCTACCTCGGCCTTGATTGTGGTGTTTTCAAGCCTTGGCATCCCATCATAATCTCCAGTTGCACCGCCCACATGTGGCAGTCCATAGCACTCGGCTGTTTTTTTATCTGTAAAGACATTTACCAGCTCGCCATTTTCTATAAGAGGCAGCTTATCACCTTTAAGCAGCGT
This sequence comes from Firmicutes bacterium UBA6806, assembly GCA_002452745.1. GTDB lineage: Bacteria > Bacillota > Clostridia > Peptostreptococcales > Acidaminobacteraceae > Fusibacter_A. The sequence goes on from DKFC01000055.1 coordinate 23,073, forward strand.
CCCCTCCATGTCAAAGAAAGGTCTATAGACTTCTCTCCCATCGAAGTTCTGGCAGTAAGTCACCTTGCTATCAAATAGTTTCTGATTCATTTTGCCTTTAAAAATTGAGCTTCCCACTGCATAATTTTCGCCGCTAAGTGCTTTTCCGAGATATCCATCAAGTCTTTCGGTATTAAACATAAACACTGGAAGAGAGTGACCGTCTGGGAGTTCAACCGGTGTCATATGCGCTTTTAGCAAATTGCGGTTAAAGTCTAGAAATAGGCCTTCATCAAAAGACCTTCCCGTGTAGAGCAAGAATCCATCGAATAAATTGACACTGCTCTTTTCCTTTAAAACAAACTCCAAGTCCATATAGGTATCTCTGTACTCAAGTTCAAGTCCTTCAGTGTTTTCATAAGACACTGCACGGTTATTGACGCCAACCTTCTCGCTAAAGTCAAATTCAGGATACTCCCTTTTTAACGTTTCAAGTACCACCTCTATCTGAGAAATCCAATTATCTTTCTGGAGAGATTTCTCGCCATAGTCCTCATGTCGCTTGATGTTTTTAGCAAGCTCATATGGATATCTTATGCCCATACTTAAATTTTGTTCTGCTTGGTCGATGAGTTCTTCATTTGGCACTTCTCCAATTGAACCGGAAACCCCAATCACATTCTCTTTTATGACTCTGACACCTTTCCTTACAATATCCTTTTTCCGAACTGCTTCAATCTCTGTATTCATAATCCTAAGTGTTGTCTCTCGATCTCGTATGGTTATATATTCCGTCTTCATATGGACACCTCCCTAATGCACTTTCAGTTTTCGAACCCTTGTATAAGGTCCGCCAAAGCCAACTGGCAGCGGCCACTGTTCCATTTTGCCGCATCCACCACCAACAAATTCGAGAAGTTCAAATTCTTTGCTGATGGCATCTACTTCCTGAAGCGTCCCAAAGACATCTCCTGTAATGACAGATATCTTGAGGGGCTTTGTAATTTTGCCGTTTTCAATGAGATAAGATCGTGCCGGTGCCATGGTAAAGGTAGACAGTCCCGAACCGTGTTTAATCGTGTCCACATAGATACCTCTATCCATTTCTGAGATGATGTCTTTGAGCGGTCTATTGCCCCTCTCTATATAGGTTGTCGTCATTCTCACAATTGGTTCATACTCAAAGTTCAGTGCTCTGGCATTTCCTGTGAGTTCCTCTTCAAGCAGTGCTGCTGTCTGTGTGCTGTGAAGTCTGCCTGTGAGAATCCCATCTGTTATAATCATCGTCTTTTTGCCCTCAGTGCCCTCATCATCATAAGGGACAAACCCGTTGCCCTTAACCTGTCCGTCATCGACAATGGTCACAATGGAAGATGCCACTTGCTTTCCCAGTGTCCATTCTGCCTTCATGGCCTCGTCTCCAATCATAAAATCGGATTCGCTCTTGTGTCCAAAACTCTCATGGGTAAAGACACCCGTTGCCATGGGGCTCATCAAGACCATATAGTCTCCGGGCTCAATGGTTTCAGCCGTCTTTATAAATTCAACGCTCTTAGAGATTTCTTCTGAAAAATAGCGTTCAAAGGTCTCAAGGGTATCGAAACAATCTGCTCCCTTGGAAATAGATGCTCTGTCGCTCTCATCTCCATAGGCCAGTTCAAGGCTGATACGAACCCCACAGGTCTGCTTGTCAAAATTCACGTTTGTTCCCTTTGATGAGAATATCTGCTTGATTGTCCGATTTTCCACATAAAATGAACTGTGATTTACAATGACATCATCTTTAATTTTTTCTAACAAAGACTCTAAAAACATGCGCTTTCTCTGAATTGGCACTTCGCCAATTGGCATTTCGGCATAGCTGATTCGATTTTCCCGATTCACTTCAAACTGCCCTACAATTGGATGTTCCAATATCAAGTCATTTGGCTCGGCCATCTCTGCAAGTGCATCAATTTCCGACTGGATGGTATCAATATTTGAAACCGCACTATAATACCACTTTTTCCCGTCAAATAAGCGAATAAAGGCCCCTTTGTTGTTCCTGATTTTCTGTTCCTGCAATTCCAGCTTTTTATAAGTGATTTTTGTGTCAAAAGTTTCTTCAATTCTAACGTCTATGTAGAATCCCTCTGGAAAAACGTACATTTAAAGCCCCCCTTATAAATTATTTTTTATGGTTATTATAAGTGTATCGCTTTGTCTGTTAAAATAACAGTTAAAATTTGGTTAGTATCCCTCCAGGCTGACAGCAAAAAACTGTGGCTATAAAGTCCACAGTTTTAAAGTCATGTAAGATATGATTACGTGTTTAAAAAGGCTACTGAAGTTTGCCTGCTTTTCCATATCTAAATGGAACAGCCACTTTTCTATTGAAAAAAGCGATAATCGGCCCCATGAAAAAGGCCGTAATCACAGTGCCAATCCCCACTGTTGCGCCTAGCAAAAAACCGGTGAGGGTGCAAATTAAGTCTGTTCCAATACGACAATACTGAAATTTTGCAATTTTCCTCTCTGACATCACCAGTGCCACCGCATCATACGTGGAAACGCCTAAATCTCCCGTAAAGTAGAGTGCTGATCCAAAGCTGATGAGCAAGATTCCAATTGCAAGGGCAATGCTCCTAATCACAAAAGTCGGATCTGGCATTAAGTATTGCCAAAGCCAAGAGGAAAACTCCACCACATAGCCGAGCAAGAAAATATTAATCATTGTCCCAAGCCCGATTTTGGACCGATCAATGAAGAATATGCCCACGAGCATGACTAAATTCACAATCATATAAAATGTGCCATATCCCAGAGTTGTGTGTTTCCAAACACCATGAGCAAAGACCTGAAACGGGTCCATCCCAAATACTGAAAAATTGAAAATTCCAACGCTGAACCCGCTAATAAGAACCCCTGCAATTGTCATTACAATGCGCCTTTGTTTTTCGTTCATGTCATGCTCCTCTGTATTCAATCTAAAATATAAATCCGTTTTCTTCATTATAATAGATATAAGAGAATTGTTAAACCTGAATTAAAAAACTTTTAAATACTCAAACTTCGTTCTTTCTATTTTATAAAACTCTCCCCCATTAGAAACTCATCCACATGTTTTGCCACTTCTCTGCCTTCTTTGATGGCCTTCACCACAAGAGATTGTCCGCTTCTCATGTCCCCTGCTGAAAAGACACCAGCAACCGATGTCTGATAGCACTCATCTGTTTTGAGATTCCCCCTCTCATCCAGTTTGAGACCAAGTGACGAAACCATTCCTTCAAATTGAGGCGACACAAATCCCATTGCCAAGAGCACCATGTCTATTTCAAGCTCAAACTCACTGTTTTCAATGGGTTTTAGAACGTGTTTGCCATTCTTTTCCGTCCACTTAACGCGCTCTAAAACCACCTTTTCAACTTGATCTTCCCCTATAATTTGCTTAGTGTTAATTTCCCAGTCCTGCTTGCATCCCTCCTTGTGTGAAGAGGTCTCCTTGTGCAGTCTTGGATAAAGTGGCCACGGCATACTATCGTCTCGCTTTAAGGGCGACTTTGGCATGATTTCAATCTGATAGACAGATTTTGCCCCTTGCCGATTGGCTGTCCCAATGCAATCAGACCCTGTATCACCACCACCGATGACGAGGACATTTTTGTCCTTCGCATCTATCAAGACGCCCTCCGTGTCAATGCCGTGGATGCGCTTTGTATGATTTTCCAAATAATCCACCGCAAAGTAAATGCCCTTTAGACCTCTGCCACTTACTTTAAGATCTCTTGGAATTGTCGATCCCCCCGTGAGAATCAAGGCATCATATGTCTTTAGAAGTTCACTTGGCGAAATATTCTCGCCAACACTTTGATTCATCTGAAAAGTCACCCCAGCTGTCTCCATCAAGGCCACGCGTCTATCTATGATATCTTTTTCAAGTTTGAAGTTTGGAATGCCATAACGCATCAGTCCCCCCGGCTCTGAATTGCGTTCGAATACCACACAGTCATGACCCACTGAACAGAGTTCATCTGCCGCTGCAAGCCCTGCTGGGCCTGAGCCCACAATCGCTATGCGTTTTCCTGTCTTCATTTTGGGCACTCTAGGCATTACCCACCCTTCCTTAAAAGCCCTCTCGATAATGGTGAACTCAATTTCTCTAATTGAAACAGGTTCGTGGTTTACCCCCAGATTGCATGAGGCTTCACAAAGCGCCGGACAAACCCTTGAAGTAAACTCTGGAAAGTTGCTGGTTCTTCTCAGCGCCTCATATGCCTCCTTCCAGTTCTCATCCTCTGCAAGTTCATTCCATATGGAAATCAAGTTCCCAAGAGGACAGCCGAAACTGCAAAATGTCGTTCCACAGGTCATACATCGGCCTGCTTGGTCAATCATTACGGATTCCTCTAAGGGCTTATAGACAGAACGGTTGTCCTGAATCCGCTGTTTGGCTGGCCTTAACTTGAAGGACTTCCGATCGACTTCATTAAAAAGCATTAAATTTCTCATCGTCTTTCCTCCTTACGATATCTGTTCTAAAGAGATGGTTGAGGATGCCTCCACAATCTGCTTGTAAATTGGTGAAACAACCAGTTTAAACTGCCCCTTCATAAATTCCCAGTTCTCCAAAATATGCTTTGCCTTTGGTGACTCCGTGAATTTTTCATGTTTCAAAAGCAATGCTCTGACCAGCTCTAGTTCTTCCTCCGACAGTTCATAAACAGAGACAAGCTCTGAATTCAGCTTTTTTTCAAGCGTCATATCCGCATCTAGCACATAGGCTTTCCCACCTGACATTCCAGCCGCAAAGTTTTTGCCGATTCGCCCTAAAATAACCACAGTTCCACCTGTCATATACTCACAGCCATGATTCCCAACGCCTTCTACCACAGCCGTTGCACCGCTGTTTCTAACCGCAAATCGCTCGCCAACACAGCCATTTATATAGACTTCTCCTGAAGTGGCACCATAGAGCAGTGTGTTGCCTGCAATATAGGTCTCGCCAGGATCAAAGCTCGAACCTCTAGGTGGTTTCACAATTATTTTTGCACCGGAGAGCCCCTTTCCCACATAGTCATTGGCCTCACCTTCCAAAGTCATGGTCACCCCCGGTGCGCCAAAAGCACCAAAGCTCTGTCCTGCCGATCCAAAGAATTTCAGTTCCACCGTATCTTCTGGTAGCCCTGTTGCACCATGCACCGCTACGATTTTACCAGAGAGCATGCTCCCCACAGACCGATGAATGTTTTTAATTTCAAAAGATCCTTTCACAGGATAACTATCTTTAATCGCCCCTTTGGCCATTTCAATCAACTTGTGGTCAAAACTGGCATCAATACCGTGATTTTGAGTTTTTACACAATACGGCTTGATTCGACTTGGCATATCCGGTTTGTAAAAAACTCTATCGAAGTTCAGGCTATCCGCCTTCTCATGGCGGATAGTCTCCCTCTTTTTAATAACTTCAACGTGACCCACAAGTTCATCTATCGTGCGATAACCAAGTTCCGCCATAAGTTCTCTCGCCTCCATGGCAATAAATCTCATAAAATTCATCAAGTATTCTGGTTTTCCAACAAAGTGCTTGCGAAGTTCCGAATTTTGCGTCGCCACACCTAGATCACAGTTGTTTTTATTGCAGTGTCTCAACATTGTACAGCCCATAATCACCAGTGCAGTGGTGGCAAATCCAAACTCTTCTGCCCCGAGTAAAGCCCCTATAACCACATCCCGCCCAGTCTTGAGCTGACCATCCGTCTGAATTCTGACTCTGCTTCTGAGGTTGTTGAGAAGCAGAACTTGATGCGTCTCTGAAAGCCCTATTTCCCAAGGAATTCCCGCCGTCTTAATCGAGGATACCGGGGACGCTCCTGTCCCACCATCATGTCCACTGACGAGAATCATATCTGCATGTGCTTTGGCAACGCCAGCTGCTATGGTGCCGATTCCCACCTCTGCCACCAGCTTAACGCTGATTCTAGCTTTTGGGTTCGTGGATTTTAAATCGTAAATAAGCTGTGCCAAGTCTTCAATAGAATATATGTCATGATGTGGCGGTGGCGATATCAAATCAATTCCCGGTGTGGAATGCCGAACTTTGGCTATGTGAACGGTGACTTTACTGCCAGGCAAATGACCTCCCTCGCCGGGTTTTGCCCCTTGTGCCACTTTAATCTGAAGTTCATCTGCATGCATAATGTAGTTTGTGTTTACGCCAAATCTTGCCGAGGCAATCTGCTTGATGGCACTTCTCTTGTCATTTCCACTTGCATCTATTTCATATCTAGAATCGTCTTCGCCTCCCTCGCCACTGTTGCTCTTTGCTCCAAGTCTGTTCATGGCAATGGCAATCGTTTCATGTGCTTCTTGACTCAAAGACCCAAAGGACATCGCCCCTGTGCAAAAGCGCTTGACAATTTCACTCACTGGTTCAACTTCGCTAAGCGCCACAGACTCCTTGGCAGAATCCAGTTCAAACAACCCACGAAGGGTATAATGCTGTTTGGATTGATCGTTAATCTTTTGGGCATAGGCCTTATAGAGTTCATAGTCATTGAGCCTTGTCGCCTGTTGAAGCAGATAGATGGTTTCAGGGTTGAAAAGATGCCTTTCGCCGCCCTTTCGCCAGACGTGCTGTCCCCCAACTTCCAGTTCATACATAGGTCTTCTCAGTCGATTAAATGCCTTGTTGTGGTTGCTCAAAGTTTCTTTTGCGATTTCCTCTATGCCCAATCCGCCAATGCTCGTTGGCGTTCCTGGGAAGTAGCGCTCTACAAATGCGTCATCCAATCCAAGGGCTTCAAAGATCTGTGCACCTTGATATGACTGAACCGTACAGATTCCCATTTTGGACAAAATCTTCAAGAGGCCTGTAGAAAGCGCATCAATTAAATTATAAGCCGCCTCTTCGGCAGAAATGGATTTTATAAGATCTCTGGATACAAGACTCTTTGCCGTCTCAATGGCAAGATATGGATTGACAGCACTTGCACCATATCCAATTAGCAGGGCAATATGCGTCGTCTCTCTTGCATCGCCAGACTCGACGATAATAGATACTTTTGTTCTGGTCTTTTCTTCAATCAGATGATGGTGTACCGCTGAAACTGCCAGCAAACTCGGAATTGCCGCTTCGTATCCATCTACTTTTTTGTCACTTAGAATTAGCAAATTATACCCTTCTGCCACCCGTTTTGATGCCCTCTCACAAATGAGACGGAGCGCCTTTTTGAATCCTTCAATGCCCTCGTCTGCCTTGAAAGTGATTGGAATCTTAGTGGCGTTGAAATGCGCATTTCTAAGTGCTTTTATCTTCCTCGTCTCTGCGTTTGAAAGCACAGGTGACTTGATGCTTATAAATGGGGTAAAGGTCGGTGTCTCCTCTAGGAAGCTGGCTTGTGATCCCATATAATTCATCAGAGACATGACGTTTTTCTCACGGATTGGATCAATTGGCGGGTTGGTCACTTGTGCGAAAAGCTGTCTAAAATAGGCATAAAATGTCTGAGACTGATCCGACAACACAGCGAGTGGTGCGTCATTACCCATTGCGCCCAGTGCCTCTTTTCCCGTTTCTGCCATGGTCTTTATGAGAAAGTTGACATCGTCTAATGTGTAATTAAACGCCGCCTGTTTTTCGAGCAGATTTTCCTCTCTCAACACATAATTTTCATCGTTCTGAGGCAAATGCTCCAGCTCAACTTTAGTTTTTTCTAACTGTTGTTCATAAGGATACTTGGCGCAAACTGCTGATTTTATCTCATCGTTTCGGAGTAGTATACCCTTTGCAGTGTCTACCAAGAGCATTTTTCCCGGTTCAAGTCGCCCCTTTTCCACGACTTCTTCTGGCGTAAATTTGAGAACCCCCAATTCTGACGCCATGACCATCATGCCACTCTTGGTGATGACATACTTAGCAGGTCTGAGTCCATTTCTATCCAGTGTGGCACCCACCTGAATGCCATCACAGAAGAACACCGCAGCAGGTCCATCCCAGGGTTCAATCAGCGACCCATTGGTTTCATAAAATGCCTTTAGCTCCGAGGCCATTTCCAAGTCGTTTTCCCACGCTTCTGGTATCAGAGTCATCATGGCCTGCGCATTGCTCTTGCCATGCATGACAAGTAGCTCAAAGACGTTATCCAGTGAAGCCGAGTCACTTCCATTTGGCGTCACAATGGGGAACAGCTTTGAAAAAGCATCTCCATAGACTTTTGATTTTAAAACGCCTTCCCTTGCGTTCATCCAGTTTCGATTGCCTCTAATGGTGTTGATTTCACCATTGTGAGCTATATATCTGTACGGATGTGCCAAATCCCATGTGGGAAATGTGTTCGTACTAAATCTGGAATGCACCATGGCAATGGCACTCTTAAAGTTCACATCTTGTAAATCTATAAAATAGCCCCCAATCTGATCTGGCAAGAGCAATCCCTTATATATCAAAGTCTCATTTGACAAACTGCAAATATAGAAGTAGTCCGCTCCTTTTTTCACAAGCGTTTTCACTTCGCTCTCTGCTCGCTTTCGAATGAGGTAGAGTGTCTCTTTAAATTTTACCGTCTCTTCTATCTCACCCATGCCGATGAAAATCTGCCTGATATTCGGTTCCGTTCCTCTGGCAGTTTCTCCAATCATCCGATTGTCTGTTGGGACAGTTCTCCACCCTAAAACTGCCGCGCCCTCTTCCATGACAATGCGCTCCAGTATCCCCTCACATTGATATCTTGAAGCAGGGGATTTGGGCAAAAAAACCATTCCCACTGCATACTTCCCTTTAGCTGGAAGTTCTATTCCCTTGTTATAGCTGACAATTTCAAAAAAGTCATGGGGAATTTGGAACATGATGCCGGCTCCATCCCCAGTGTTTGGATCAGAGCCTGACGCGCCTCGATGCGTCATATTGACGAGAACTTCGATCCCTTTTTTTACAATACTGTGGCTCTTATCTCCGTTTATATTCGCCACAAATCCGACACCGCAATTATCTTTTTCAAATTCAGGACGATACAAGCCCTGCTGGTCAGGTAAACCTGCTGATTTCATATAATGACCCCCTTAAACTTTTGTATACAGTATACAATAAAACGAGGTATAAAAATTAGAGACCTCTTCACTCTCTTCAAAAGTAACAGATGAAATTACTTTGATACCTCGGTTTATTTCTAAATATAACGATAATTTTGAATATTATATATCTCTTTCTTGCATTTTGCAAGTTGTTACTTAAGTTTTTTTATTCTATCCCGTTAATTCTTATGTATTTTTTTAAACTTGTTCGTATAGGAACTACAGCTTTAAAAATTAAAACAACACCTTGTTTATGTTTATTTTCCTATACATTACTATTGCAAATTGTTTTAACGCGTTTCTGTATAGCATTTTCCCAAATGATAATATGGTTATTTATACATTTTTATTCAAAACAGAATTTGCAACGATTGAATTGTATACTTGCATTTGATTATATTTTCTTTCAATTCCACTAACAATTTGCTTATGTCCACACCCAAATGGTATATATATTTCAAATACCTTTTACATCAGAAAGGAGCATTTTTTATGTCTATTATCGCTTATCTAAACTTCAGCGGAAGAGCTAAAGAAGCCGCTCTCTATTATGCCGAAGTGTTCGAATCTCCGCCTCCAACTCTCATGCTATTTGGGGACATGCCCCCAGACCCCAGTTATCTCATGACCGACGCCGTAAAACAGTTGGTCATGCACACCGAAATAAAAATAGGCACTGAAACCATCATGATTTCGGATGTCACGCCAGATATGAAACTGACTATGGGCAACAATATAAGTCTCTTAATATCTTTGTCTGATGAGGAGACCCTCACACGATATTTTAAAAGACTTGCCAAAGATGGCACGATTTCCATGCCACTTCAAGAGACCTTCTGGAGTAAGTGCTATGGAAATTTAACCGATAAGTTTGGCATCGGATGGCAGTTTGACTTGGCAGAGAGTTGATAAAACAAACATCAAAAAACCGAAAATATCCTTACTTCCTATGGGTATAAGGACATTTTCGGTTTTTTAGCTTATTAAAATTCATCATTCAATTGAGTTACAGTCTGTTCTTATTTAAGTTCCATTCCATTCAGGTTACATTTTACTTAGTTTACTGTCGGCGTAGAACTTGGCATTTCTTCACTTAATAGATTTACTGAGTCTCAGTCTTTAAAGTCAATAGAAGCTCAACTGGCTTTCCATTTCGAATCACTTGGACTTTAATCTGATCTTCAGGTCTGTATTTATAGAGAACCCGAGTGAGTTTTGTGATGGTGTCTATTTGAACGTCATCCACACGCGTTATCACATCGCCCTCAATTATCCCCGCTGTCTTTGCTGGAGATCCCGCCATTACTTCATACACATAAACACCTTCCTGTGTGCCAAGTGTATCACCAAAATTGCGAATATACTGGTAGGTATTGACTCCTTTTATGCCCACATAGACTTTTGTAAATTCACCTTTCATGATAAATTCGTCAACAATTGGCTTGGCAATATTGATTGGAATTGCAAATCCAAGGCCTTCGCCAGATTGAACCTTAACAGTGTTGATTCCAATAACTTGTCCATCAATGTTGAGAAGCGGTCCACCGCTATTTCCCGGATTGATAGAGGCGTCAGTCTGAATCAACCCTTCAATATTATACCCTTCACTGACTGGAATCGTCCTTTCAAGTCCACTTACAATGCCAGCTGTGACAGTTCTCTCAAATGTCAGTCCCAATGGGTTTCCAATGGCGATTGCCGTCTCACCCACCAAGATTTCATCAGAATTTCCGAGGTTTGCAACGGTCAAGTCCTTGCCGTCTATTTTGACAACTGCCAAGTCTAGAGCTGGGTCATTCCATAGAATTTCGCCCTCTTTAGAAGTGCCGTCATATAGAAGAACCGTCACAGATCTTGCCTTCCCGTCGTTTACCACATGAGAATTTGTCAAAATATAGCCTCTGGCATCTACAATGACACCCGTTCCCACACTCTCACTCTCATAAGTGCCATAATACCAGTCCTGTTGCAAATAAGTTGTCGTTATCCCCACCACCGATGGCATAGCTTCATGCACAACTTTTGGGATGCCCTCCAGTCCTGCAATTGAAGCCATCTGACGATAGGTCTGTCCCTTCTCAGTCAAATCAAAATCAGCATCTAGTGCATTTACAGCGCCAGCTGCCTGAAATTGCATCTCATTTTGGTGCACATTCAATACGCCAACACCTACAAACCCGCCAACAGCACCTGAGACTGGAATCATTAAAATCAGCAGAATAATCCAAATTTTTTTGACAATCATGTACTTTCCATAATCATTTCGATTCATCTGAACCACCCTTTCTTTGCAATTTTATTCAGAGCCAACGACTGCTCTACTTTAACTTTTCTGGACTTACATAGCTGCCATCGCCGTGTTTGGCAAATCGCCCCGACTCTCTTGGATGCACAGGATCAGACTTTGGCCATGGCCAGCCACCAAACCTCGTGTTGTGATAATCTCTATAGGCTTCGTGAATTTCTGCCTCCGTGTTCATAACAAACGGACCATATGCCGCAACAGGTTCTCCAATTGGTTCTCCCTGCAAGAGCAGCCATTCCGACTCTTCATTTCCATTTTGAATGACAAGCGTCTTATTGGGCTTTAACTTTCCTGAATGGTTGCCCTTTAGGTTCACACCGCCAACACTTATTTCTTTGCCCTTATATAGATAGAGAGTTCGATTGACTGTGCTTGACGGTGCATTTAACTCCAACTTGGCATTTGGCCCCATCTTCACAAGCCATATCTGAACTTGATTCTTTGAATCCGACGCCCATGAATCCGGCGTTGGATCTGGTGCTCTTTCACTGTCAAAAGTTCCCGCAATGACGGTGACTTCATATGAGTTTCCCGCCTCATCGTGCTTTTTGACAATTGGAATTTCCTCTTTCCACAGCATCTTATAATGCGGTTTTACAAACTTGTTTCGACTAGGAAGATTTATCCAAATTTGAAAGAGATGCAGCGGATTGGGCTTGTCATCATGCACAAGCGGAAACATCTCTGAATGCTGCAAACCGCTTCCCGCAGTCATCCACTGAACATCACCATCTCCATATCGACCAGATGCGCCTGCCGAATCAAAGTGATCCACGCGTCCTTCCAGTACCACCGTAACGGTTTCAAAGCCTCTATGCGGATGCTCTGGAAACCCAGGAACGCTTCTACCGTGATACATTTTCCAAGAATTTCGTTCATCAAAATCCTCACCAATTGTTCTGCCTTCAAGTGACTCATTGGGTCCTTGGTTTTCATTTCCCTTTGGATATTCATCTCGATGATGAACACAATATAAAAAAGGGTCCTGTGTCTCCCAAGCGAACCCCAATGGATTGATTTTATAAAATACCTGATCCATGACGTTACCTCCTAAAAGAATAGTACCCATCCCAACTTGTTTCGACACACCAAATAATAAAACCCCTATGGTAATGACTTTTAATTTTAGATTCGCTTAAGGCTTAAAGAAAAACCTAAAGAAAATTTCGAATACATTATACCATACTCTTCAATTGGTTCAAGTCCAAAATTAAAATTTTTTTGACACCTTCCAGCTGAATCAACCCCAGTTCTTGAAACAGTTGCAATTTTCTGGACATGGTCTCTCTACTAATGCCTGCATAACTGCCCATTTCCTCTCTACTCATGGAGAGCTCCAGCAAAATTCCCCGCTCCGTCTCTGTCCCAAACTGTTCTACTAAATCCACCAAGAGCCCTGCAATCTTAGCATCTGGACTACCACTGGATAGCCTGGCCACTAACGACTCCACTTTGATAATCCGCTCGTAGGCCTTTTCGAAAATCTTGAGCGTAATTTGAGGATTCGATAATACCACCTTATCAAATTCTTCTTTTTCAAGGGTGCTAATTTGAAGATCTTCCAGTGCCACTGCATTGAAGTAAAACTCGTCTTCCTTTAGCAAATTGAACGCACCAATGAAGTCACCCGAAGACAGAATATATAGAATCTGTTCCTTGCCATCCAGTGTATTTTTATAAATCTTCATCTTTCCTGAGCACACGATGTAGAGTTTGTTGGCCTTTTGTCCCTGCGAGAACACAATTTCACCCTTTTTATAGGCAACAGAAGAAACCCCTTCTGAGATAAGATGTGCTTCGTCCTCTGTTAAAGACGACAGCAGGGGAATATTGTTGATACATAAGAGTTTTCCGCACTTGACACAGTTTAAACGATTACATTGACTTCTCTTTACCATGGCAGCCCTTTCTACTTTTTCCAAATTGCTTCTGTCTCTTTCAGGTTAATTTAAGCAGTTGTTTATGATAATAACAAAAAACTTCAGGCGCATACACGAGTGTATGTGCCTGAAACTAGACGAGCGTCTCTTGTAACTTAAGATGCCCTTCGTCCTTTTCGATATCTATTTTCAAATACTTGGTTTGCATATTTTTCAAGTTCTTCAGCACGTCCACTGGACATTTCAGGAACCAGCTCGAGAAGATACGGCAAACCTAATTGAGAATACTTTTCAGTTCCACTTTTATGATACGGCAGAATTTCAATTTTTGCAACCCTTTTTTCAATGGGCTCAATTAGATCAACCAGCTTTTTCATGTGCTCTTCGGAATCAGTCATTCCTGGAACCATCACATGTCTGATGATAATTTGACCCTTGAAATCAAACTTCCTGATGGCTTCCATGAAAGCCAGAAGGCCACTTATATCTCTTCCTGTTAAGTTCATGTATGCCTCTGAGTTAAACTGTTTCACATCCAAGAGAATAGTGTCAGTAAGATTCAATATGGTCTCATAATACTTTGAAACGCCGTATCCCGAAGTATCCAGACAAGTGTTAAAACCATTTAATTTAAGTGTTTTCATGGCCTCAACTAAAAATGCACCCTGCATGAGGGGTTCGCCACCTGAAAACGTAACCCCTCCGCCACTTGCTTCATAGTAAGTCCGATACCGCTCTGCGGTTTCAAGCACCTGATCCACCGTCAGCTGATTGCTCCCCATAAAATGCTGAGTGTCAGGATTATGACAGTATTGACATTTAAGCGGACATCCTTGGAGGAAAAATACAGTTCTTATCCCCGGTCCATCCACAAGCCCCATGGTTTCTATAGAGTGTAAACTCGCAGTTTTCATGACAATTCTCCTTTCTTCCATCTCACTTAGTATTTTAAACGAATCCATTGCCCAAACCTATTTAGACGCGTTCGTGGAATGTTCTGTTGATAACTTCCATCTTTTGCTCTTTTGTCAACCGATTAAAATGAACTGCATACCCAGATACACGAATGGTCAGTGTTGGATACTTGCTAGGATTTTCCATGGCATCCACCAGTTTTTCTCTCGATAAGACATTGACGTTCAAATGGAATGCGCCTTTGGCGAAATAGCCGTCCAAGAGTCCATATAAATTCGTCTTTCGATCGCCTTCCGTTCTACCAAGTGCCTGCGGCACAATGGAAAATGTGTTGGAGATCCCATCTTGGCAAATGCCCTCAAATGGTAGTTTGGCAACTGTATTGAGTGATGCAAGCGCACCGTTGCTATCCCTTCCGTGCATTGGATTAGCACCTGGGGCAAATGGTTCACCCTTTTGTCTACCATCTGGTGTTGCACCTGTTTTCTTTCCATAGACGACATTTGAAGTAATTGTGAGAATTGACATGGTTTTGTCCGCTTCTCGATACGCTCTGTGCTTTTGGATTTCCTTGCTGAAATGAGTAACAACTTCTTTTGCAAGCATGTCCACACGATCATCATCATTTCCGTACATTGGGTAAGCACCCTCTATTTCAAAGTCCACGGTTATACCGTTTTCATCTCGAACTGGTTTTACTTTTGCATATTTTATCGCACTGAGGGAATCTGCCACAAGTGATATGCCTGCAACACCGAAGGCCATATACCTGCCCACATGTGTATCGTGAAGTGCCATTTGCCCTTTTTCGTATGCGTATTTATCATGCATGTAATGAATCGTGTTCATGGTGTTCACATAGATTCTTGCAAGGTCTGATAAAATATCTTTGTAAATTGGATAGATCTCGTCAAAGTTAAGATCACCTTCTGAGAGCTTTGGAACATTTTTAATAACCGTTATCGCTTGGTTCTCTTTGGTCTTTTTGAGTTCGTCCTTTCCTTGATTAAGGCTGTAGAGAAGTGCCTTCGCAAGATTTGCCCTCGCCCCAAAGAATTGCATTTCCTTACCGATTCTCATAGGTGAGACGCAACATGCAATTCCATAGTCATCTCCATAAATCGGTCTCATAAGATCATCGTTTTCATATTGTATCGCCCCTGTTTCGATGGACATTTTAGCACAGTACGCCTTAAATGCCACTGGTAATTCTTTTGCCCAAAGGACAGTCATGTTGGGTTCAGGCGCTGACCCTAAATTGGTCAGTGTGTTTAAAAATCTAAAAGCTGTCTTGGTGACAAGTGGTCGTCCATCTTCTCCCATACCGCCAATAGATTCAGTCACCCAAGTTGGGTCTCCTGCAAATAAAGTGTTGTAATCAGGTGTTCTGAGATGTCTAGCCATACGCAGCTTAATCACCAATTGGTCGATTAGCTCTTGAGCCCCTTCCTCATCTAACACCCCTGCTTCAATATCTCTTTCAATAAACACATCTAAGAAGGCTGTATTTCTACCAAGTGACATCGCCGCACCATTGTTTTCTTTAATTGCAGCAAGGTATCCAAAGTAGAAAAACTGAACGGCTTCATGAGCGTTTTGAGCTGGCGCTGAGATATCGACACCATACGCCGCTGCCATTTCCTTTATTTCACCAAGTGCTCTAATTTGTTCTGCCACTTCTTCTCTCATGCGGATAACTTCTTCCGTTGCCATTTCGGATTCAAGCGCTTCAAAGTCATTTCGTTTTGCCTTCACAAGTCTGTCGATTCCATATAGTGCAATCCTTCTATAGTCCCCTATAATACGCCCTCTTCCATACGCATCTGGAAGCCCTGTTAAAAGACCCACACTTCTGGCTATTTTCATCTCCTTGGTATAAGCATCAAAAACCCCTTGATTGTGCGTTTTTCTATAGGCTTGAAACGCTTCTCCCATGCCTTCTTTCATGTTATAGCCATAGGCTTCTAGAGAAGATTCAAGCATTCTGAAACCGCCATAAGGATTCATAATTCGTTTAAGCGGAGAATCCGTTTGATACCCCACCACTGTTTCGTTTTCTTGATCGAGATATCCAGCCTCAAATTGGTTTATGCCAGAGAAAACAGATGTCTCTATGCCAATGATCCCTTCTTCAATTTCCTTTTCTATGAGTTTTTCTGCTTTATTCCAAACGGATTCTGTCTTTTGGGATTTACCTGCTAAAAACGATTCATCCCCTTCATACGGTTTGTAATTCGACTGTATAAAATCACGAACATCAATTGACTCTGTCCACTTGCCACCGTTAAATGCTTTCATCTGAATACCTCCTATCAATCCATTGCCTCACGCAATTCGCTGCCTCATATGCCTTTTTCGGGACTCTACTAGACGTGTTCCCTCTCTTTTGCCCTTATTATAGAACAGCCTCATTCAAAAAGATGTGACCACACGCACATTTTGAATTATTTCTTGCATTTCGTGCTCTATCTAGTTCACCTTTCCCAAAGGCGTGTATCTTTAGACACTGCAAGGCCCAGACTACATTTCAACGTTGTTAAACACATTTTACGATACGGTTACTTTGACGTTTTATTAATATTTCACTGATATAATAAATTTATAGCAAAGAAAAACAAGACTATAAAATAAAACTATAAATGGAGGTTTTGACAATGAAAAGGATTTTAAAGTCAATTCTAATGCTGACACTGGTATTGGCTCTATGCATTCCAACTTTTGCAGAGTCACAGACAGAAACTATTTTTACAGATATTAGCTCCGACCACTACGCATTTGAAGCAATAAAAACCATGAAGGCATATGGGATTATAAGCGGTTATCCCGACGGCACTTTCAGGCCACAAAATACAGTTAGCCGTGTTGAATTTGCAGTGATGATGGTAAAGGCACTTAAATTGGACGTCGATCATCGAGACAAGTCCTCATTTACAGATATGAACGGCAATGAATGGGCTGTTCCATATGTCGAGGCAGCAAAGGAATATTTGACAGGCTACAAGAGTTCTTCTGGCTACACCTTTAAGCCATCGTCACCGTCCGTGAGAGAAGACATGGCAGTTGCCCTAATAAGAGCTCTTGGAAAAGACACCAGTTCCGATTCGATTCTCTCACAATACGCAGATCAATCTGATATCTCATCAAATCTCAGATACTACGTTGCATCCGCCATCCAAAACAATTTAATGACAGGTGAAACCACTAACAATCTCAAATATTTTAGACCTCAACGCTCTCTCACCCGTGCTGAGGCCGCATCGCTGCTTATGAACGTCATTAGAGAAGAAAAAATCATCTTTGACGATGAAGAAAAAGTCGTTTTAGACGGAGACGAGGAAGGTGATTTTGATGATAAGTCAAAAGATAAGTCTAATAATGGAAAGGGACATAAAGATGATGTTGATTTGGAATCGGTTAAAAATCAAAACGGCACGCTCGTTTTAAAATGGGACAAAATCAACGATTCTAAGTTTACAGGCTACAAAGTCGTCGCGTCAAAATCAGATAGTACCCCATCATACCCTAAAAATGGATATGCTTACTGGATTACAGATAAGAATAAAACCTCTGCCGTTATCAAGGCAGGTGATAGCTATAACGGCTCAGAGTTCTCGACATTTGAAGCTGGAAGCACATACTATTTCAGCATCACAGCCGTCTATGACGATGAAACAATCAGCGGCAATGTCATCAAAGCCACAGTTCCTTATAATTCCATCACTGATTCCAGCTTACAAGATAACAACCTAAAATTGGTGGCTGAAAATCAAGGTGAATTTGTCAAACTCACATGGACCATTTCCCAGGAAGAGAAATTTCAAGGGTACAAAGTCGTTGCCTCACAAGGTGATTCAACACCCGTTTATCCAGACAATGGCTATTTCACCTATATAACTGGCAGAAATATCAATACTGTGAGCATCGGCAATGGCTCTAGTTACAATGGTGGCGATATCACAAAATTTGAAAAGGGTAAAACCTATTATTTTTCAATCACCTATCTCTATGAAAGCGGAAAGAAGACCAGTAATACAGTTCAAATCAAGTTTTAGGTGAGGTAAAAAGTTTATAAACAATCCATAAATCCCCCAGATTTATGATTTTAAAAAGGGCTGCTGCAATCTAATGACTTAGAGTTGCAACAGCCTTTTTGTTTGCAGATATAGCTGACCGCCCTTCTTTATAAGCAATTGTTTCTTGCGCTGTAGGCATAAAATTGCAAATGCTTCAAAAAAAATAAAAGGGGATAGGATAACCTATCCCCAAGCACTCTCATTTTAATTGCTTGCATTGATATGCAAAATAGGCAATTAAAGTCACTACAAATACTGTTATTTGAATGTCTTGAGTGGCATTTAGCACAGCAAAATCACTTGTACTTAAATTAAACAGTGTTTGATATAGAGATAAAAGTACAAAGACCAACAAAGAGCTATAAAGCGTCTTTAATTGCCGTCCAGCCTTTATATATACATAGATGCCAATCGGCATCACAAACACCAATCTAACGACGATATCTGTTATAACCGCCGGATTCCACAACAATACGTTTTGTAGCATATAGAACACAGAATACAAAACAAGCCCTATTATAAATATAATCTTCTTCATAATCAATAATAACAAGCCGATGTGCTAAATCCAAAGAAACAGTTTTCAGAAACACTGTAGTCAACTTCCATTCCTATAGAATCAGATTCGATACCCAAACTAATTCCAGTGATTTCACCTAACTTCCATGTATGTCCGTAAAATAATTTGGCTTTACCCGAATAATCTTTAAAAGCGCCATTATATACTGCAATAACACCGAATTTGTACCCTAAATAATTGGGGTTCTTAAATCCAGTTAAACCTCTTTCCCATGAAAAAACATCTTGAAATTCGTAAACCACACCATCTTCTACATTGTAATTACTTGGTGTCCTAAGGTTTAAACTGCTGAGTTTGCCAAGTTTATCTTCAACCCAAGCATGCGAACTTGACTTTAAATCAAGTCTGTAAGGAGCAGTCCCTGTGTCATAAAGTGTAATACCGAGGTAGTCATTATTGCCAACATTCTTTTTGTATCCAGTTGTGGTATCCATAACAAGATTATCCTGCCAATTATCGTTTTGCCACTTCCCAGTTCCATTTAAGACCCACTCGTCAGAATCATTAAAATAGTAACACGAAACGTTGGTCATACTCACATCTGATGGCGCTGACATCGGTGTATAGCCACTGTTTAAACCAGTATCCAAGGTATAAATCCCCATATTGTTTAGTTCAGATTCAGTATAGAAAGCCTCTCCCTTTGAAATGGCTTTTATAATGTCTAATTTTGCATCTCTCGAAATAGTAGCTTTTGCCCTGATACCCTTATTTTGATTTTGAACCCTCTCAACCAATTCATTCTTTTTGTCAACATCGCCAATAAGGTTTTGTTCCTCATCTGCATATACTGGGAAAATCGTTCCCAAGAAAAGAACTGAAACCAATAACAAACTCAACATTTTTTTCATTTTAAAATCCTTTCGTCTCATTGTTGTTTTATGCTGTCTGCAGGATTTAATAAGCTGGCTCATATTGCTCCTGCTATGGCGTATTGTATATCCCAATAAAATACGCCCGCCTTTTAAGGACCACCCATGGCAGCTTATTTAAATTTATTATAAAATACCATTTTCACCTTATCAACCAAATGGCTTATTTGGAACATTTTCCGGTATATTTGTCCTCCTTGACCCTTCTTATAAAATAAGTGATTGAGTTTTCTGTTTGCACTTAAGGATAGCATTCATCATAAAAAACACCCTGTGAATTTAAACTGACTCCACAGGGTGTTGCTTATTTAACTTTAGTTGTATTACTGAATTTCCATGAGCCGGCTCAGCGTCTCGAGGCCCTTCAATACACAAGCCACATCCTCTTTAGTTGCATGGCTCAAGAATCTTCTGGCATAGGCCTCTCTCATAGATAAAATGGAGTCCTTCTTTGCAAGCGACTCATCTGAAAGTCTAAGACATATGATTCTTCTATTATTTTCAGGTCTTTCTCTGACGACGATTCCCTGTTCAACCAGTCTGTCAACTATTCCCGAGACTGTGCTCTTTGCAAGACTCATGTGTTCACTGAGCTCAGTCAAGTTGATCCCTGGATGGGCATATAGGACTTTCATCGTCATAAGCTGAGGTAATGTAAACGATTTCAGTTCAGAATTTTCGAGTATTTGCTGTTTAAATAGTTTCTGAATATGCTTGAACAATTCAACAATGTGCTCAGCATCATCAGTGTATAATGGATTCATGCGACACCTCCGACTTCATTGTATCAGTTTTCGGAGTACTTTTCATTGTCAAAGATAAAGGAATTGTCAAAAGTGCAATAAAAGTGCTAATCGTTATCGTGAACTTGACACTATCCGAAAATGCTCTTTGCTGCAATATACCCATGATATATGAATATGCTGCATTTCCATTTGCGCCACTTGCTATCATAAGTTTTTGCAAGCCCGCTATAGCTGACATCATCGTAGTATTTGAAGGATTTATAGCTTCTGTAAATCTTGCTAGCCGTTCAATCTGAAAGTTTGTCATCAGCGTAGTCATAATTGTGACACCCAACGAAGAAGCAATTTGTCTAACTGCATTGGAAAGAGCAGAAGCCTCCGCCACCTTTGGTGCTGGAATTATATTCATACCTTCTGTAGTAATTGGCATCATTGCCAGACCTATCCCAAGTCCTCTAATAACTAGGTAAGATGATATTACATGCAAAGAGGTATCTGGTGTAATTCCTGACAACAGCCATGTTGCAAGGACTAGAATCGACAGACCAGGTAAGATTACCATTTTAGAACCAAATTTATCATATAGCTTACCGCTGAGTGGCATCATAATCCCTGTCGCCATGGCGCTAGGGAACATTACAAGTCCAGTTTGCATTGCCGTTAATCCCCTGAGATTTTGAAGATAAAGCGGCATAACAAAGACCAAACCCACAAGCGCCATGTTAATAACTGAACTGGTAATAACACTCATTGTAAATTTACTATATTTTAGAACTCTAATATCCAGCATTGGATGTGGATGATATAGCTCATTGATAACAAACATAATCAGTGAGCCAATTCCCAGTACTAAAAGGAGAATATTTTTGATATCACTCCAATCAATGCTTGAGCCTTCCCCCAACACATATAAACAGCTTGCCATCCCTATGGCAACTGTTGCAAAACCGATTGGATCAAATGGTGCATCTTTTTTCCCTTCAGTGGATTTGAGGATAATCCAAGAAAGAATTATACCAATTATTCCAATTGGAAGATTAATATAAAAAATCATATGCCAATTAAGCGCTTCTATAATATATCCTCCAAGTGTCGGCCCAATTGTTGGCGCCGCCATTGCGGCAATTCCCCAGAAACCAAGAGCCATTCCCCTTTTTTCAATAGGAAAAATATCATATATGAGACTCATACTCACTGGCGATATCATGCCCCCACCTGCGGCCTGTATAACCCTTGCAAGAAGCATCATTTGAAAACTTCCCGAAAATCCACAAAGGAAAGAGCCCAGAGTAAACATAAACATGGAAGCAATATATACATTTTTAGGGCCAAATCTCCGCGTCATATATCCCGCAAGGGGGATAATTGCTCCCATTGTCAGCGAGTAGATTGTAATAATCCACTTTGACTGATCAACATCTATGCTGAAAACATTCATCATTTTGGGAATTGCAACATTCACGATACTGCTGTCCAAAATAACCATAAAAGTTCCAATTACAAGAACAGCAAGCGCTGTCCACTGGTAAATTGAGTCGCCATTTTCATTAGGCCTTTTCAATGTTTCAGCGGACATGGATTTTCACCTCTGCGTTAGTACCTTGTACCAATTGCGCACCATTTGTATCAACTGTAACCCTTATTGGCACATTTTGGACAACTTTTGTAAAGGTACTTCCTCCTGATGTTGAAATCAATGAAAAAGTGGAATTGGAAGCCTGTCCAATCAAAGACACCTTTCCACTCCATTTTTGATTCCCAAACTGGTCTAAAGTTACATCAACTTCTTGTCCTAAAGCAATTCGATTAAGCTGCGTCTCTTTAATATTGGCAACCAGATAAAGGCTTGATGGGTCTACAACCATCACCACCGTTTGACCTGGTGATAAAATCTCTCCTGTAACCCCTTGCTTCTTGATGACGGTTCCATCAATTGGTGCTCTCAACAAAGTCTGCTCAATTCCCGAATCTGTTTGATTAGGGGATTCAAGTCTTCCGATAATCTGATCTTTATAGACCTTCTCACCCTCTACAACATCAAGTTCTACTAATTTACCTTGAATTTGAGCATTGACTTTGGCAATATCGCCACTGACATGCGCATCTTCTGTTGAAACATAAAAAGTATTGTTATAAACATAGTATCCGACGATGCTCAACATGACAACAGCCATAACTGCTAAGACGGATACCAGCATTTTCTTACGCTTGTCCATTAATTTGCCTCCTGTTGCTCAATTCCGATTTCTGTTAACATGCCCACCATCAATTCTTCATTTGAGTTCAATGTCACTTTTACCAGTACTGCACGTTTCTTTACATCAATTGTGTCACTAATCCACGAAATCGTGCCGTCAAAAGTTTCTCCTGGGCATTCTGCCACTTTGACCTTAACAGATTGACCCACTTCAAATTTTTCTACAGCAGATACAGGCCCATAGGCATCAACAACTAAATTTGAACGGTTTTCCAAAGAAATCAGTGGTGTCAGCGGACTGTAAGTCTCTCCAACTTTACCTGGGCTCGCAATGACCATCCCATCAAATGGGGCTTTTAAAACATGTTTTTCCAAAGAAATCTGATTGGCTTCATAAACAGCCTTCGCTTGTTCAGCCTGTTTTTCGAGAACTTTTATAGATGACTTTGTCTCTCCAGACTTCAAAATAGAAAGTTGTTCCTCTGCCGATTTATAACCTGCCTCTGCTGCAGAGAGTTGTCCTTCAACAGCTTCCATCTGAGCAGAAGAAATGACTTTTGACTCAAATAGAGCCTTATTTCGATCATAATTCTGCTTTGCATTGTCATAGCTTATCTTCGCAGACTCAAAACTCGCCTCAGCCTGAGTGATTTGCTCAGGTCTTGCACCTGTTTTGACTTTTTCGAGATTTGCCAAAGCCGTTTCGTATGCATTTTTTGAAATTTCAACCTGCGCTTGTAAATCTGACGATTCAAAGACGATTAAAGAATCGCCCTCTTTAACTGTATCTCCCACATTTACAGGAATGAACTGAATTTGTCCTGAAAAAGGTTCGGACAAATCAGCTGCCGCCAGTGCCTGAATCTTGCCAGACAAGTAGTATATAGTTTGTGCACCCACTGCCTCAGGTGCCGCCGAAACTTGCGCATTCTGCGCAGAGCACCCTGTCAAAATAAATAGGACAGAGAGGCTCGATATAAGTAGTTTTTTCATGTATCCTCCTAGATTGTTCGCGTACGAACATTACGTGCATGAACATTTTACCAGATATAAATTTTCGCTTCAATACCAATTTTAAAAATGTCATAATTTGTTCACTTTTAACCACTTACAAAACATGCGTCTCGTCGTATACATGATATAATAGAACAAATAATACAATAGAACAAAACCTTATGAGGAGGTCATATGGACGCTATTGACTATAAAATTATTGAGCTACTTCAAGTCAACGCACGCCTTTCTATTGCGGAAATTGCCCGTCAAGTAAATCTATCTCGTCCCAGTGTCAGCGAAAGACTGGCTAAAATTTTAGACTCAGGGGCTATTGAAAATTTCACCGCACTAGTTTCACCTGCTGCTCTGGGTAAAAAAATTGTCTACTTCATGGAACTTAGCGACCTCAAAATTCCCAGTGACCACTTAGTCAAGATTTTGTCGGACAACCCACATGTCACTGAAATCCACTGTGTCACAGGCAAGACAAACTATCTTGTCAAAGCCTGTGTTCCCGATGTGGATGCCATGAACAAGTGCCTCATCGAACTGACCAAACACTGCCATGTGGTCACTTCAATTGTTCTGCACTCTCCTCTCCCCCATCGACCTGTTAAACCTGTCTAGCAAATGCCTTCATATCGTCAGTTATCCACTTAAAGTTCCTTCTCTTCAGCATGGCTTTAGGTAAAATCAAATGATATTCTATAGACAATAACAAATGATGGAGGATTAAGATGATGAAATTTGAACACGGTATTGAATACGCCCGTAAACTCGATATGATGGATTCGCTGAGACATTTTAAAGATCAATTCTATACCCACGAACAAGAGCTCTATATGGATGGTAATTCACTGGGACTCTGCTCAAAACCAGCAGAATCCGGTTTACTGGAAGCGTTTAAAGTATGGAAGCGTGATGGGATTCGAATTTGGGGAACTGACTCGGGAAAATACTTTAATTTTTCAAGAAGACTTTCCGAAAAATTGTCACCGCTAATTGGTGCTTCCCCTGAGGAAATCGTCGTCATGGGGAGCATCACTTCCAATATTCATCAGGCAATCGCCACTTTCTATAAACCCACTAAGTCAAGGTATAAAATCGTCATGGATGTCCTTAACTTCCCAACTGATCTCTACGCGGTAAAGAGCCTTATTGAGCTTTTGGGAAGAAATATCGAAGAGACTCTTGTCCTCGTGGAGAGCCGTGACGGAAGAACCCTACAAACTAAAGATATATTGAAGGCATTTGATGACGATGTGGCACTTGTCTTACTGCCTTCTGTACTGTATCGAAGTTCACAGCTCCTTGAAATGGAAAGCATAACTGCCGCCGCTCACGAAAAAGGCATCCTGATTGGATGGGATTTAGCGCACTCCATCGGTGTTGTGCCGCATGATTTTAATTCCATCAATCCAGATTTTGCGGTGTGGTGCTCTTACAAGTACCTCAGTGGAGGCCCTGGTGCAACTGCTGGCCTCTATATAAACAAACGTCACTTCAACAAGAGCGCCGGTCTCAAAGGCTGGTTTGGAAATCGTGACGATATTCAGTTTCAATTGAATCCAAACTTTGAACAAGATGTTGATGCGAACGGATTTTTAATCGGAACGCCTCATATTCTCTCAATGGCACCACTTGATGCAGTTTTGGATATGTTCACTCAAGCTGGTATCCATGCAATTAGGGAAAAGTCACTTAATTTAACCGCATATCTCATGTATCTTATAGATAGCCGCCTTTCAAACTATGACTATACCATTGGAAACCCCAGAGAGGATTCCCACAGAGGGGGGCATGTGAGTTTGGAGCATCCAGAGGCATACCGAATTAGCCTTGCCCTCAGAGACAACGGCGTCATCCCCGACTACCGAGAGCCCAATGTGATTCGACTTGCTCCAGTACCGCTTTATGTCTCCTTCGAAGATGTGTATCATCTCGTCGAGATTTTAGAGAAAATTACAAGCCAAAAAGTCTACGAACACTATTCGCATGAACGCGTAACCGTTCTTTAGAACACTTGCGATGATGGTCCTTCAAGAGGTATAATCTATATTGAACGCATTTAAATTCAGGAGGCAGTATGACATTAAATATTTCAAAGATTGGACTTATTGCACTTTTAGCAGTTCTTCTACTGGTGGGCTGCAAACCTGCGCTTGAGACATTCGACCCCACAGGGCTGGATTACTCAAAATATCCTGTGGCGACCATTGAACTCGAGTCAGGTGAGACGATAAAAGCAGCACTCTTTCCCGAAATTGCACCAAATACAGTGAACAACTTTATCAAGCTCAGTCAGTCGGGATTTTATGATGGCTTGATTTTCCACAGAGTGATTCCCGACTTCATGGTACAAGGCGGAGACCCCGAGGGAACCGGATTTGGAAATCCTGGTTATAGCATCCGAGGCGAATTCACCGACAATGGGCACAGCAATCCCCTAAATCACATCCGAGGCGTTCTCTCTATGGCTCGCTCGAGAGACAAGGATTCAGCTGGTTCCCAGTTTTTTATCATGCAAAAAGATACATCCTCTCTGGATGGTCAATATGCAAGTTTTGGATATGTATTTGAGGGAATCGAAGTCGTTGACGACATCGCCAAAGTAGAAAGGGATCAGAACGACAAGCCGCTTGAACCCGTGGTGATTAAATCCATTAAAATTGAACTCAATGGCTACGAGCCAGCAGCTGTTGACAAAATAGAATAAAAAAGTCCCCCAAGTAAAGCGTTCACTGATGAAACAGTGGCTACTTGGGGGGCGTTTTATTCGCTGTACAGATGACAAGCAACTTGTCTGCTAGGACTTATGTTAATCATAGTCGGCTCTATTTCTGCACAAACTTTCTTTGCATATTTGCACCTGGTTCTAAACCGACATCCTGTCGGCAAATCCACAGGATTTGGCAAATCACCAAACAGGATATTCTCAAAGTCAGATTCTGATCCAATTCTCGGAATAGACTGCAACAATCCTTTGGTATATGGGTGTAGTGGCTCTTTGTAAAGCGAAGTACTATCCGCTATTTCCACCATTTTCCCAAGATACATAACCCCTATTCGATGGGAGATATGCTTGACCATGGAGAGATCATGGGCAATGAACAAATACGATATCCCCAGTTTTTCCTGAATCGTTTCAAGTTGGTTGATAATTTGCGCCTGAATAGATACATCAAGTGCCGAAATGGGTTCATCACATAATATAAAATCGGGTTCCACTGAAATTGCCCTAGCAATTCCAAGTCTCTGTCGCTGTCCACCGCTGAATTCATGAGGGAACTTCTCTATGGAAGAGGCATCCAGCCCTACGATTTCAAGTGATTCTCTAATCTTGTGTTCCAACGCCTCCCTTGAAAGGTTTAAGTGAATTTCCAGAGGCTCTGATAGGATTTCTCTCACATTCATAGATGGATTGAGAGATGAATAAGGGTCTTGGAAAATAATCTGCATCTTCTTTTTATAAGGGTGCAATTGCTTTCCCTTTAGGTTTGAAATATCAGTTCCCTGAAAATAAATTTGCCCTTCCGTTGCATCATAAAGTCTAGTAATGGTTCTTCCCAGTGTGGACTTTCCACAACCTGACTCCCCTACAACGCCAAACGTCTCACCTTTTCCAATTTCAAAAGTGACACCATCAACAGCTTTTAAGGTCTTCTTTTCTTTGAGAAACCCGTGCTCCACTTGAAAGTGCTTCTTTAGACTCTCTACTCTTATAATTTCTTCTCTGCGCGTCTTCTCTATCATGCGCATTGCTTCTTCTTTATGCATCGCCACCTCCGTTTAAGTGACAATAGGATGAGTGCGTCTCTGAAAAAGCCTGCCCTGTTGGCATTACATCTGCACAGATAGCCATTGCATGCTTGCATCTAGGTGCAAATGGACATCCTTTCGGCATGTTTTCAAGTGTTGGCGCAATCCCTTCAATTGGTTCTAGTTTTGCTTTTTCGTCACTTTCCAAATTTGGAATTGACTCCATCAATGCCAGTGTATAAGGATGCTTCGGCGAATTAAATATCTCTTCTCGAGTGCCTTCCTCTAAAATTTTACCGCCATACATGACAAGAACTCGATGACACATATTGTAAACCACTGCCAAGTCATGGGTAATGAGAACCACTGCCATTTTGTTCTCAGCCTGCAATCGCTTAATCAGTTTGAGAATCTGAAATTGAATCGTCACATCCAGCGCTGTTGTAGGCTCGTCTGCAATTAGCAGTTTAGGTGCATTTACCAACGCCATTCCAATGACAACCCGCTGTCTCATCCCCCCTGAAAATTCATGAGGATACTGTGTGAGTCTGCGCTTTGCATCTGGAATCTCAACGATGTTCAGTATTTCTTCCGCTTGCTTTCTAGCCGTTACTCTATCCACTTTCTGATGTCGCATAATCACTTCTTCAATATGGTATCCAATGGTTTTGAGTGGATTGAGGGCTGTCATTGGGTCTTGAAAAATCATGGTGATGTCGTTTCCAAGCAACGCCCTTTTTTCCTCTGGCTTTAGAGCCAGCAAATTGACCTCTTTAAATAAGATTTCGCCGCTTTCGACAAAGCCATTGGACGGCAAGATGCCCACCACAGACTTCATAGTTACACTTTTTCCACTGCCAGACTCTCCAACGATTCCAAGAACTTCACCTTCATCCACATGAAGGCTGACATCTCGAATTGCCAAGAACCTCTTTTTCTTAATTGCAAAGGAGGTTTTAAGGTTTTTTACTTCCAATACTTTCATCAATTACCTCCTGCTGATTTTGGATCGACCACAACCCTGAAGAGATTTCCGATTTTATTGAAACTGTAAACAGTCAGTAGAATCATAATCCCCGGAATTAGAGCAAGATGTGGTGAATCGCTTAGAAATCCCTGTGAATTTTTAAGCATGCTGCCCCAAGAAGACATAGGCGCTTTGACACCAAGTCCCAAGAAACTAAGTGTTGACTCTATAATAATCGCATTTGGTATAAAAATCGTAGCCGTTACCACAATCGTCGGTAAAAGTCCAGGTAATATGTGTTTTTTCATAATGTTGAAATGAGATTGCCCCGATGCCTTGGCGTACATGACGTATTCTCTCTGAATCAGCGACAGCGTCTCCGCTCTGACGATACGCGCAGCGCCCATCCAACTGAATCCGCCTATGACAATGACAATGGCAAAGATACCCCCTTGTATGAAAATACTGATAATCGTCACCAATATCATCCAAGGAATTGAAGAAAGCACATCCACAAAGCGCATCAAAATACTATCCACTATGCCGCCAAAATATCCGCTGACAATCCCCACAATCGTTCCAATAACGGTGGAGGTTACCATAGCCAAGATGCCAACCGTCAGCGACACCCTCGCTCCATAAAGCGATCGGGTCAAATAATCTCTGCCCACTTCATCTGTTCCAAACCAGTGTTCCATAGAAGGTGGATTTCTCATCATCTTGACATTGGTCAGGTTTGGATCATGTGGGGATAAAAATGCAAAAATAGCCAATAGAGCCAGTGCAATCAAGATGCCCAGCGACATTTTTGCAAAGAAATCCTCTCTAAACTTTTCCTTAAGCATTTCAAATCGTCTATTTTTCATGAGTTCCCCAAATCCTTTATTCTCGTATCAATCAATCCGTAAAGTATGTCTGCCAAAAGGTTTCCAATAATCACAAGGCTTGATGATAAAATCAGTATGACCAGTATAACTGGAAAGTCAAAGCCTCTGATAGCCCCTAAAAAATAAGGGCCTACACCTGGCCATGAGAAGATGCTCTCTGTGACGAATGCACCTGTTACAAGCATCGGAAGTGACATTCCAATCAAAGTGATAAGCGGCAACAACGCATTTTTTAGCACATGCCTAAATAAGATGTTGGTCTCTGTAGCACCGTAAGTTCTCTGAACCGATACATAATCCTCTGCCAACTGTCCAATCGTCGAACTCCTCACATACCGAATCATCTGCGGTAAAAAGGCGATGGTAAGCGTGGTGCACGGTAAAATCATGTGTTTCACCAAATCCTGAACAGACTTTTCCTGCCCCGTTGTATACATGCCTAAAGATGGCAGAAGATTCAGCTTATATGAAAAAAAGTAGAGGAATATAAGCCCCATCCAAAACGTCGGCATGGACATGGTAACCGAACAAAATCCATCCACAATTTTATCAATCAGGGTTCCCTGTTTTGCCCCTGCAAGCAGTCCAAGAACCACCGCAATAATCAAAGCGATTAGATAGGATGGCGCCACAATCAGCATTGTCGCTGGAATTCTCTGAGCAAGTGCCTCTTTGATATTTGAGTGTGTTACAATTGAGTAGCCAAAATCACCAGACGCAATTTTTTTCACCCATGCAATATACTGCACATAAATGGGGTCGTTTAACCCATATTCATCCTTTAATGCCTCAATATACTCTTCGGACATATCCGGTGTTGTAATTGAGTCCACCGCATCATACGGTGCCATTTGTATAAGTGTAAATGTCAATATGGAAATTAGAATCACAAGCGGAATCGCCTGTAAGATTCTTTTGACAATATATTTCCCCATGGACTTTCCTCCATTAAAATCTGTCCCTCTTCAAATCAAGTTTATTCTCATATTAAAATCAAAGAGTGGAAGCCCACTCTTTGATTTTTCAACGCCATTATCATAAACTTATTTTACTTCGAATAATTTGGACATGTCTTCAAATGTGAAAATCGGCACTAATTTAGCATCTTCAACGCCACCGATTCTATTTGACACAGCGATAATTCTCTTGTTTTCACTAAGTGGTAAGAAGAACGCTTCATCAATTAGGGTCTTTTGAAGGTTTACATAGATTGCCTCTCTCTTAGTGGCATCCAGTTCTGTTTTTCCATCTTTAAACCCTTGGTCTATTGCTTCATTTTGAATACCTGAGAAATTTGCCTCTCCATCAGATACAAACAAAGTCGCATAGTTGTCAGGGTCCGTTCCCATGATATAACCACCCATGAACAAGTCAAAGTCAGCTGTTTTTGGATACAGAGCATTGTTAAACATCGCACTTGAATCCAGCGGTACCAATTCACATTCAATGCCAGCAGCATTTAAATTTGCCTGTATTAAAAGACCTTGTGTCTCGTAAACTTGGTTGTTCGCAATATATGCAAGGCGAACTTTTGGATTTTTAACGCCTGATTTTGCTAGGTATTCTGCTGACTTCTCAGGGTTGTATCCATATGGTTCCACGTCTTCAGTGGAGTAAGTGCTGTTTTCTGGTAAAAATGATTGTGGATTTCTAGCATAGTCCTCTGACACATAGACAGATGTAATCAGATCCTCTTTGTTAATCGCATATAGAATAGCCTTTCTAAAATCCTTGTTGTCCATATTCTCTCTGTAGACAACAGCAGACATGTAGCCAATTCGGTTTTCTGTGTACGGGAATATGGAGAATTTTGAAGCATCCAGCTTTTCAACATCCACTGGAAGGATTGACAATGCGTCAAGTTCACCATTTTGAAGGGCAATCAAAGCCGCATTTGAATCTGAAACGATTTTGAACACAACTGTATCAATTTCAGGTTCACCTAAGAAATAATCTTCGTTTTTAACCAATGTCAGGTTATCCCCTTCGGAGTATGAACTGAATTTATATGGGCCTGTTCCAATTGGAGTTGCATTTTTAGGATTGATTTTAAATTCTGTCTCACCTGCCCAGATATGTTCAGGGACGATGAATTTTTCCTGCGAAAGCAAGTCCATTGCATATGGAATCGCATATGGGAACACAAATTTAACAGTGTAATTATCGACTTTTTCAACAACAAGCGGCGTTCCATCAAATTGAAGAACATCATGTCCATTTGCTGTTGGCAAATTGATAATCGTATTATACGTGAAGACCACGTCATCAGCAGTGAAATCTTCACCATCGTGCCATTTTACGCCTTCTCTGAGCTTAACTGTATAAGTCAGCTTATCTTCCGACTCCTGAATATCTGTGGCCAAGAAGTACTCAGTGCTGCCGTCTGCGTTTAATACAAACAGCGGCGAGTACATCGCCTTTGTCGCCATGAGGTCATAACGACCGCTGGCGGTTGTTGCGTTAATATTGTTTGTGGGATCGCCATCTATTCCCAAAACAAAGAGTTCTTTTGCTTCGGCAGGTTCTGTCTGTGCTGCCGCATCTGTTGGTTCAGTACCTGTTGTTTGAGCATTATCCGCTGTATTTCCGGCATCTTTCGACCCACAACCTGTGATCGTGAACATCATAATAGCCAGTACGGAAATAATCATGCTTAATTTCTTCTTCATGTTTTACCCCCTTATAATTTGTTTTATGGTTAAAAGACTTCTCAAAGCACCCTAGCGTACTTTGTAGAAACATTTTATGGATAGCCTTAGCTTATCCTCATAGACGTCGAGTATCATTTCAATTGCATAGATGGCGTCGCTTGCTGTATGGTGAACAATCCTCATCGTCTTTATGAATACTTCATTCTACTTGTAAAAGCATGTGATGTCAATATCTTTCACGCCATTTAAACATCCATACCCACTTTGTAGATTTTCGAAACCTTTAGGCTCTCATGAAATAACCATCCGAAGAGCTATTAAAAAAAAGCTGTGAAATCTCACAGCTCTGAATTCTATAGCTCTATCCGTCTCTTTTCTCTTTGACTCAGTATAACTGCCTCGATGATTTTAATCACATTGGCACCTTCCTCCGCTGTAACAGGCAGGCTTTTTCCCTCTGAAATGGCTTCAAAAATTGCCCTATAAAATGTGCGATAATCACCTTTTTCACTTTTAATCACCTTTCGATCTGTTTGCGTGTTGAGGACGCCATACTGAGATTCAGGTTCAACACCCCACATCTCGTCAGTGGGAATCAAGCCCTCTCTAAGCGCACCCTCTTGAACATCTAGGCCATATTTCACAAAAGCACCCTCATCACCCAAAAGGATGAATCTAGGCAGTGGTTCCTTGACTAAATTTCCCGCTTTGAGCGTCACTTTCAATTGGTTATAGTACAAGATGATTTCAAATTGATCTTCGACAACACCGTTTCGCTGTGATGCAAAGTCGCCGTAGACTTCGTCCGGAAGACCAAACAGCACCAACGCCTGATCTATCAAGTGAGAACCAAGATCATATAATGTCCCCGAACCGGGATGTGCTTCTTCTCGCCATGCATTTATTTTTTTCTCAGGTCTAAAGCGGTCAAAATGAGACTCGAACTCTACAATTTTACCCACCTCACCAGATTCTATAATTTTTTGGAGTGTTTTAAAATCGCTGTCGAAACGCCGATTCTGATAAACAGAGATAAGCTGTCCAGTCTCCTGAGAGATTACCATCAGCCGGACGGCTTCTTCAAGAGTCACTGTAAAAGGCTTCTCCACGATGACGTGTTTCCCCGCCCTCATGGCACTCTCTGCCAAATCTGCATGAGATGTGTTGGGTGTACTCACAATTACCAGTTCAACCTCTGAATCCGCTATCATGTCTTCAGGTGTCTCAGTGATTTTAACCTTTGGAAAATCCTGTTTCGCCTGTCTTTGTTTTTCCACATCCTTGGTGCAGACTGAAATCACTTCAAAGCCCGCCACTTCTTTCAAAATCAATCCGTGAAAAATCCTTCCAGACAGACCATATCCAATGATGCCAACCTTTATTGTCTTCATTTTACCAACCCCCTATCTTCTACTATATAGTATACTCTATTATATACAATTCACTTCAAGAAAGATAGGGAGACGGCTCATGTGCTTTATAGATAAGTGACAGTTCCCTCTTTTCTCTTAGGAGGGTTTCCACCTTTTTGCTCGCTATACCCCAGTGTAAATCCATAATAAGGCGTGTACCCTTCTGGCAATTCCATTTTCTTGATTAAAGTCAGCCTATCTTCCCCTTGAAATGCAAAGTTCACCATGCCATTCCAACAGCTTCCAACACCGATTGATTCAGCTGCAATCAGCATATTTTGAGTGGCAGCAGCACAATCCTCTCTCGGCATCATAGCGCCATCTTTACCTGAAACAACCACCAGCGTAGGCGCATTATAAAACATATTTCTATTTGGATCACCCACGATTTTTTGAATCAATTCATCTTCATGACTGATGCCGACTTTCTTGCCCGCACTGTTAATTTCGTCTATCAACTCTTTGTTTTGAATGACTGTGAAATGCCAAGATTGTTGATTGTGTGCACTTGGCGCATGGAGTCCAGCATCGATAATTGCATCTAAATCTTCCCTTTTCAATTGCTCCGAACTGTACTTTCTCACAGAACGTCTACTCTTAATCGCCTTTATAACTTCGTTCATCTTATCCTCCTAATTGATTGGAACAGCGTTACTGTTCATTTTTTCCATTCGTTCGAGAACGAACTATTTTCGCTTTAATAATGAGGTCTCTGATTTCTCATTGACCCCATTAATGTCGTTTTTCATTGGAACTGAGTTCTCTATTGAAAATTCGACTAAGTGACGTAAATCACTCGCACGACTTGCAATATCCCATATTTTTCACTGCTTTGTCCAAAATACCTTCCAAAACAACCCGTTCCTCCACCGATATTCCCTCCAGCATTTTGTCTAGGAATTCCGTTTCGTAGCGCTTTAGACTTGCTCTAACCTCGAGACCCTTCTCGGTAAGGCTCACATAAACGCTTCGCTTATCCAAGATGCATTCTCGCTTCTCAACAATGTCTATTCCTTGATATTTGGTGATGATATCCGACAATGAGGACTTGGAAATCTTCCATCTGTCCACCACTTCATTAAAGAGAAGATGGCTTTTATCCTCTGGCAGTATATAGAACAGTGGTATGTGGTTTACCAATATCGGAAGTCCCTCTTCAGAGATCTTCTGTGTTAAAAACCGATCCGCCTGCCCTAATATATATCTGATTTTTCCTATGGCACATTCAAATCTCATCGCTTTTCCTTTCGTTCGTTGCCGAACAAGATTATTATAAAAACAAGTCATTCTGTTGTCAAGCTATTTTTTTAAAGCTGCCTTAAATGTGTTTTTTCCAACTACAATCATCCACAGAGAGGCTAGCAAAATCAGAGCACCTGAAGCACTAATCAAAAGTCCCATTCCAGAGCCTCTTCCACTTCCAAAGATTTGATTTGCAAGTGAAAATTTTCCATTTTTCATAGCTGGCTCTAACCAGTTATCCACTAAAGGTCCCACCAGTACAAATGAAATGGGTGCCGTTCCGTAGGCGATTTGATATGCAATGGAAAATACTCTCCCCTGAAGCCTTGGCGGTACAGTTGCCTGAAGTGTGGATTTAAGTAATGCACTCACCATAGGAAGAGGCAACATGGTGAAAAAGATGAAAACTCCCAGCAGAGAAAGCTCTCTCGACACGCCAAACCCCACCATCATCACGCCAGATCCCATCATCAGCAGTAATACCACTGTTTGCCTTGAAAATCTCCATTTCTTGATTGAGACGACAACTGCGCCTGTAAAGGTGGCGACTCCCATGAGACTCATAATCACTGAAACCTGAGTTTCGCTGGCACCCAGCGACATGAGATAGGGTATTACCAGTTCCAGCGGCCCATTTAGCATAAAGTTCGTGAATCCGATATAAATTAAAAAAATCAACAGCCCGGGATTTGACTTTAAATATCCAAGAGCTGCTCTCAGCGCCTCATTAAAAGCGATTGACCCTTCTGACTCTTCTGCGGGCATCTTTGGTAATTCAAGATGCCATACAGCTATCACCGCCACGAAAAAGGACAACAAGTCCACCACGATAATCCCTTCCAGATGCACCAGTGGATATAAGACGGCAGTCATCACCGGCCCTAAAAAAGATGCCACTGGAAACAGCATTTCCTTGATTCCATTGACCCTGTCCCTCTGGGAATCCACAATAAGACCCGAAACTGCCACATCTGCTGCTGTACTCTGCATGGCTGAAAAAATCCCTTGAATACTCACCACCAAGTACAGTACCGATGGCAATAATCCAAATTTCAAGATGGAAATCAGTAGAATTACAGTTCCAATTGCCTGACCTGTATCCCCTAAAATCATAGATCGTTTACTCTCCCACTTGTCTATGAGAACCCCAACAAGATGCCCCGTCAACAATGCTGGAATTTCATTAAAAAAGGGAATCAACAGCAGGTAAGTTGCCTTGCCTGTTGTCTGGAAAAGCCAAATTCCAATTGCTGTTCCAGTCATTTTACTACCAATCAGGGAAACGCCCTGAGTTGCCAAAAGGGTCTTCAAAACCCGATTCTTCTCTATTATCCTATTCATGTGTTCCTCCAAAATATATTTGGCGTGTATAATAAAAAAAGCCACAGTCTAATAGACCGTAGCTTGTTCGCTAAAAGCAGACACAACGCCAATCATCGACTTTAAATCCATTTCGCATCACAAAACCCCGCATTTAGCGGTTCACTTTGAGATGTTTAGTTTCAACAGATTTAAGCGCGTACGATGATACACATGATAGAGCGGATTCCCCTTTGCAAATATACTTTACCATTATCATACCCGTTTAGCCTTCTTATTGTCAATCCTCAACTTTAACGCCAAACATTTTGACAATGACGGCAGATTGCTCGAGCGAAATCATTGCACCTTTTATATCTTCAAACCGAAAACCGATTCCCTCCACTTCACACGTTCTAAAATCCACGCCCTCTAAACTCGTTCCAGAGAATTGAGTTCCTGTGAAATTGACATTTTCGGCTTCGAGTTCTTGAAATTTAGATGACTGAAATTCGCAAAAATCAGCTTTTGAGTTGGATATCAGTGCCCGTTTAAAAGTTGTAAACCTAAGGTTCCCATAACTCAAAATACTATTGATTATTTGTAAATTCATAAAAACAGCATCACTAAAGTTCGTACCTGTCATTCGACAGTCCACAAACTGACATCGCTGAATGGAAACGCCAGATAAATCTGTCCCCGAAAAATCACAACCTTCAAAGATCACATCTTCAAGATCTAGTTTATAAAACTTTGCCTCCTTGAATGAGCTGTTCATCACCCTGCATCTTCTGATGTACAGATTTTCATATGCACTGGATAAATCGCCGCCAGAAATCTTTAAATCACAAATCATGGCTTCTGGTTCAAGGTCGATTAGTTCCCATGTAGCATCACCTAATTTTGTAGGCAATTTTGGCGAATCTATTTTTTTCTTCTGTCTCTTTTTTTCTGTCATACTGGATATTACACCTCCATATCCAGTATATCAGATTTTATTGTTTCCATCGTTTTAAATTGCCAAGCGTCTCCGTCATATACTTTCTGGCAGCTTTTTCGTCGTGACCTTCTTTAACCATAAAGGGAACACAGGTCTCAATCATCTCTTCCATAGTTTCGTCAGGGTTGTTAAATTCACCATTTGGATAACAGTAAATGCAGTAGTCCTCGTTTTTTGAGCCGTCTTTGTTCTTTCCGAAATCCTCTTCTTTTGCCATGGGCATCCCACAGCTTTGACAAATTTTCATAAAAGCCTCCTCGTTTTTTCACT